>NZ_JCAXEA010000005.1:0-223949 GCF_059759125.1 Arthrobacter sp. GQ119 | reverse complement strand
GTTCGTGGGTAATACAGCTAGCCTACGCAGGTGTCGACGGCGGCAGGCGGCGAGCCTTGCAGGCGGCGACGGCGGCAGCCTGCCCTCAGCGGGGATCCGCAACGGTGCCCATGAACAGCGGCAGTCCGGTTTCGACGTGAACAACCTGATAGTGGAAGGGCCTGTCGAACTCGATGGTCCGATCCGGCTCCGGCGGCGCGCTGGTGACCATGCCATTGATCTGGGTCACGGCCGCGGCCACGGTTCCTTTCTCAGCGACGGTGATGTTGGCCGCCTGCGCGGCCTGGGTGATTGCCATCTTGGGCTGGATCGCGTTGAAGTCCTCGGTGGTAGTGAGGGTCTTCCGCAGGCCGAGCGATTCGAAGACCTTGCGGAGGTCGAAGGTGCACTTGTGGTCCCACCGCGGCAGCTGGATCCGGACGGTTTGCAACCGGGCGGTATCCATGGTTCCGGCGATGTCCGTCAACGTTTCCGCGCTCAGCCCCGTTCCGTTGCCGGCCCCTTCGCCAGGCAAGACCAGCCGCATCACGAAGCCCTCTGCATACGGAAGGTCCACGCCGCGCCAGCCCCGGCCTTCCGCGTACTTCATCTGCAGCAGGTTGTGCATGGCGGGGGCCGTGACTTCCTTGCCCCCGGCTGTGGTGAACGGCAGGTCAGAGGTGTTGTTCGGATCAAACGGAGCATTCCAGGCGGCGGCGAAATACAGCGCGTTGAGGACACTGAAGGTGTTTCGGCGATCGTACTCCGCAGGAGCCTCCTTGATCCGGCCGCCTGTGTTCTTGTCCACCCAGGCATCGATGGCAGGCTTGGTGGCCGCCTCATCACTGAAGTCCACCGGATACACGCCTGTGCCGTAGTGCCGGGCCAGCGTGTCCAGGTAGGCGGCGCCGGTGGTGACACCCTCGTCGACAAACAGGCCGTTCGCCGGGTGCATCACCGGCTTTCGCGGCGGGTTCGCTTCGTCCACAGAGCCGGGGTCGCCGTCGAACTTTTCCAGGGACGCAAGCAGTGCGTTCATGGCTTCGTCGCGGTGTTCCACGGGAAGCTGCAGGACTGCATCCATCTCGGCGGCCGTCCCGCCCGATGCCCCCGCACGCAGCATGGCGAGCGCAATCAGCAGGCTGCCTGGCGATGCCACCACATTGCCGTTGGCAGCGTCGCCGCCGTCGGCCAGCAGTGCCTCCCCGAGCGTCAGGGCCGAATCCCGCAGGGATTTCAGCTCGGCGGAGTACGCGGCCCCGTCCACGGTGTCGCGGGGAACGCCGTCGGCCTTCAAGAGCCCGGGCTGCGCCGCCGAGCATGCGGTCAGGGCCGCCACGGCCGAAGCCGCCACCAATTTAGCCACTCGAATCCTTTTCATCGCCGTCCTCAGACAGTCAGCGGAAACACAGTCAGGGAAAACACAGTCAGGGAATCTTCGCCTGTCCACAGTCAAGCACCAGGGTCCGACAGTATCGATGCCTGTCCGGTCACGGTTTGTTGTCGTTTCGGTCTCGGTTTCCCTCCCTCACCTTTCGCACGTTTTGACCCAACGCTCCCTCCCTTCCTGCACGTGTCGGGTCAACGCTCCCTCACTTCCTGCAGCGCCCCGGCGTATCCTCAAGACACCGGACGCGCAGCAAGTCCGGTGCTAGATTCGCTGCACACTTTTGGGCGCTTCCAAGTTGGCCTTCATCTCCGGCCACAGTCTCCGGCTCCAGTCTCCGGCCACAGGCAGGGCGGTTCGGCCCGATATCCACATAGCCCTGGCCGGCGTTGAAGCCCGGCGCTCTTCACTCATAGCGTTTCTGGAACGGCATCCCGCCCGTTGCCCGACCCTAGTGAGGATCGACTTGGCTAAGAAATCCCGCCGCCAGCCGGCAAGACGGAACTCCATCAGCGGGCCCTATGCTGGCACCCCGGTTTATGGCTCAAATCGAGCAGCCGCTCTCGCGTCGCTTCAAAGCGCTCAGGAACTGAATTTCCTAATCCCCGCTTTCGTGTGTTGGCACAGGGAGCACGCGGTAATCTCCGACGTGTCTCTCGTCCTGAAGCAGCTGAAGGCGTTCTTTTCCATGCATGCCGAAATCGACGGCGCCGCCACTGTCACCGCGGTGGAGCCGGAAGATCTGGTAGAGCTTGTGGCAGTGCTCATTGAGCGTGATACTAAATTTGCGGTCTTTTTCTGCGGCTCGCTATTCGAATTCGTGCAATTTCTGATGGATACGGGGCGGTGGTCCGGTACCGCGGAAAACTACCAGACTGTGCGCTGCATTCTTTTTGACGGACTGTTCAGCGCGAGGTTCTTATCCCAAGGACCGCCGCGAAAGCGGGCCGGCAACGGTCATCCGTCGTCCCGCAACAGTGCGTGAGCGTCACAGCGAATGCGTCCAAATCTGAGAGAGCGTCCGCCGAAAACCCGCAGGAACTGCGGGAGCGTCGGTCAAGACCCGGCCAAAAGTGAGGGACCGGCACTCCGCCCTAATTCCCCGAGTGCGCCTGCAGGAATGTATAGACCTCCGTCTCGTCCACGCCGGGAAAGGCACCGGGCGGCATGGCGGCGAGCAGGTGTGAGTGCGCCCGCGCGGATGGCCACGCGTTGCCTGCCCACTCCGACGTCAGCGAAGCAGGCGGCCGCTTGCAGCAGTTGGGATCCGGGCAATTTGATGTTGCCCGCGCCGTCGTCTCCCGTCCGCGGAACCATTTCACGTGCTGGTACGGAACCCCGATGCTCAGCGAGAACTGCCCGTTCGCCGACCGGTCGGTGCGTGCAGTGCACCAGTATGTGCCCGACGGCGTGTCCGTGTACTGGCTGTAGGCGCTGAATTTGTCGGGCACGTCGAACACGGCACGCGAGGTCCAGGCCTTGCAGGACGGCTGCCCCTCGATGGCACCCGTGTGGTCCTGCGGGAAGTTCACGCCGTCGTTCTCGTAGGCCTTGTAGATGATCCCGCTCTGGTGTGTCTTCTGGAAATGCGTGGTGATGCCCAGATGCTTCGTGGCCAGGTTGGTAAAGCGGTGGGCGGCCGTCTCGTAGGACACCGCAAAGGCATCGCGGATGTCCTCGACCGCGATCTCCTTTGCGGCCTTGGCTTTCTGCAGAAATTCCACGGTGGCCTGTTCCGGCAGCAGGAGGGCCGCGGCGAAATAGTTCGTGGCCACCCGCTGGGCCAGGAAGTCGCCGTAGTTGCGGGGGGTTTCATGGCCCAGGACGTAATGGCCCAGGGCCTGCAGCAGCACGGACCGGGGATCGTGGTCCTGCCGTTCGCCCTGCGTCAGGTAAATTTTGCGGTTCTTCAAGTCGGTCACCGAACGCGTGGAATGCGGCAGGTCACCCACGTGGTGAAGGGTGAATCCGAGGTGCGCCGCGATGTCTGCGATGACGTGCTGGCTCAGTGGTCCGGTGGTGTAGCCGACCTCTCTGAGCACTTTCTGCGCCTCGGACTCGTACTCCGGAAAGTAGTTTCCCCGTTCCCGCATCATGGCGCGCAGTTCACCGTTCGCCCGGCGGGCCTCTTCCGGTGTGGCAACCTGCTCGTTCATCTTGCGTTCAAGCTCCTGCAGCAGCCCGACCTGGGCCTCCAGGACATCCAGCGGCAACCGCGAGCTGATGCGGATTTTCGGCAGGTTCAAGGACTCGTAGAGGGGTCCGCGCTGGTAGCGTTCGAGCTCGATTTCCAGGCCCGCACGGCGGCTGGGCGGTTCGGCTCCGAGCAGCTGGTCAATGCCGACGTTCAGCGCCCCGGCCAGGTGCTGCAGCAGGCCGAGTTTCGGTTCCCGCTTGCCGTTTTCGATGAGGCTCAGCTGGCTCGGCGCGGTCCCGACGGCGGCACTCAGGTCATCCAGCGTCATGCCGGCCTGCTTGCGCAGGTGACGGACCCGCCGGCCCAGCGCGATGACGTCCAGTTCTGCGGTTGGCGGCGACGACGGCGGTTGCGAAACTTCCCTGGTCCAGCTTGAAGGCGACATTTCTGAAGAATACGTGAAGAACTGCATTTCTTTCCAGCATTTTGCTCTAGAAAGCATTTGGAAAGTGCAGAAAAGTAAGAGTCACGAAGGAAACAGCCTTCCGGAAGCTGGCCGGAACTGCAAAGGCGCAGGGCCGGTCAGCCCGGAACCACCACCCGGAATGACCCGGGTAGCAAACAAGGAGACAACGATGACTGCAGCATTTGAGCCCACCCAGCAGCCGTCCGCCCAGGACACAGCATCGCAGGCCGCCGCCCTGGAGCTCGAGTGGGCTGCCAACCCGCGCTGGGAAGGCGTCACCCGCGACTACTCAGCTTCCGACGTCGTCCGCCTCCGCGGCCGTGTCTCCGAAGAGCACACGTTGGCCCGCCGCGGCTCCGAGAAGCTCTGGAAGCAGCTCACCGAGGAGCACAAAACCGGCCAGTACACCAACGCCCTGGGCGCCCTCACCGGCAACCAGGCAGTGCAGCAGGTCAAGGCGGGCCTCCGCGCCATCTACCTTTCGGGCTGGCAGGTCGCCGCAGATGCCAACAACTCCGGCCACACCTACCCGGACCAGTCGCTCTACCCTGCCAACTCCGTTCCCACGGTGGTCCGCCGTATCAACAACGCCCTGCTCCGTGCTGACCAGATCGAGTTCTCCGAGGGCGTCCAGACACTTGAGGACTGGATGGTGCCGATCGTCGCCGACGCCGAGGCCGGCTTCGGCGGACCCCTCAACGCCTACGAGCTGATGAAGTCCATGATCCAGGCCGGCGCCGCAGGCGTTCACTGGGAGGACCAGCTCGCCTCGGAGAAGAAGTGCGGCCACCTCGGCGGCAAGGTGCTCATCCCCACCCAGCAGCACGTCCGCACCCTGAATGCCGCCCGCCTGGCGGCCGACGTCGCCGGCACCCCGTCCGTCGTCATCGCCCGAACCGACGCCGAGGCGGCAACCCTGATCACTTCCGACGTCGACGAGCGCGACCAGGAATTCATCCTCCGCGAAGGGGGACAGCCGGTTCGCACGCCGGAGGGCTTCTACAAGGTCCGCAACGGCATCGAACCCTGCATCGCCCGCGCCAAGGCCTACGCCCCGTACTCGGACCTCATCTGGATGGAAACCGGGACGCCCGACCTGGAGCTGGCCCGCAAGTTCGCCGAAGCCGTCAAGGCCGAATTCCCCGACCAGATGCTCTCCTACAACTGCTCCCCGTCGTTCAACTGGCGCAAGCACCTGGACGACGCCACCATCGCCAAGTTCCAGCGCGAACTCGGCGCCATGGGCTTCACCTTCCAGTTCATCACCCTGGCCGGCTTCCACGCCCTGAACTACTCGATGTTCGACCTCGCCCACGGCTACGCCCGGGAAGGCATGAGCGCCTACGTCGAGCTGCAGGAGAAGGAATTCGCCTCCGAGTCCCGCGGCTACACCGCAACCAAGCACCAGCGCGAAGTCGGCACCGGCTACTTCGACGACATCGCCACTGCGCTCAACCCGAACGCATCCACCCTGGCCCTGGTGGGATCCACCGAAGAAGGCCAGTTCCACTAACAACTTCCGACGGCAGGTCTTGCGTCCGTCGGCAAACCGGACGATCCTCGGCGTGCTATTCCCCATGGCCGGCTTCTTACCTCGCTGGGCGAGGACGAAGCCGGCCATAGGGCCCCTTTTACGCACGCTGCCGGATGTCCAGTTCACCGCCTGTTTAGGTACGTCACCGCTCGCCGTCGAACATCCTTCTTGCTTTAAGGAGCAAATGAAATGAACAGCTTCATCGATAACTTCACTATCAACGGGATCACGCTGACTGCGCAGCCTATTTGCCGGCAGGGCGAGGTGCTCACTCCGGATGCGCTGGCCTTCATCGCCAGGCTGCACAAGGCCACGGCCGGGCGGCGCGAGGAGCTGCTGCGGGCACGCAGGGCACGGCGGGATCAAATCGCCGGCGGCCAGGACCCGCGGTTCCTCCGCGAGACCGAATCCGTCCGCAACGATCCGAACTGGCGCGTCGCTCCCCCGGCCCCCGGCCTGGAGGACCGCCGCGTGGAGATCACCGGACCGGTGGACAAGAAGATGACCATCAACGCCCTGAACTCGGACGCCAAGGTGTGGCTGGCGGACATGGAGGACTCTTCCACGCCGTCCTGGCGCAACGTCATCCAGGGCCAGCTGAACCTCACGGATGCGCTGGAGCGCCGGATCGACTTCACTTCCCCAGAGGGCAAGGAGTACAGGCTGCGCGCCGCGGACGAACTGCCCACGATTGTGGTCCGGCCGCGCGGCTGGCACCTGCCCGAGAAGCACATGCTGATCGACGGCGCCCCGGTGGCCGGAGGCATCGTGGACTTCGGCCTGTACTTCTTCCACAACGCACGCCGCCTGCTGGCCCAGGGCAAGGGCCCGTACTTCTACCTGCCGAAGATCGAAAACCACCTCGAGGCCCGGCTGTGGAATGACATCTTCATCCTGGCCCAGGACCTGCTCGGAATCCCGCAGGGCACCATCCGCGCCACCGTGCTGATTGAGACCATCACCGCCGCCTTCGAGATGGAGGAGATCCTTTATGAACTGCGGGACCACGCCGCCGGCCTGAACGCCGGCCGCTGGGACTACATCTTCTCCCTGATCAAGAACTTCCGCACCCGCGGCCCCCGGTTCGTCCTGCCGGACCGCGGCCAGGTGACCATGACCCAGCCGTTCATGCGCGCCTACACCGAGCAGCTGGTGCGCGCCTGCCACAAGCGGGGAGCCATGGCTATTGGGGGCATGGCTGCCGCTGTTCCGAACCGCAAGGACGAGGCCGCCAATGCCAACGCCTTCGAAAAGGTCCGCGCTGACAAGACCCGCGAGGCCGCCGACGGCTTTGACGGCTCCTGGGTGGCCCACCCGGACCTCGTTCCGATCTGCCGCGAGGTGTTCGACGGCGTCCTCGGCGACCGGCCCAACCAGCTGGACCGCCTGCGTGAGGACGTCATCCCGGACGACCGTGCCCTGATCAACGTTGCTGCCACACATGGCACCATTACCGAGCAGGGCATCCGGAACAACATCGAAGTGGGCATCCGCTACATCGAGTCCTGGCTGCGCGGCAACGGCGCAGTGGCCATCCACAACCTGATGGAGGACGCCGCCACGGCGGAGATCTCCCGCTCGCAGCTGTGGCAGTGGATCTACTCGCGGGCCATCACGGACCACGGCGAGATCATCACCAAGGAGTGGGTCGAGGACATGCTGGACGAGGAGTTCGCCCGGCTGGAACGCTTTGACGGCGACCGCTTCGCCGACGCCCGCGACATCTTCGAGGAAGTCACGCTCAGCGACACGTTCCCCAGCTTCCTGACGGTTCCGGCCTACGCCAGGTACCTGCACGAGGCCCGCCAAAATGCTGACGCCACGGCCGAAGCCATCGAGGACGAGCTCGTGGCCGCCTAGAAAAGGCGGCCCAGATTTCCGCCCGCCGGGCTGCCACGCCTTCGCAACAGCACCCCCGAAATCCGGGGAGGCAGCCCGGCAGCGGAGCCATCTCCATAGCGCAACGGACACTTGAGGCCCTTCAGAGAGGGCGAACCTTCAGACTGCGCGGATCGACGTGAGCTCGTAGACCAGGGCCGAGCTCATGGCCGGTCCGCGGCAGGTCAACTGGCACGGCGGGGCGCGGCGGGCCTCCAGTTCGACGTCGACACGCGCCGGGTGAGGCGGGCTACCGGTAATGCGGATCCGCCAGTGGTCGCCGTCGCGAAAGGTCTCCGCAACGAGATAGTCATGCCGGCCGGCCGGGCCGAAACGTCTGAGCGTGGCGGCGACAGCGGCCTGCTGCGGCGGGAAGAGATCCGTGTATCCGCGCAGAAACTCCCCGTGGATGCGGCCGGCAAGATGCTCTTCGATCGTCGCGACGGACGACTCGGCATCCAGACGGCCGTAGTAGACGCCGTCGGGCGCGACAACGACGTTGCCTGCGAACCTGTCACCGCCAATATGCGTGCATTCCCACACCAGCTCCGGCCAGCGCTCACTCAGTGCACGCCCCACGGGCCGTCCCCACACGGCACAGCATTGGTCATGCTGACTGTGAGTGCAGACCAGGATGACGGGCGGATGGCCGAGCTTTCCGGGGATGCCGAGGGCTGTGGCAATCTCCGCCAGATCCTCGTCCTTGCTCCACGTTCCCCATTGCTGACGATAGGCGCCGGAGTTCTCATGGCGCAGTACTGCCCAATGGCTCTGACCCTCACGGCGGCGGGGGCCGGGCCGCCTCACCAGCAGCACCCGCGCCTGCGCCGCCTTTGCGGCCGCGAGCACGATCGCTTTGGTCTCAGGCTCAAGATCAAGCCCCTCGAAGCCGTTGAGCGGCCACCCGCCCCGGTGCTCGATGAGCACCCAGACGACGCCGTGCGAGGCCGTGCCCGCAATCGGGTCGCCGCGCTTCCGGGCGCCTTCAGAGCAGAAGAAGCGTTCCGTGGCAGCCACTGCGGCGGAGTCGCTGTTCACGGAGTCACTGTTCAACGGGAACGAGGACCCCCGCGCGCAACAGTCTTTCAACGAGTTCGACGCCGAGATCACTCGCGGCGTGAACCTCCCCGTCGAGCAGGCGCCTTACAAATGGCAGATCGGTCTCTGGGAAGTCGAGCCAACCCACGCGCGTGGTCAGGCGCGATCCCTCCAACCGTGCTTCCAGGGCATCGCGAAGCCGCACCACGGACCCGGGGCTGAGGCCCTCGACGGCGGCGAGCTGGGCCAGCGGTCCCAGCGGCGCCGGGCGTCCCTGACCTCGCCGGGTGCGGTGGAACAGAGACGTGGCATCAGCCGCCGCGACGGCAGCGGCGAGGCGCTCACGGACGGTGTCGACCTCCGCGCCCGGTCCGTCGACGCCCAATGGCAGCGTACGGCGCATCTCGGGATCGTCGCACAGCACTACAAGCGCGGCCTGGGCGAGCTGTTCGGCCAACGCGTAGCGGGTCCAGCTGTGGATTCCAAGCGTGAGGTGGATGGAAACCTCGCCCTGCGCCTGGGCGGCATGCAACCAGCCGCGCGGCAGGTAGAGGGCATCCCCGGGCTCGAGCACGGTATCGATGTAGGCCTCGCCTTTCGCAGCCTCGGCGACAGCGGAGCGGCGATCAGTCCAGGGCTGATCACGCAGCGGGTCCGGGTGGACCGGCTCGTGGATGATCCAGCGTTTGGTGCCCTCAATCTGCAGAACGAAGACGTCGTGGACGTCGTAGTGATCGTCGAACCCGCGGTTCTGAGGCGGGGTGATGTAGGCATTGGCCTGTACCGGATGTCCGAGTTCGGTGCTCAGCCTGCTGCTGAAGTCAGAGACTGGCTCCCACGTGCGGTGCAGAGCCTGCAGGACGAGCGTGGCACCATCAGCGAATTTGCGCCAAAGCGCGGTGTCGTCCAGCTGGTCAGAGATGGTGGCGCCGACGCCGCCAGGGGAGGTGAATGACGAGTCGGGAAATGTGGAGCCACCCTTGGCCACGCGGAGGAAGGGTGTGCGCAGACCACGGCGCGAGATCAGTTCGTCAACGGCCTCAGCAGAGAACAGATCGGAGAAGTCGCCGGCGCTACGGGTAAGCAGCGCTGTGCGCCCCCAGATGTCGCCGGCGAACCTCTCGCGGCCGATATCAATCAGGCGTGTCTCCAGGACCCCGGCGCCTTCCACGGCGCCGGGGTCCTGAAGGTCAGTGCGGGTGGTGCTCAAAATTCAGATGCCCCGTTCTGCGGCTCCCCCATCGGCACCGCCGTCGGCTCCGCTGTCCGCGCCTCCATCGGCACCGCTGTCCGCACCCCCGTCGGCACCGCTGTCCGCGCCTCCATCGGCACCGCTGTCCGCACCCCCGTCGGCACCGCTGTCTGCACCGCCGTCAGCGCCGCTGTCTGCACCGCCGTCGGCACCGCTGTCAGCTCCCCCGTCGGCACCCCCGTCACGGGCGCCCGGGACGCCGGCGGCGCCACCGTCCGCCGGGCCTTCCTGCTGGCTCGGATCCTGCTCTGGACTGGTCATGCTTCCTCCCGAGAATCGAATGGCCGGGATCAGCCCCATTACCGGCGGCTGATCATCAAACCGGGCGATCCTTCATCGATACCGCCCGTGATCACCCTACCGATATGGGTCAGCCGTGGGAACAGCCTGTTCCCTTACACCTCGCCGGTGGGGGAGAGCTGGTCATGTGCGGGGGCTTAGGTGTCCGTTCGCGCTGGATGCTTAAGGGGCGGACGACGGCGGGTTGCGGCTTTAGCGCTGTTTCGGCACCTTGCGCACGGACAGCGCCGTTCCGAGAATGAACGCCAGCACCGATGCGAGGATCACCAGCAGTGGCACCGTCCAGCCTCCGGTGACGCTGTTGACGTAGCCCACGAACGTCGGCGCTGCGGCGGCGACGCCATAGCCCACGCCCTGGACCACCGCCGACATCCGGCCAGCCGAAGTCTGGTCGCGGGCCAGCTTGATGATGGCCGTGAAGATCACCGTGATGCCGCCGCCCTGGGCCACGCCGCCAAATGACGACCAGACCCACCACAGCTGCGGCGCCAGCAGCAGCCCGAGGGGAACGGTGAGCCACATGGCTCCCAAGGTAAGAGCGACCGCCGTCGTACTCATGAACCGCGCCGCCAGCGGAACCCCCAGTCCGCCCAGAATTGCCAGGATCTGGAAGAGGGAGGACCCTGCGCCGGCGGCGGCCGGTGCCATGCCGAGTTCGTCGGACAGCAGCGTGGGCAGCCAGGCCGTCACGCCGTAATAGGAGATGGCCTGTCCGGCGAAACCGGCGGTCAGCCCCACCGTGGTCCACGGCGAGGCCGGCTGGCCGCTGGCGGGCGGGCCACCGGAACCGTCGTCGGCTGCGGGGATGTATGCCCCGCGTCCGGCTGCGGGAACCCAGAAAGCGATTGCGGCGACGGCGAACAGCGCACTGGCGGCAAGCGCCGGCCGCCACCCGGCGGCTTCAGCCAGGGGCGCCGTCACCACGGACGTGATGAACGAACCGATGTTCAGGGCGGCGGTGTAGATCTCCAGCGCAGTCCCCTGCCGGCGGGAGGAAAAATCCCGTCGGATGATCAGTGGCACCGCGATGTTCCCGACCGTGATGGCCACGCCAAGAATCACGGTCCCGAGCATCACCGTGGCCCCGCCGCCCACGGAGCGCACGACGACGCCCGCCAGAACCCCCAGGAGGGTCAGGGTGATGGCCACTTCCGCACCCAGCCGGCGCGCCGCCAGCGAGGCAAGCGGCGACGCGAGGGAGAAGCACAGCACCGGGATGCCCGTGAGCAGACCCAGCTCCACCGGCGAGAACCCGAGGTCCAGCTGCATTGGCCCCACCACAGGTGCCACAGCCACGAAGGGTCCCCGCATGTTGAGGGCAATCAGGCCTATGCAGGCGAGGAGAATCCAGCTGCCGGGAATTCTAGAGCCGACACGGTCCCTCATGGAACGGCGGGCTTGGTGGGCGGGAGCACGGCAGGCGGTTTCATCAGTTCATTGCTATCACGTGCGTCCCGCCCGGCGGAGCCAGCCCCTACAGGTACCAGTCCCGCTGGGCGTTGCCCACGCCGGGGGCTTCCCGGAACTGGGCGGGCTGCGCCACCCAGGCGACGCCGTTGGCGATCACTTGCTGAATCTGGGGCTGATGGTAGACGGGGTACTCCTGGTCACCCGGACTGAAGTAGAAGATCCGGCCCTTGCCGCGGGAGAACGTGACCCCGGACCGGAAGACTTCGCCGCCCTCGAAGGAACTGATGAAAATCAGGTCATCCGGCTCCGGAATGTCGAAGAGCTCGCCGTACATCTCCTGCTTCGGGATGACGATGGGGCTTTCCACGCCGGCGGCAATCGGATGCGAAGGTTTGACTGTCCACACGAGTTCGCGTTCGCCGTCGTTGCGCCACTTGAGGGAACAGGTGGTTCCCAGGAGCTTGGTGAAGATCCTGGCGAAGTGGCCGGAGTGGAGGACGATGAGCCCCATGCCGCCCAGGACGTGGCGCTGAACGCGTTCGACGACCTCGTCGCTGACCTCGCCGTGGGCCACATGCCCCCACCACAGCAGGACGTCGGTCGCGGCCAGGGTTTCCTCCGAAAGACCGTGCTCCGGGTCGGCCAGGGTGGCCGTGGTGATGCTGGAATCCGCGTAAAAGCCTTTCAGGCCGTCCGCGATGGCGCCATGGATGCCGTTGGGGTACATCTCGGCCATGGTTTCCGGCTCGTTATGGGCCTCGTGGACACCTTCGTTCCACACCAGGATGTTGAGTTTGTCAGTCATGTCAGAGCCTCACTTCGCGCTGTTCGAGGGCGGACTTGTAGCAGGCGTCGAGCACCAGGGCGCGGGTCAACGCCAGCGAGCCGTCGTGGCCGCCCCACACGGACTCGCCTCCCCGGACGGCTTCCACGAAATCTTCCACCACGGCCTGGTGCGCCCGGCCGGGTTCCGCCACCACCGTGTAGTCGGTATTTTCGCCGTCCTTCTCCTTGAAGATGCGAAGCTCTGCGACGGGGGCGTCGGAGGCCCCGACGGCGCGCAGGTCAGCGCCGCCGTCGGTACCGTAGACGGTGAAGTCCATCAGGTCTGCTTCGTCCCGGTAAGCCGCCCAGCCGGCCTCGAGGATCAGCGTTCCTCCGCCTTCAAGCCGGATAAAGGCAGAGGCGAAGTCTTCCACCTCAAACTTGTGCGCCGACTGCATCGCGGTGTAGCGGGCGTTCCCGCCCAGGCCGCGGGGGCCAAGCTCGGAATGCGTGGACGCAGACACGGAGAGGACCTTCGGTTCGCCCAGCAGGTGCAGTGCGTAGTCCAGGACGTGGACGCCGATGTCGGCCAGCGGCCCGCCGCCGGCGAGCGCGGGATTGGTGAACCAGCTGCCCAGCATGGGGATGCCCTGCCGGCGGAGCCAGGAGGCCTTGGCGTAGTACGGACGACCCAGCTCGCCGTCGTCCATGATGCTCTTCAGCTTCTGGATGTCGCCGCGGCGGCGGTGGTTGAAGGCGACATCCAGGACGCGGCCGGCCCCGCGGGCTGCCTCGACCATCTTCCGGCCCTCTTCGCCGTTGCGTGCCAGCGGCTTTTCGCTCAGCACGTGCAGCCCCCGCTCAAGCGCGGCGATCGCAATCGGGGCGTGCAGGAACGTCGGCACAGCGACGCTGACGGCGTCGAGCCCTTCGAGTTCGATCAGGTCCTCCCAGCGGGCAAACGTGTGGGGGATGCCGTACTCGGCCTTGATACCGGCCAGCAGGTCCGCCTCCATGGCCGCGACGGCGACGAGCTCCACACCGTCGATGTTCTTGAAGGCCTTGATGTGCTGTTGACCGGCCCATCCGATGCCGACGACCCCAACTTTCAGGGGTGCCGTTCCCGGGAGGGACGATGGCTGATGGTTGCTCACGGATGAATCCTCTGTTTCTCGTCGATGTGAAAACGCTAGGCGGTGTGAAGGGCGGCATTCCTGATGGCGGATTCCACCGCCTCGGGCGAAAGTACGTGCTCAATGACCATCCGGCTCGCTCCCCAGATGGCAGCATCAACCGGTGCTTTGGACTGCTCGATGCGCAGCTTGGATGTGGCAAGCGGCTGTGAGCGGCGGTAGACGGTCTCCCGGATGCCTGCCAGGAGCTGGTCACCGGCCCGCGAGAGGCTGCCGCCAACCACGATCACGGAGGGATTGAGGAGATTGACGCAGATGGCAAGCACCTCCCCCATGTCCCTTCCCGCCTGCCGGAGCGCGAGAATGGCCTGCACATCCCCTTGTGCTGCCAGGTCAACCACGGCAGTACCGGAGTCGGCATTGATGCCCTGGGCCCTCAGTTTTGCTGCCAGCGCGGGGCCGGACGCCAGCGCCTCGAGGCAGCCGTGGTTGCCGCAGCGGCATTGGACGTCCTCGCCGCTGGGAACGCGGACGTGTCCAAGGTCCCCCGAGGCACCGTCTGCTCCCCGCTGCAGCTGACCGCTGCTGATGATGCCTGCCCCGATGCCGGTGGCAGCCTTCACAAAAAGCAGATTCCGGTGGTCCTGCCAGTAGGCATGCCGCTCGCCCACAGCCATGATGTTGACGTCGTTATCCACCAGGACGTCGCTTCCCAGCTCGGCGCCGACGTAGCCGGCCACGTCGAACCCGTCCCAGCCCGGCATGATGGGAGGCTTGACCGGCCGGCCGGTATCGTGCTCCACGGGCCCCGGCAGGCCGATTCCCACACCCGCCACGTCTCCTTCCGCACGGCCGATGCTTCGCAGCAGCGTCCTGCAGTTCTCGATGACCCAGTCGAGGACGGTTTCCGGCCCCTGCGAGATGCCCAGGTCGCCGGAGTGGCGGGCCAGAATGTCCCCGTTCAGGTCCGTGACCGCAACGGAAGCGTGCGTAGCGCCCACGTCGGCCGCGAACACCACCTTCATGCCCGCGTTGAAGACAAACCGCGACGGCGGCCGGCCACCCGAGGAGGCGGCCTCGCCAGCGGGACCCACGAAGCCGAGGGCCGACAGGGCGTCGATCCTGGCCGCCACTGTTGTCCGCGCGAGGCCGGTGACCGCTGTCAGTTCGGCCCTGGTCCGCGCTTTGCCGTCACGGAGCATCTGAAAGAGGTCGCCCGCACGGGCCAGGAGCCCGGTGTCCTCCGACGGCCGCTCGAGGGCGGGGGATGTCTGCATGGTTTAAGGAATAGCACAGAACGGCGGACTTATGTCAGTGGTTCTGCAAACTTTTGATTGACTTGCGGCAAAAGTAGCCGTAGCTTCGTAATTGACCTACTCCCGGGCACGTTTCCAGTCGCTGATGCCGGTACGACCGGCAACGAAGTTAGGAAAGCCATGACCTACTCGCTCCAGCTCTATACCCTCCGCGAACCGCTCGAGGAGGACCTTGCCGGCACCATCCAAAGAGTGGCCGAGATCGGTTTCGCCCAGGTGGAGCCCTACAACTTTGTGGCGACAGCCAAGGAACTCGGGGAAGCGCTGAAGGCCAACCGCCTGACGGCCCCGTCCGGTCACGCCCCCCTGCTCAGCCAGGACCAGGACCAGATTTTTGCCGCGGCCCGGGACCTGGGCATGGAAACAGTCATCGAGCCCTACATACCGGCGGAGCACTGGCAGTCCGCCGAGGACATCCAGGCCACCGCGGAGAAGCTCAATGCTGCCGCGAGGAAGGCTTCCGACTACGGCATCCGGGTGGGCTACCACAACCACCAGTGGGAGCTGGAGTCCACCATCGACGGCCAGTCCGCCCTGGAGTACTTCGCCGGGCTGCTGGATCCTGAGGTGGTCCTGGAGGTCGATACCTACTGGGTTGCCGTTGGCGGCAAGGATCCTGTCGAAATTCTCACCCGGCTGGGCGACAGGGTGCGGCTCATACACATCAAGGACGGCCCGCTCACCACAGATACCAAGGCGCAACTGCCGGCGGGCAAGGGCAAGGTGGCAGTGCTGGATGTCATCGCGGCCGCAAAATCCCTGGAAGTCGGGGTAGTCGAGTTTGACGACTACTCCGGAGACATTTTTGACGGGATCGCCCAGAGCCTGTCCTTCCTGCAGAAGGCGGCAACCGGGCAGGTACGTTCATGACCGAGACACCGGCACGCGGCGGCGGCCCGGTGGGCGTCGCCGTCATCGGCGCAGGCAACATCAGCAAGCAGTACCTGGACAACCTGACGGTGTTCCCTGACCTGAAGGTCCACGTCATCGCCGACCTTTCCGAGGACGCGGCCGCGGCGCGGGCCAGGGAATACGGCATCCCCGCCTCGGGCGGGGTGGACGCGGCACTGAACCATCCCGACGTCGAAATCATCGTCAACCTGACCATCCCGGCCGCCCACGTGGAAGTGGCGACCGCCGCCGTCACCGCCGGAAAGCACGTCTGGACGGAGAAGCCCTTTTCGCTGGACCGCGAATCCGGACTGGGACTCCTGAAAGCAGCAGAGGACGCCGGACGCCGGCTCGGCTGCGCCCCGGACACCTTCCTCGGTGCCGGGCTGCAGACCGCCCGCCGCCTGATCGAACGCGGCGACATCGGCACGCCGCTGACGGCGATGACCACCTTCCAGACGCCGGGCCCCGAATCATGGCATCCAAATCCGGCGTTCCTGTTCCAATACGGCGCCGGCCCGCTGTTCGACATGGGGCCGTACTACCTCACTGCCCTGGTACAGACGTTCGGTCCGGTCAGCAGAGTCGCGGCCATGGGCTCGAAGTCCAGGGAGGTCCGCGTGATCGGTTCCGGTCCGATGCTGGGCGAGGAATTCAAAGTCGAGGTCCCCACCCACGTCAGCGCGATGGCGCAGTTCGAAGGCGGACAGTCCTCACACAGCGTCTTCAGCTTCGAGTCGCCCCGCGAGCGGGTGGGTTTCGTGGAGATCACGGGCACCGAAGCCACGATCGCCCTCCCGGACCCGAACTATTTTGACGGCGACCTGAGGCTCTGGCGCGCCGGCGACGAGGACTGGACCGTCATCCCCGCCACGGGCCCCTCCAACGGCCGCGGCATGGGCGTCCTGGACATGGCCCGCGCCATCCGCTCGGACCGCCCGCACCGTGCCACCGGGCAGCTCGCCTACCACGTGCTGGACACCATGGTCGCCATCTCCGAGTCCGTGGACTCCGGAACGTTCATCGACGTCGAAAGCTCCGCACCGGCCTCCCCTGCGCTCCCTGAGGACTGGGACCCCACTGCCTCCACACTCTAGGACCTCCACACTTTAGGAACAGCGCAATGACGACCCAAGAAACCCGCCGTAGTGCCCACCCTGGTTCCCGCCCGGATGCCCGCCCTTTGGGAGTGGCCATGATCGGTTACGCGTTCATGGGCAAGGCCCACTCCAACGCCTGGCGGAACGTGGCCAGCTACTTCGATGTTCCGGCCTTCGAACGGACAGTGCTCGTAGGACGGGACAAGGTCCAGGTCGCCGACGCCGCCGCCATGTATGGGTGGGCCGAGTCCGCCACCGACTGGCGCGCCGTCGTGGACCGGGACGACATCGACATTGTGGACATCTGCGCCCCGGGGTGGATGCACGCGGAGATCGCACTCGCTGCCCTCGAGGCCGGGAAACACGTGTTGGTGGAGAAGCCGCTGGCCAACACCATGGCCGAGGCCGAAGCCATGACCCGCGCGGCACAGGCGGCGCGAACACGCGGTGTGCAGTCGATGATCGGCTTCAACTACCGCCGCGTCCCGGCGCTTGCCCTGGCCAAGGAACTCATCACCGAAGGCCGGCTCGGCGCCATCCGCCATGTCCGGGCCTCCTATCTGCAGGACTGGCTCACTGATGCGCAGGCGCCGATGACCTGGAGGCTGCGCAAGGACGCGGCGGGCTCCGGCGCTTTGGGCGACATCGCTTCCCACGCCATCGACCAGGTCACGTTCCTCCTCGGTGAAGCCGTCACCGAGGTCTCCGGGCGCCTGCACACCTTCGTTTCCAGCCGGCCGGGTGAGCATGGCCCGGAGGACGTCACGGTCGACGACGCCGCCTGGGCCACGCTGTCACTCACCGGCGGGGCCATCGCCTCGGTCGAGGTCTCCAGAATGGCCACCGGGCAAAAGAACTCACTGAAGCTGGAAATCTATGGCGACCAAGGGGCCCTCCTCTTCGACCTTGAGAACCTGAACGAGCTTGGCTTCCTGGACGCGAGGGCCCCGGCCAGGGAACAGGGCTTCCGCCGCATCCTCGTGAACGAACCCGAACACCCCTATATGCACGCCTGGTGGCCGCAAGGCCACATCATCGGCTGGGAACACACGTTCACCCACCAGATCCGTGATTTCCTTACTGCGATTGACGGCGGCAGCGCCCCCTCGCCGTCCTTCGAGGAGGGCCTGGCCGTCCAGCGCGTCCTGGCAGCCGTCGAGGAATCCGCCAGCGCAAAGTCCTCCACCGTCCAGCTCACCGCCCCGGTGAGCGATTCCCCCGCCGAAGGAGCCTGACATGCCCCGCCCGTACACCCTGTTCACCGGCCAGTGGGCCGACCTGCCCTTCGAGGAAGTCGCCCACCTGGCCTCCGGCTGGGGCTACGACGGCCTCGAGATCGCCGTGTCCGGGGACCACCTGGACGCCTGGCGGTGGGACGAGCCCGGCTACGTCGAATCCAAGCTCGCCGTGCTGGAAAAATACAACCTCAAAGTCTGGGCCATCTCGAACCACCTCAAGGGCCAGGCCGTCTGCGATGACCCGATCGACTTCCGCCACGAAGCCATCGTCGGCGCGAAGGTCTGGGGCGACGGGAACCCGGAAGGCGTCCGCACCCGTGCCGCCGAGGAAATGAAACACACCGCCCGGCTTGCCAAGGCCCTGGCCGTGGACACCGTCGTCGGCTTCACCGGCTCCTCCATCTGGCAGTACGTCGCGATGTTCCCGCCCGTCCCGGAAAAGGTCATCGACGCCGGCTACCAGGACTTCGCGGACCGCTGGAACCCCATCCTGGACGTCTTCGA
Source organism: Arthrobacter sp. GQ119 (assembly GCF_059759125.1). Classification (NCBI taxonomy): domain Bacteria; kingdom Bacillati; phylum Actinomycetota; class Actinomycetes; order Micrococcales; family Micrococcaceae; genus Arthrobacter; species Arthrobacter sp. GQ119. Next base: position 205,621 of record NZ_JCAXEA010000005.1, on the reverse strand, counting down.
CGAATGCGGCGTCCGCTTCGCCCACGAAGTCCACCCCTCCGAAATCGCCTACGACTACTGGACCACCGTCCGCACCCTGGAAGCGATCGGCCACCGCGAGGCGTTCGGGCTCAACTGGGACCCCTCCCATTTCATGTGGCAGGGCATCGACCCCGTCTCCTTCATCTGGGACTTCAAGGACCGGATCTACCACGTGGACTGCAAGGACACCAAGCTGCGCATGACGGGCCGGAACACCGTCCTGGGCTCCCACCTGCCCTGGGGCGACCCCCGCCGCGGCTGGGACTTCGTCTCCGCCGGACGCGGCGATGTCCCCTGGGAATCCTCTTTCCGCGCCCTCACCGCCATCGGCTACACCGGCCCCATCAGCATCGAATGGGAAGATGCCGGCATGGACCGCCTCCACGGCGCCCCCGAAGCCCTCGCCGCGCTGAAGAAGTTCGATTTCCCGGCCTCCCAGACCAGCTTCGACGCCGCCTTCAAGCAGTAGCATCGGGACCCATGACACACACCATCCGTAAGGCAACAGCGGACGACGCCGGGCGGCTGGCTGAGCTGGCCGCCGTCACCTTTCCGCTGGCATGCCCGCCGGGCTCCTCCCCCGAGGACATAGCGGCCCACCTCGCCGACACACTCAGCGAGCGCCACTTCCGCGCGTATCTCGCCGACCCCGGGGTGACGATACTGGTCATCGATGCCGGCGGCGGCAGTCTCCGCGGCTACAGCCTGCTCGTGAACCGGCCGGCCCTGGATCCTGACGTGGCCTCCGCGCTTACCGCCCTGCCCTCGGCGGAGCTCAGCAAATGCTATGTCCATCCCGACCATCACGGCCTCGGCGCCGCGGCTGACCTGATGCAGGCCACCATCGGGCATGCCGCAGCCGCCGGGGCAACGGGACTGTGGCTCGGCGTCAACAGCGAGAACGCCAAGGCCATCCGGTTCTACGAAAAGTCGGGCTTCCGGAAGGTGGGGACTAAGTCCTTCCGGCTGGGAAGCGCTGTGGAACACGACTTCGTGATGGAGCGGCGGCTGGGCGGCTAAGTCACAAGGTCTTTGTAAAGCGGCAGGCGGGGGTCGTTCCGGAGCGTCAGTCCCGGCGGCAAGCCCTCCACGCTGCCCTCCCTTCCCTTGGCCCGGATGGTGATCCTGGAACGGCCCAGGAGGACGTTATCGGCGGTGATGTCGCCCATCCTGTCCGGAAGAATCGGTGCCAGGTGGACCTCGTTCCGGGTGAAGTCCGGGTCAAAGCGCAGAAGGATGCGGGCCAGCTGAACCGGAGCCGCCGCCGCCCACGCCTGCGGGGAGCACGCCGTCGGATACGGCACCGGCTCCGGGAAGTCGCTCCGGTCAAACCCGCAGAACAGTTCCGGCAGCTGTCCGCCAAAGTGGGCCGCGGCCGCGAAGAGCCCGCTCGCGATCCGGCTGGCCTCGTCCACAAAGCCGTACCGCATCAGCCCGGTGGCGACGAGCGCGCTGTCGTGCGGCCATACCGACCCGTTGTGGTAGCTCACCGGGTTGTACGCGCCCATGTCCGAGGCCAGTGTCCTGATTCCCCAGCCCGTGAACATCTCCGGTGACATGAGGCGCTCCGCGACCAGCGGGGCCTTATCCTCGTCGACAAGTCCAACCCAGAGGCAGTGGCCCATGTTTGACGCGCACGAGTCAACCTGCTGCTTGTCCTTGTCCAGGGCGATGGCGTAATACCCCTTGTCCGGCATCCAGAAGCGTTCGTTGAAGGACGTCCTTAGACGGGCAGCGCGCGCGGCCCAGTGGCGCTCCTTGGATTTGTCACCCTCCCAGCGGGCAAGCAGCGACCGCGCCACGTAGGCGGCATACACGTAGCCCTGGACCTCGCACAGCGCTATAGGCGGCTCGGCCATCCTGCCGTCGGCGAAATTTATCCCGTCCCACGAGTCCTTCCACCCCTGGTTTAAGAGTCCGTGGAGGTTGGGCCTCTGGTACTCCACAAAGCCGTCCCCGTCGCGGTCCCCGAAATGCTCGATCCATTCCATGGCACGATCCGCATGCGGCAACAGCGATCCAATGATGTCCTCGCCGAGTCCCCAGCGGCTGAGCTCCCCCAGGAGGGAGACGAACAGGGGCGTCGCGTCGGCCGTGCCGTAATACGCTGTGCCACCGAGGGCAAGGCCGGCACTGATGCCAAACCTCACCTCGTGGGGGATCCGCCCCGGCTCTTCCTCAGAGTCCGTATCCACCTTTGTGCCCTGGATCCCGGCGAGGGTCTGCAGCGTGCCGGCAGCCAAGTTCGGGTCGACCAGCAGCGCCATGTACGCGGACAGCAGCGAATCCCGGCCGAAGAGCGCCATGAACCACGGGGCGCCTGCGGCGACGGCAGCCCGGTCAGGGTGTGCATCATCGAAGATGCGCAGGGAGCCCAGGTCGTTCTGGCTGCGGTTCAGAACATTTTGAACGTTCCGATCCAGGACGGTCACCCGCGGTACGTGCTCCCCCCAAGCGAGATGCCTCTTAACACCCATCCGGTGGTGCGGAGGCGAAGCCTCGGAAAAGGGCTCATCCGGCGCCACTCCATTGATCAGTGGAACCACGATGACGGCGGTGGACCATTGTCCCCTGGGCGGAATTTCCACCCGGAAAGCCAGTGCATCCTCACGTACCACCGCCCCTGCTGCGCGGATGGCCGCACCCCGGCGCTGGCTGTTGCGCTCGGCTTCGATATGGAGCTCCGCACCCTGGACGGACCTGCGGACCACAGCATCGGTTGCCGCCCTGCCGCCCTTGACATCGAAGAGGTCCGCCATGTCGGCCTCGATGCTGAGCTCGATGTCACAGTCAGCCGGCTCGGACGAGTAATTGACGATGGTGATGTCGTCCCTCAGCCCGGGACCTATATGCCGCTGGTGCCGGACCACCAGCGGGCTGTCGAATCTACCGTCAGCGGAGCGCGCCCTGCCAACGAAGGTGGCCTGGAAGGGCGCAGGCGTCTGGGTGCCCAGCGGTTCACGGAGGGATCCATTGACCCGGAGCATCCAGCGGGAAACCACCCGTGTGTCCTGGTAGAAGACCCCTTGCGGTCCGCCAGGAATGATGTCGCCGTTGTGGGAAGAGATGCAGAACGAGGACCCTTCGACCACGGTGACCGAGCCGGCTTCGGACGGACCCGCTTCGGTACCGGCATTCCAGGCATTCATGGGCTGATCCCTTCCCTTGCCCAGGCGCCGCGTCCGGGGTCAGGAACCGGGCGCCAGCGAATCGTGTATCTGATTCTCACGCACCATGGCCGGATCGGAAACCCCGGAAGGCAACTTCTGCTCCAATAGCTGGCTGTACAGATCCAGGTGGTCCGCGACCATCCGTTCCGAGCTGAACCGTTGCTCGACGGAGGCGCGGCACGCTGCCCTGCTGAGCTCGCCGGCCCGGAGCAACAGCGCCGGCAGTTCGTCCAGGGAAGCCAGGTAGCCGGTGGATCCGTGGTCCACCACTTCCGGTGCGGCGCCAACGGGCGTGCCGATCACGGGGGTTCCTGTGGCCAGGGCTTCGATCATCACCAGCCCGAAAGGCTCGGACCACTGGATGGGGTTCAGGAAGGCGCAGGCTTCGCCCATCAGCGCGTACTTTTCGGCGTTCCCAAGCTCTCCGATGAACTCAACGGTGGGCCCCAGAAGCGGTTCAACGACCTCCCTGAAGTAGCGCAGTTCCTCGGGTTCGCGGATCTTTGCCGCGAGGCGCAGCGGGATTCCGGCCTTCCGGGCGATGGCGATGGCTTGGGCGGGACCCTTGTCCGGGGACATTCGGCCCACAAAGCACGCGTAGCCTCCCTGCCCCGTGCCCACGGGCACTCCGGCCAGATCCATCCCGTGATGGATGACCCGCGCCACCGGCACGTCGGGTGTGCGGCTGACCTGGTCATGGGATATGGCAACGATGCTTGCGGTCCTGCCGATGTCCCGGTAAATGTCCACCGCCGGCGGCGTCAGCTGGCAATGGATGGTTGTCACCACCGGCACGCCGGGCGGGCGGTGCGGGTACAACGGGCCGGCCATGGTGTGATCGTGGATGATGTCCACTCCCCCCATCCCCCGGTAGGCGCGTATCACATGACTCAGTTCCGAAAGCGTGAACCCCAGTTCGGCCGTTTCGGCCTTCCGCATATCCGGGACACGGAGACCGGGACATTCGCTGTCGGACGGCACAGCCAACACCACCTCATGGCCGGCCTCGGCAAACCCCCGGGCAAGGCTGTCCACTACCCTCTCGGTACCGCCGTAAGCGGGCGGGGGAACCGGAATCCACGGTCCCGCGATTAGTCCTATCCGCATGCCCGGCCTCCTGGGACACAGGGCAGGATGCTTCCGGACAGCGGATAGAAGCGCCTGCCTCGGCACACCCGAGTAACGGGTGCGTTCGGATGAACGCCATCCGACGGCTGACTTCATAACCTACGTCAAACGATAAGATCCCGCGTGGCCGCGGGCAAGACTGTCCCGTCGGGGCCGCCTGTGGCCCAACCGACACCGCCGCAGCGGAATGCCAGGGCTCCGGCGAAGGTTGTGGCAAGCATGAAGATTGAAATCTGGTCAGACGTCGCGTGTCCGTGGTGCTTCATCGGCAAGCGGCGCTTCGAGGCCGCCCTGGCTGAGTTTCCCCACCGCGATGCCGTGGAGGTGCAGTGGCGCAGCTATCAGCTGGATCCGTCCCTGCCCGAACACTATGACGGCACCGAGCTTGACTACCTCAGCACGCGCAAGGGCATGGCCCCCGAACAGGTCTCACAGATGTTTGACCACGTAGCGGCCCAGGCGAAAGGTGAGGGCCTCCACTACAGGTTCGACGCCGTCGTGGTCGCCAACAGCTTCACCGCCCACCGGCTCATCCACCTGGCCGCCGTGGCCGGGAAGCAGGACGCCGCCAAGGAGCGGCTGCTCAGTGATCACTTCGAACACGGCAAGGACATCGGCAGCCGCGAGTACCTCACCCTCCTGGGCGGGGAACTGGGCCTCGACGCCGGCGCCGTTGCCGAGCTCTTTACCTCTGACAAGTACGCCGCCGATGTCCGCCACGACATTGCCGAAGCGCGGGCGCTGGGCATCAGCGGAGTCCCCTTCTTCGTGATTGACCGGAAATTCGGCCTCTCCGGCGCTCAGCCCCCGGCAGCGTTCAGCATGGCCCTCGAGCAAGCCTGGGCGGACGCCCATCCGTTGGCCATGGTCAACGCCGGCGGCCCCGGGCCAGAGGGCGGCGCAGCGCAGGACGCCGGGGCCTGCGGCCCGGAGGGCTGCGCGGTCTAACGCGTCGAAAGATACGCAGGGTTTTACTGACAGAGCGCGGTAAAGTGTGCATATGCCACGGATTTCGGCCCCCAGCAATGCTGCGCAGCGCGCCGAGACCCAGCGCCGCATCCTCAATGCCTTTGGCGAACTTCTCTTCACGCACGGGCTGCCCGGGCTGACCATGACGGATGTTGCCCGCCACGCAGGAATCGGGCGCACGGCCGTATACAACTACTACGCGGACATCGAAGAGTTGCTCATCTCCTACGCCCTGATTGAAACGGAGCGCTTCCTGGCGGAACTGAAGGAGTCCCTCAACCTGCTGGAGAATCCGGTGGACCGGCTCGCGCTGTATGTGCGCTCACAGGTGGAGGACCTCAGCCGCCGCCACCTTCCGCCCGGCCCGGCCATGGGAGCTGTGCTGTCCCCGGCGTCCTTCGCCAAGCTTGCAGATCACGTCGGCGGCCTCAGCGACCTTCTCCAGGACATCCTGCGCGAAGGCATGGACCAGGGATACTTCCCCGTGGCGGACGTCCGGCAGCAGGCGCAGCTGATCCATGGAACCCTGTCATCCAGCGCTGCCCGCGGCAGCGGGGAGGCGGACGACATGGAGGAACGGATCTCCCGGACAGTGCGGTTCATCCAGTTGGGTGCCGGAGCCAGGTTCGACGACGGCGGCCGTCCCGTCCGTCTGGGCGAACCTCCCGCTGCGGCTGGCTAGGGGTTAGCCTTTGGCACCCTGTGTGGGGACAACGGGCCACTGGGCGTCGTCGGCAATGCGACGGCTTTCCCGCGGGCACTCCAGCTTGCCGGGAGTCTGGTCCACGAGTTCAGGCTTGGCCAGGCCCCGGTAGTCGCCGGTCAAAATCACGTCCACGCTGGCATCGGAGCGCCCGTCCTGGAAGTAGTCCGAACCCGGCAGGTTCCGCTGCACGGTGAAGGCCGCGGCCTGGCCGGCGGCGCCGGACACAATCGCGGCCACGCCGCGGTAGCCGGTTTCGACGTTGCCGACTTTTCCGATTGCGAATTTGCGGACCTGGAACTCGTTGGCTGCTGACCTCGCCAGCCCGCCCCTGGTCGTGGCGTTGAGGACGTTGACCTTGACCTTGGCGTTCGGCGTGTAATCGAAGGTCGTGGCCGGGCACGCGGACGTCTGGGCCGGGCTGTCGTCGGTCCCGGGAAGCTTGATCTGTCCGTTCATGACCGCCACGGCTCCCATGACGCCCGTGACGATCAGCCCGAGGAGCATCATCAGCACGACGCCGTGCAGGATCTTCCGGCGCAGCTTTGCGGAGTGGTCAGCGGGGTCGTCGGCCACGAGGGTGGCACGGAGCTCTGGACCACTGATGACACGGTGTCCGTGCAGAACCGTGACGTCCTTGGGTTTCCTAGCCATCGATCACCAGCACCCGGGCATGGATTGCGGTGCGCTGGTGGAGCGCCGTCCGGACAGCCCGGTGGAGGCCGTCCTCGAGGTAGAGGGTTCCTTTGTATTGCACAACGTGCGGGAAAAGGTCTCCGAAAAAGGTGGAGTCTTCGGCCAGCAGGGCTTCGAGGTCCAGCGTCCGCTTGGTGGTCACAAGTTCATCCAGCCGCACCGGCCGGGGAGGCAGCGCTGCCCAGTCCTTGGGCGTGCTGTAACCATGGTCGGGGTAAGGGCGTCCCTCGCCCACAGCTTTGAATATCACGTTGCAAGCGTAAGCACCTTGCCTGTTCTAGGGAATGTGGATCGGGTCGCGGACGGAGGTTGTAGCCAAACAGTAACCATGAGTCACATCCGTGGCACTTGTGCCTGCCTGGGACTCCGCACTGGCGGCGGCTGACAGAATGGAACCATGACTGCACCTACAGCGAATGCTGCCGCGGGCTTCAGCGCCCACACGCCCTCGGCCCCCGCCCTGGCCCTGCTCCTGGACGTCGACGGCCCGGTGGCCAGCCCTGTCACCAGGGACGTCAAGCCGGAGATCATCGCGGACCTGGTGGCCCTCGCCAACGCCGGGATACCAGTCATTTTCAACACCGGGCGCTCGGACGCCTTCATCCGCGAGCAGGTGATGGACCCGATGATCGCGGCGGGCATGCCAGGCAGAACCCTGATACATGCCATTTGCGAAAAGGGCGCCGTCTGGTTCAGCTACACCTCTGCCGGGGCCGGACCGATCCACGTGGACCGCGAACTGGCTGTGCCCGCCGCCTACGGTGACGACATCCGGCGGATGGTGGCTGAGGACTACTCCTCGCACATGTTCTTCGACGAGACCAAGCGCGCCATGGTCTCGGTGGAACAGCACATCGAGGTGCCGAACAGCGAGTACCTCGCCGAGCAGCGGCTCTTCGACGCCGAAGCCATGGAGCTGATGCAGCGGCACGGCCTGGGCGTCGTTCGCCTGGACCACCACGCACCCAATTCCGACGACGAGATCGACTACCGCGTGGACCCCACGATCATTTCCACGGACATCGAATCAGTACGGCTCGGCAAGGACCTGGGCGCAAGCCGGGCGGTGGAGCTGCTGGCGGCCCAGGGCATCACGCCGCAGGCCTGGCGGACCGTGGGTGATTCGCGCACGGACTACGCCATGGCCGACTGGCTGCACCACAATGACCACGCGGTCAAGCATGTGGATGTCCGGCCCGCCGATGGTGTGCCGGACAAGCCCTACGATATTCTTACGGCCGAAGACCTCGGCATGGAGGCGACGGTCATCCACGACGACGCCGGAGCGGCTTTTCTCCGCAGCTGGCGTGAGGCACTGGCGGGCTGAGCCCGCTGCCGCCGCTTCGCGGCCTGCCGCGCCCCGCCGGCAACTTTCCTTGCAGTTTTTCTTGCAGGACTATCATGCAAGTAAGAGCCCACCCCTAGCAGCACGGAGAATCACCATCACAGACGTAACGGTTCAGGATGACATCTACTATGGCGGACAGACTTCCGAGGACGTGCCCGTACTTGCGGAAGTAACATCGCCGGCTGCTGTTGCGCGCCTCAAACACCGGCCGGACGTGGTCCGCACCTCAGGCCGGTATGCCCTGATCAACAAGAACCGGACGCCGTACCAGGCCATGGTGGAGGATCTGCTCTTCCTCCGGAACGTGCTGGCGCAGGCCGGCCTGGATTACCTGCTGGTCCGCGGCAACAACGACCGCCCGGTTATTGCGCTGGACTGGAAAAACCGCAAGACGCTGCGCGCTGCCTTGGTTGATGCGTGCCGCAATGAGCCTTTCTACTCCATGACTGTGGATGCCAAGAAGAAGACGTCGGTGCTCGTGGCCGACGGAGAGCTCTCCACGAACCGTCAGTCCAGAATCTTCAGGCTGTACAGGCCGCGCGTAGAGCCTAGCGGCGGCTTCGAGTTCGGCGCTTCCGCCGGCGTGCAGGTGGAACTCTGGAGCTTCGAAGACGATGAGGTGATCCTGCCGATCGAGAATTCCCTGACCCGGCGGACCATGCTGGCCCAGGACGCCGTGCGCGGAACTGTCGAACGGTACGGGCACACCTGGCCCACCATCGAGAATATGTTCGCTGACCACGCAAGTGACATCAGCTTCGACATCGACCTGGTTTTCTCATGGGTGGACGGCACCTCTCCCGAATACATCGCAGCACGCCGGGCCCGCCAGGCCACTGCCGTGCTCGGGGAGGGCGACGACCATGAAGCACGCTACCGGCAGATCAACGAGCTCAAGTACGCACTCCGGTCCGTCTACATGTTCGCACCATGGATCCGCCGCATCTTTATTGCCACGGACTCCCCCGCACCTGAATGGCTGGCTGACCACCCGTCCGTGACGATTGTCCGGAGTGAAGAGTTTTTCGCCGATCCCTCCGTGCTGCCCACGCACAATTCCCAGGCTGTGGAATGCCAGTTGCACCATATCGAAGGCCTGTCGGAGCACTTCCTGTACTCCAACGATGACATGTTCTTCGGCCGCCCCGTGGGGCCCGACATGTTCTTCACGCCCGGCGGCATCACCAAGTTTATCGAGGCGGAGACCCGCATCGGCCTCGGCGAGAATGCGGCCGAGCGCAGCGGCTTCGAGAATGCCGCCAGGGTGAACCGCAAGCTCCTCTGGAACCGGTTTGGCCGGATCACTACGCGTCACCTCGAACATACCGCTGCACCCCTGCGCCGCAGCGTCGTGGAACAGATGGAGGACGAATTCCCGAGCGAATTTGCCAAGACTGCTGCCAGTACCTTCCGCGCAGCGGACAACATCTCGGTGACCAATTCGTTCTACCACTATTACGCGCTGCTCACAGGCCGCGCTGTCACCCAGACAGCCGCCAAGGTCAGGTATGTGGACACCACACTCCGTGCGGGGCTCAACTACCTGCCCAAGCTGCTGGCGAAGCGGAACATAGACTTCTTCTGCCTCAATGACGGCAGCTTCCCGGAGGTTCCCGCTGGGGAAAGGGCCGATCTGGTCACCGAATTCCTGGAGAAGTACTACCCCATCAAGGCGCCCTGGGAGAAGTAAATACCCTAAGCCAAAGCCCCCGCAGTTCAATGGCTGCGGGGGCTTTGGCTTAAGGCTAGTTTCGTGTAAGAATCGGCCGGTTCGCCCGCTCGGGAATCCGGATACCTGCAGCAGCCAGTCGCCGCTCCGTTTCCTCGGGGGTGACGTATTCCCCCACGGTCGGTGTGCTTCCCAGCGGCACCACGGAATGCACAATGGTGTGCTCGTAGACGTGCACGAGGTTGAAGGCCTGCCCGCCGTCACGCCCGCGGGTGCCTCCCACCGGAACGTTCAGGTCCTGGGTGTAGCACGTGGCAGAGGCAACCGACACTGGGATGCCGGCGAAGCTCGCCGTCGTCGAGTAGTGCAGGTGCCCGGCCAAAATGGTGCGGACGTCCGAGTTGCGGACCACGGCCTCCAGGGAAGCCTGGTCACGGAGCTCCACCAGCACGGACAGGTCCAGTACCGACGGTACCGGCGGATGGTGCAGAGCCAGGATGGTGCCGTCCGGGGCGGGCGTTTCCAGTTGCGCGGCCAGCCAATCCAGCTGGTCGCCGCTGAGTTCGCCGTGATGGTACCCGGGCACGGACGTGTCCATGGTGATGACCCGCAGGCCGTTGATGTAGTAGCTGTGGTCCACGGGGTCGTCATTGCCCGGCTGGTCCAGCAGGCCCGCCCTGAAATTCGCGCGGTTGTCGTGGTTTCCCATGGCCCAGATGACTTTGGCGCCGAGGTCCCTGCACGCCGGATCCACGATCGCGCGGAGTTTGGCGTAAGCCTCGGGGTCTCCCTTGTCCGCCAGGTCGCCGGTGAAAATCACGGCTTCCGGGCGGGCGCCTGATGCCTGGACCTCATCGAAGAGCTGGATCAGGCGGGCTTCGCTGTCAACAGCGCCATAAAGTGGGTCCGGACCTCCCAACAAATGGGGGTCGCTCAGGTGGAGTAGAAAATGACGTGGCCTGGGGTGCTCGGCCTCGATGAGCTCCATTGCTGCCTTCGCGGTAGTTAGGAAGCGGGGTACTTCCAGTGTCCCTCTCAGTACGCTCCATCCAACCAGACAAAAAGCAAACTGTGGGGAAACTGCAGTTGGCATGTCGAAAAATTACGATGCCTACCGCTTACCTTGCTAACGCTCCTCGCTTTCGTTTCATCTATGCGGACACCGGATGATGACCGCTTTGTAGGTGCCGCGGTTCAGGGATCACCGGAACAACGGCGGGGGCAGGCCGCCCCACGACTTTGCTTCCTTGGCCAAGGGAAATTGCCTTGGCATTAAGGGGAAATGTGACGGCCGGGGACCGTTGGCCCTGGCAGCGCGAGAGCTGCCAGGGCCCCTCAAAACCGGCGGACTCGGGTACGGCTCCGTCCTTGGACGTCAGCCGGATCCTTCGGAAGGACTGCACGTGGTGCTCCCTGGCCGGTTGCATGGTCGTCATTAATGACAACCGACATAGGCTCCGGTGCATTCCTTCGACCTCCTCACATTTTTGGTGAACAGCCGGACGGCGAATCCCGCCGCGCCACTACGGCGCGGTTGTGGGGGCCGCCGTCACGGCTGTTTCTGTTCCTGCAGGTGCAGTTGCAGGAGCTGTTGAGCCAGGAACAACTGTTGGCACAGGCGTTGCTGCGGGCGGGGCCGGCGGTGTAGGAGCAGGTGCCGGAGCCGGAGCAGGAGCAGGTGCCGGAGCAGGTGCGGGAGCGGGAGCAGGTGCCGGAGCCGGAGCAGGAGCAGGTGCCGGAGCAGGTGCGGGAGCGGGAGCAGGTGCCGGAGCAGGTGCCGGAGCAGGTGCGGGAGCGGGAGCAGGTGCCGGAGCAGGTGCCGGAGCAGGTGCCGGAGCAGGTGCCGGAGCAGGTGCCGGAGCAGGTGCCGGAGCAGGTGCCGGAGCAGGTGCCGGAGCAGGTGCCGGAGCAGGTGCCGGAGCAGGTGCAGGTGCAGGTGCGACAACGATTGCGGTTGGCGGATCCACCGGGGCAGGTGCCGGCTCAGTTGGAGCGGGTTCAACGTAGGGGTCCGGCGTCGGATCAACTGGAGGCGGGCCAGGTGCGGGTTCGGGCAACGGCTCTACTGGTGCAGGATCCGGCTCGGTCGTTGCCGGCGGCTCAGTCGTCGGCGGGTCAGTAGTCGGCGGGTCAGTAGTCGGCGGATCAGTCGTCGGCGGCTCAGTCGTCGGCGGTGGGTCAGTAGTCGGCGGATCAGTTGCCGGCGGCTCAGTCGTCGGCGGCTCAGTCGTTGCCGGCGGAGTGGTCGTTGCCGGCGGAGTGGTCGTTGCCGGCGGAGTGGTCGTTGCCGGCGGAGTGGTCGTTGTCGGCGCGGTGGTTGTCGATGGAGTCGATGGGGCTGGCTTTTTCGACGGCGAGGGAGCGGGTTTGGATGTGGCCGTCGGTTCGGGAGCGATGGTCTGCAGCGGGCTGGTGCTGGTCTGAGGGGTTGAGGCCCAGGTTGCCGTGGAACTGGGCATCACTGAGGGGCTCCAGGTGTACGGCCGGGCATCATAATAGGTAGAGGCCTCAGAACTGCCATCACCGGTGTTCCCGCGAAGGAAGGGTATCGCCCAGCCCGCCAGATTGGCAGCAGCGGGATCGAAGCTGGTCATAACCGCCTGCTGCAGCGCATCTACCTGCCGGATCGGCAGCAGGGTCCACTTTGCTGGATCCTGGTGTTCCCCGTCCTCGATCACCTCGAAGTGGAGGTGGCACCCGGTGGACGATCCTGTGGTACCAACCTGAGCAATGACCTCACCCACACGGACTGCGTCGCCCTTTGCAACTGCCACGGCCTGGAGGTGGTTATACGTGGTGATGATCCCGTTGCCATGGTCGATCTCTACCCTGTTGCCGCCGCCCCACGGATGCCATCCTGCGGCCCGGACAACACCGGAATCGGCCGCGTAGACTCGGGTGCCGCATGGAGCGGCAAAGTCCTGGCCCCAATGGAACTCACCGTGTTCGCCCGTCAGGGGGTTATGCCGCAGCCCGAAGGAGGAACTCGGATACAAAACCTCGAGCGGTGACATGAGGAAACCTGCTCCTGGCCGCTTCAACGCGGTAGATGCAACACCTGGGGACTGCGACTTGACCCTGCTCGCGGAGGCAACGCCCTTGGACGACGTCTCTACGATCGTCCGGCCAAACGGCACTTTGGCAACCAACTCCGCCACCGGACCATTTACGGTACGGCCCTCGGAAGTGCTGGCCGGGTCAAGCAGCGCAGGTCCCACGACGCCGGAAGGCGGAACCACGCGGACGGAAGCCTCGTCGAGGGCCCCTGCGGGAGTCTGGATGTGGCTGGCCGGCGATTGGAACCCGAACGCGAAGACGGAGAAGCCTACGACAACCGCCGCAGACAGGCTCCGTAAAGCGATCCGTCCAGGGCCGTTCGCCCTGGCTGTGTCTTGGTTTCCCCCATGTGTTGCCACAGAATTCTCCTGATGTAGGACCCGCCAACTCCTTGTCTCGACGAGCATGTCCTCCATTGTGGCCACACGTGAAGCCCCCGGGAAACCCCTAAAACTGGGGGGTGAATCCCTGTGCTTTATAGGTTTAACCCCCCAAACCGGCACCCCGCATGGAGGGCAAGATCCTTCATTGCGGGCACCCAAACCGGCCGGCGGAAGGGCCTGCAGAATTGTGGTCCAGCTCTCACTTAGTGCGCGAGAATGGAGCATGCGCAATTTCCTCAGGGAATGGCAGGCGGAGGTCAGACGGACGCTGACGGGCAGCTCTTCTGCGCCGCCCGATTGGGCAGAGAAGTTCGCCCAGGGAAATGACCCGGGCTTTTATCTGCCCGGTTCCGCCGTCTGGACTGTCCATCGCGGGATGCCCACCATCGTCGCGGGCATCCGCTCGCTTCTGATGCAGACGCTGCACCCCGGGGTTATGGCCGGTGTTTATGAACACTCCCAATTCCATGACGACTCCCTCGGACGCCTTGCCCGGACGACGCGCTGGATTCATGCCGTCACGTACGGCTCCACGGCGGATGCCCGTTTAGTGACAGATTCCGTCCTACGGATCCACGATTCGGTCCGCGGACAATACGTTGACGGGGCCGGAGCCCAGCGGGACTATTCTGCGAACGATCCGGACCTACTCCGATGGGTCCACGTCACGTTTATGGATTCCTTCCTCACGGCGCACAAGAAATGGGGCGGACCCATTCCGGGCGGACCCGACGCCTATGTCCGTGAATGGGCACAGGCAGGGCGGCTGATGGGCGTCAGTTCACCGCCGCTCCGTGAAGCCGAGGTGGCCCGGGAATTGAACGACTGGTTCGCGTCGGGCGCCCTGCGAGCGGACGAACGGGTTGCGGAAACCGTAGCCTTCATTCGGAACCCTCCCCTGCATCCATGGCTGATGCCCGGCTACCGGGTGCTTTTTGCGGGTGCGGTGCTCAGCCTCGAGCCGCGGTACCGCGAAATGTTGGGGCTGCGGAAGGCGCAGCTAGGTCCGCTGCCCCTTCCGGTGGGACTGGCAACAAGGGTGACTCTCGCCGTCGTACGCCTTGCGCTGGGCCGGATGGGACCCAGCGAACGTGCCGCTCGGCAGCGCCTTCGGCGGCTGGGGCTGACGTAGCCGGCGCCGAATACCGGAAGAAAAAGAAAACCCGGTTCCGACAAAATCGGAACCGGGTTTCCGGTGGCGGAGAATGGGGGATTTGAACCCCCGAGGGCGTTAACCCAACACGCGTTCCAGGCGTGCGCCATAGGCCGCTAGGCGAATTCTCCAGCTGCTTCTGAATCAAAAGCAGATACTAGAATACCCGAACTTTCCGGCATCGCCCAATCGAGCGTTGCGGTCTGCAATTTTCCCGCCTCCAGGCGCCCTCCTGCGGTTGCCCTCCAGCAGCCCGCCCTTCCGGGGCTGCGCAGCCGCGACTTGGCTGCGTCCCGGTGGCAGGATGGTGTCATGTCGCAGCTGCACGCCCTGGTCGTCTACGTTCCCGAGTCCCACGCCGAAGCCGTACTGTCCGCCATCGGAGACGCCGGCGCCGGGCGGCTGGGTGACTACTCGCATTGCTCGTTCACGTCGCCCGGCTTAGGCCGTTTCACCCCCTTGAGCGGCTCCCGGCCATTTATCGGAGCCGAAGGCGTTCCCGAGCAGGTGGCCGAACTGCGTGTGGAGTGCGTCGTCGCGGATGAGCTGCTCGACGCCGTCGTGCGTGCACTGCGCACGGCGCATCCCTATGAGGAACCGGCCTTCATGAGCTGGCCGGCGAACGGACACCGGTAGCCGGCCACCGCCAACCGGCCACCGCCAACCGGCCACCGGGCCGATTCGGGGCACACCGAAATTTCAGGTAAAGTATCTGACGGCCCCTCATGTGGCGTCATCCTGTTGAACTCCCCCAGGACCGGAAGGTAGCAAGGGTAGGCGGGCTCTGGCGGGTGCATGGGGGGTCTTTTATGTCAGCCCCGATTGGTAGGGTTTTCCCTGTGACTGTTACTACCGCCCTTTACCGCAGGTACCGTCCCGACTCATTCGCGGACGTTATCGGGCAGGAACATGTCACGGAGCCGCTCATGACGGCCCTGCGTAAGAACCGCGTGAATCACGCCTACCTGTTCTCGGGTCCCCGTGGCTGCGGCAAAACCACATCGGCCCGCATCCTGGCACGCTGCCTCAACTGCGCCAAGGGCCCTACGGACACGCCGTGCGGCGTGTGCCCCAGCTGCGTTGAACTGGCCCGCGGCGGTGCCGGATCCCTCGATGTCATCGAGATCGACGCTGCCAGCCACGGCGGCGTGGACGACGCCCGGGACCTTCGGGAACGGGCCACCTATGCCCCGGTGCGGGACCGCTACAAGATCTTCATCATCGATGAAGCCCACATGGTCACGTCCGCGGGATTCAACGCCCTGCTGAAAATCGTTGAAGAGCCGCCGGAACACATCAAGTTCATCTTTGCCACCACGGAGCCGGACAAGGTCATCGGGACCATCCGCTCCCGCACGCACCACTACCCGTTCCGGCTCGTGCCCCCGGAGCCGCTCCTGGCGTACCTCGAACTTCTCTGCAACCAGGAAAACGTCCCCGTTGCGCCGGGTGTGCTCTCCCTGGTCATCCGCGCCGGGGCCGGTTCCGTCAGGGATTCGCTCTCGGTACTGGACCAGCTCATGGCGGGAGCCGGCCCGAACGGCCTGGACTACGAGCTCGCCGTGGCGCTGCTCGGATACACTCATGCCTCGCTCCTGGACGATGTGGTCGAGGCCATCGCCGCTTCCGACTCAGCGACTGTATTCCGGGCGGTTGACCGCGTCATCCAGACGGGTCACGATCCGCGCCGCTTCGTGGAAGACCTCCTGGAGCGCTTCCGTGACCTCATCATCGTCCAGGCCATGCCCGAGAGTGCCCAGTCCATTCTTCGCGGCATGCCCGCCGACCAGATCGCCAGGATGCAGAGCCAGTCGCACAACCTGGGCGCCGCGGAACTGTCCCGCGCGGCGGACGTCACCAACACCGCGCTCACCGAGATGACGGGAGCAACGTCGCCCCGGCTGCATCTCGAACTGTTGTGCGCACGCATCCTGCTGCCAAGCTCGGAACAAACCGAACGCGGAATTGCCGCACGTATTGACCGTGTGGAGCGGAGACTGAATTACGCGGGGAACGAACCCGGCGCCTCTACAGCCACCCCTGTTTCCGCAGCCCCTGCTCCCCTTGCGCCTGCTCGCCCTGCGGCCGCTGCGGCACCCGCTGCCGCGGCTTCTGCCGTTGATTCTGTTCCGCAGCCGGCGCCTTCCCCGGCAGGGACAACTCACGGAGCTCCCCCACCTGCCGCAGGGATGCCCGGCACAGGGCCATCGGTCCCCGCGCCCACCCAGTTGCCGGCGCAGCGGGAGCCCATCTCCGCGCCCCGGATCAGCACCAGCGACTGGCCAGTTGACGAACCGCAGTCCGGCCTCCGAAAGCCCTCCCCCGAGGCGGTTCGCACTGGTGGCCCCGAGTCCACGCCTCCCGTACAGCCGGCGCCAGTACGGCCTGCGCCAGTGCAGCCGACGCCAACCGAGGACGCCCGGCCAGCTCCAGCCGCGGCGGCCGCCGGCACGCCGCGTCCCGCGCCGCCGGCGTCCCCTGGCGGCGCCGACGTCGAAGTGCTCCGCCGTGCCTGGCCGGAGATCCTGCAGACCCTCACCAAGATCAAGCGCAGTACGTGGGCCTTGGTCGAGCCGAACGCCCAGGTCGGCCAGTTCGACGGCCAGGTCCTGACGCTGGTCTTCACGACGCCCGGACTAGCCGGTGCGTTCGGGCGGGCCGACCATTCGGAGAACCTGCGGCAGGCCATCCACAAGACCATAGGCATCGACTGCCAGATCACCGCCACAGCAGGCGGATCCAACAGCGCAGCGAGCTCTGAGCCAAACCCAAAAGGTCCTATTAGCCGGGACATACCGGCTACCACGACGGACGCGGACTGGGGCCTGGTCCCTGCCCGGCCCGATACCGGACAGGCTCCGGTTCACCGGCAAGAGCAGGCCCCTGCGCCTCAGCCGGCCGCGCCTCAGTCGGCTGCTCTTCAGGCGGCCTCTCCGCAGGTGCCTCTTTCCCCGGCCGCCCCTGGCCAGGCTGCCACTCCCGCAACCGGGTCAGGCCGGCCAGGGCAGCCGTCAGTCATGACGCCCGGCCACGACGGCAACGCGGACATCCAGCCCTCCACGCCCTCGGTGGGCGCTCCCCTCGGGCCGTCTGGTCCCGAGCGGTCCGGGCAGCCCACAGCTCCCATGAAGTCCGCAGATCCCGTGCCGCCGGCCGATGCGGGACAGACCCATTCGTACTCCTATCCCGATGACGACTGGGGCCCGCCGCTCGACGAAGATGCGCCGCCGCTGGACGAAGAACCGCCAGCGAACTGGGAGCCCCCGGCCCCGCGTGAGCCACGCAGCGAGCCTTCACCAGCGGCCGCTTCCCGCCCGGCTGCCCAGGCCACCGCGCCTGTCCAGGCGGCGGCCCCTGCCCAGGCTACGGCCCCTGTCAGCGGGCCAGCCCGTCAGGTCGGGGACACGTCAAGCGACCCGTGGGCGCGCGCCGTCGAACAGGCACCTGGCGTGTGGGCCCTGGGCTCGGAAACCAACGTGGGCAAATACCTGAGCCAGCCCGGCGACGAAGCCGGGCAGGAAACCCCGGCGCCTGCCGCGCCCCGGTACGAGCCAGCGGCTGCCCAGGTTCCGCCCTCCGCGCAACCGCGGGTTCCGGACCCCGCAGGTACTACCCGCCCGTCCCAGGTACAGGCAGGAGAGCACACCCACCGCCCCGCACCCGGGCAACCAGCAGCGCCCGAGGCGGACACCGCCGAATTCGCTCCCGCCTATGCCATGGCCTCTGCGCCGGCGGCGGGATCAGGCGCCGGGTTCGCAGTTGGCGCCGTGCCCTCTGCGCAGCCTCAGCTGGCCCCGACCAGGGTGACAGCACTGGGCTCTGCACCGGCGGGGGCGCCTGCCGCCACACAGGGCACGGCAGCTGTGGCAGCTCCGTCACCCTCCGGCAACGGCAAGCTGAGCCTGTACCAGCGATTGTCGAACAGCCCGGAGGCTGAAGCGGGGCGGGCAAAGGCCCCCGCCCGCCAGGCAGAGCCCACGGCCTCCTACACGCAGGACATCCCCAGCGCGGATGACGAAACCATCGAGGAATCAGGCGTGTTTGGCCGGGCTGCGGTTGAGCGTATTCTGGGCGGAAAGCTGATCGAGGAACGCTCGCTGGATGGAAGTCCGCTGCTGCCCCGCTAGCAAGCCGAACGGGTTCCGCCATGAGGCAGCGGCCGGGCGCCTGCAAGGGAACCGGAAGCCCAACCGTCGGCAGGTACGGCAACCGGGCCGTACGTCGGCAGGTACGGCAGCCGGGCCGTACGTCATCGAACCAGCCAGCGACGACGTTGGCCAGCACGGCCGGAATCATCCAACCAGGTAATCGAGGACATTGTGTACGAGGGTGCAGTTCAGGAACTGATCGACGAACTCGGACGCCTGCCCGGCGTCGGGCCGAAGTCGGCTCAGCGGCTGGCCTTCCACATCCTGGAGGCCGACCCCGAGGACATGAAGCGCCTTGTGCAGGCCATCACCACTGTCAAGGAACGCGTGAAGTTCTGTACGGTCTGTGGCAACGTGACGGAACAGGAGCTCTGCAATATCTGCCGGGACTCCCGCCGGGACCCGACCGTTATCTGCGTGGTGGAGGAGTCCAAAGACGTCCTCGCCGTGGAACGGACGCGCTCTTTCCGCGGCAGGTACCACGTGCTCGGCGGGGCCATAAATCCGATCGCCGGCGTCGGCCCCGAACAGCTGCGGATCCGTGAGCTCCTGACCCGTCTCAACGACGGCGCCATCCAGGAAATCATCATCGCCACCGACCCCAATCTTGAGGGCGAGGCGACGGCGACCTATCTGGCCCGGATGCTCAAGTCCATCGGCATCACGGTGACCCGGCTGGCCTCCGGGCTCCCCGTCGGCGGCGACCTGGAGTATGCCGATGAGGTCACGCTCGGCCGCGCTTTCGAGGGCCGGCGCAACGCTCTCAGCTGATCAGCCGCGCCGGCCGGCCATGCCGGAGCATCTGCGGGACCGGAATCGGTCACAATTCAACGCCCGGCGGAGGGCGGCGATAAACTGTCAACATCAGTTACGCCGTCGAGCCGCAAGGCCGCCTGGCCTCCAGAACTCCGATTTGATCCAGTGAGGGTGCACGCATGAGTATGCCCAGTACCGATGTGAAGACCGAACCGCAGCCGCAGGAGCTGACCGTCAACCCGGCATCGACCGCCCAGCTCATTGTGCAAAAATTCGGCGGGTCATCGGTAGCCGACGCTGACGGCATTAAGCGGGTTGCCCGGCGCGTCGTCGACGCGCAGAAGGCCGGCAACGAGGTTGTTGTTGTGGTTTCGGCCATGGGTGACACCACCGACGAACTGCTGGACCTCGCCGCGCAGGTGACCGATTCCGCTCCGGCGCGCGAAATGGACATGCTCCTTTCCGCCGGTGAGCGTATTTCCATGGCACTGCTGGCCATGGCCATCAACAAGTTCGGCGCCTCCGCCCAGTCCTTCACGGGCTCCCAGGCCGGCATGATCACTGACGGCATCCACGGCAAGGCACGGATCATTGACGTGGATCCGCACCGCATCCGGACCGCCCTCGATAAGGGGCACATTGCCATCGTTGCCGGCTTCCAGGGCATGAGCCGCAGCACCAACGAGATCACCACCCTGGGCCGGGGCGGCTCAGACACCACGGCCGTTGCCCTTGCCGCAGCCCTGGGCGCAGACGTCTGCGAGATCTACACGGACGTGGACGGCATCTACACCGCCGATCCGCGTGTGGTGCCGTCGGCCCAGAAGATCGACCGCATTTCCAGCGAAGAGATGCTGGAACTGGCCGCGTCCGGGGCCAAGATCCTTCACCTGCGGTGCGTCGAATACGCCCGCAGGTTCGGTGTGCCCCTGCACGTCCGTTCTTCATTCAGCCAGCACGAAGGCACGTGGGTCATGCCCGGTGCCGACGACAAGATCAAGACTCAAGAGGGAGTTGCCTTGGAGCAGCCAATCATCTCCGGTGTTGCACACGACCGTTCCGAAGCCAAGGTCACCGTGGTGGGTGTTCCGGACATCCCCGGAAAGGCCGCCGCCATCTTCCAGGTGATCGCCGACGCGCACTCGAACATCGACATGATCGTGCAGAACGTCTCGACCCACGGAACCGGCCGGACGGACATCTCATTCACGCTCCCGATCGTCGATGGTGCGGATGCCCTTGCAGCCCTCCGTGCCGCCGAGGCAGAGATCGGGTTCGAGAGCATTGAGTACAACGAGCAGATCGGCAAGCTCTCCCTGATCGGCGCGGGCATGCGCTCCCACCCGGGTGTTTCGGCCACGTTCTTCAAGGCGCTGTCCGACGCCGGCATCAACATCAACATGATCTCCACGTCCGAGATCCGCATCTCGGTGGTGACCCACGCCGACCTCCTGGACGAGGCAGTGCGCGTCATCCACAGGGCCTTCGACCTCGACAGCGAAGCAGAGGCCACCGTTTACGGCGGCACGGGCCGCTAAGCAAACGGGCCCAGCACAAGGAAGCGGCCGCCCGCCTGGCAAATCCAGGCTGGCGGCCGCTTTCATGTCTGCCTATTCGAGGTACTTCAGGTCACTCTTGCGAATTGCGTAGTGGTGTCCCTCGGAATCGGTCTCGACTTCGAACTGTGCCAGGTCTTCTTCCGAGGCGTGCTCGAAGTCGTCATGCCGGTGAACCACGGGCGCCGCGGCGTCGCCTACGGAGGCAGGGCCGAATACGAACCGAAGCCTGTCGGTCAGGTTCATGAAACCAGTGAGTACATGTGCCACAAGTACCACCCCCTTCCCTGATCGAAGGTAGCGAGCATCTGCTCTTCGTAACTGCCAGTGCCCTTATTTTACGCCGGGGCAGCGGAAAAGGCCCCGCCCCATGGCCCGGTAACCGCGGGGCAACGGGCCTAGCGGAGCGACTTGTCGTCAGGGTTGCGGGGCACCACATACGTGCTCCCGTCAGGGCGGCGGACCGTTTCCCACTGCTCGGTTTCCGCCTCGCGCTGGGCGAGCAACCGGCGATTTTCCTCGGTCATTTCGTGACTCAGGGAGCTCCGGTTCGCGGGGCCGAAAATCGCCCTCAGCTTGCCGGTTGCGCGCATGAACCTTTGTGCTGCGTTCTCTTGTGCCACGGTATCCACTTCTCCTAACCACTGCTGCCAGAAACAACGATACACTAATAATTAGTGCACTAACTATTGAAGGGACATCTATGAGCGCCTCCCGGAGCGAAGGAACGCCCCACACTGCCCCAGCCGGGACGGGACGGCGGACCTCGGTTATCGAGGCCGATGACGACCTGCTGCTGGAACGGCAACTATGCTTCGCACTGACCGTCGCCTCCCGCAGCGTGGTTGGCGCCTACAAGCCGGTACTCGAGCGTTTGGGCCTGACACACCCCCAGTACCTGGTGATGCTGTGCCTCTGGGAATCCAGCCCGCGCACTGTGCGCGACATCAGCGAGGCCCTCGCCCAGGAGCCCGCCACGATCTCCCCGCTCCTCCGCAGGCTGGAATCCGCCGGGCTGATTACAAGGCGCCGCGTCGAAGGCAACGAACGCGCCCTTGCTGTCGCCCTGACGCCGGCCGGAGCAGCACTGCGGCAACAGGCGACCTCCGTGCCGGGCACCATGATGGCCAAGCTCGGGCTGACCCGGGAGCAAGTGGAGTCGCTGCACCGAACCATGATGGATCTCATCGCCGCCACCGCTGGCCCGCGGGCTTAGGTCCCGGCCCGCGCCGGGCAGGAACAAGCCACAGCCGGTACCGGAACCGCGCAGCCAGCCAGAACGACGCCGGCACTCACCACTCGTGGTGAGTGCCGGCGTCGTTCTGGCTGGCATGCCTTCCCGCCGGACCTGCCGGAGTTGCCGCCGCTACGGGGCGGCCACGGGCCGCACCGCCACCGGCGAGCGCACGGTGTTGTCCGACGATGCCCACGTCAGCGAGCCTGTGGCGTAAGTGTCCAGTGGGGCTCCGGCCGTGGTGAATGTGACCGTGAATGTGGCACTCTCGCCCTCGCGGAGGGTCAGTACCGCCGGGCTGACTGTCGCCTGCACGCCCGGAACCTCAACGGTGGCGCGGTAGGTTCCAGCCTTGACCGCGGTAACAGTCCGGATGACGGTCTGGCTGCCGGCGAGGGAACCAAGCGCCACGGAGGGCACGTTGACATCCTTGGCGGCCACCGGCACCACGCCCAGGTCAATGCCGAGGCCCTGGAGGAATCCGAACCAGTCAGCCAGCCCGGCGTCGTACACCAGGCCGGGCGACGCGAACCGTGAGGGATCCACATGCCCTGAGCCCTGGGCAAAGACGTCGTGAACCTTCGCTCCGTCCGCTCCGACGAGGTCATACGCCGTGGTCATGATGGCCGACTTCACGGCCGCAGGGGACCATTGCGGGTTCTTGCCCAGCAGGAGCGCTGCCGATCCTGCAATGTGCGGCGCGGCCATGGACGTTCCCGAGAGGAAGCCGAAGGTCTCGCCCTTAAAGCCGATCGGCGAGACGGCTGCCAGGACAGCCACACCGGGGGCCGTGACATCGGGCTTCAGGAGATCGCCGTTGGATGCCAGCGTCGGGCCGCGGGACGAGAATTCGGCGATCTGCGGGACCGGGGGAAGTGGCTCCCCCGTGGTGTCGGTTGCTTTGAGACTGGCGGTCAGGCCCGGACTCGCCGCCACCACGTCCTTGACCTTCGGATCGCCCACGTGGACGGTCGGAACACTGTGCAGGTCGGCATCCAGTGAGCCTGGAAGCAGGTTGACCAGCACCATGCCCACTCCGCCGGCACGCTCCACTTCAACGCTCTTGTCGACCCGGGGAATAATGCCGCGGTCACACACCACGATTTTTCCCGCAGTCTTGGCCGGATCGAGCGTGTTCGGAACGCACAGCGCCGCGTCCGTATCAGCGGCGGCGGCTGCCTTGACGGCGACTGCGAGGACGATCGGCTTCGCGGTGACCTCCGTGCTCATCACGCTCGCTCCGGCGAACTTCGCTCCGTCCGAGAGTTCAACGGTTCCACGGAGTGAGCTGTCGAACGTCGAAGCGGCAACGCTGGTCAGCCAAGGCCCGGCATGGTTGACCGTGCTGGGACCGGGGCCGGAATTGCCGCCCGACGCTGCCACGAAAACCCCAGCGGCGGCGGCGTTGAGGAAGGCGAGCGAAACCGTGTCAATGGTCGTGGTGTTGTTGCCCGAGATCGAGAAATTGATTACGTCCACTCCATCGAGGATGGCGTCCTGGATGGCCCTGATGATGTCCGATTCCAGGCACCCGGTCGTTGCGGGTGTAGCGCCCTCCCAGCAGACTTTGTACACCGCAATCTTCGCCGCCGGGGCGACGCCCGAACTCGTGCCGAAATCGCGTCCGCCTGCCGTCTGGGTCACGTCGCTGTTTCCGGCTGCCGTACTGGCCGTGTGCGAGCCGTGTCCGTTGACATCCAAGGGGGAGAAAAGCTCCTGCGGGGATCTCTGCTCGGGCGGAACAACAGCCTTGTAGGCCTGGTCGTAGAAGCGGGCACCAATGACCTTGCTGTTGCACTCCGTCCCCTCGAACCCGTCCCCGGCAACGCAATCGCCAATAAAGGTGTCGCCGTTGGCCTTGCGCATGGCGATGACGTTGCCCTGCAGGTGGAAGGGCCGGCCTATCTTTGGGCTCCCCGAGAGCGGCGGGACGGTGTCGCCCGCGAAGAACGGATTGTCCGGCGAATAGCCGGTGTCCAGGACGCCCACGACGACGCCCTTGCCGGCGTCATCCCTGCCGTCGAATTGCTGCTTCCAGACACCGTCCGGGCCGGGAAGACCGAGGAAATCGGTGCTGGAGTAGTCCGGCTTGCGCATCGTATCGGGAACGACGGCCAACACGCTTCTGTCACCGGCCAGCTGCTTGGCCTGTTCCGCGGACAGGGCGGCGCTGAAGCCGTTGACGGCCAGGGTGAAACTCTGGTCTATCTGCACGCCCTTGGCCGCGGCCGTTTGCCGCTGCTTGTACCTGAGGTGCGCGTCGTATTTGCGGGAGTTGGACCCGGAGGAGTCCAGCTTCTTGCCCTTCGGAACGGCCGTGCCCGGAATGCCCGCCACGCCGCCCGAGTATGTGGCCAGCGGCTTGTCCTTGAGCATCACGATGTATCGGCCGTCGTCGAAAGCCGACCGGCCGCCGGACGGCCCGGGTGCGGCAGACGTGGGTGCGGCGAGCCCCTGGCCGAGGACCAGGGCAAGGCCGACGGCGAGCACAGCAGGCAGCCGCCTGCTGAGTTTGGGGCGGGAGGATTCTTGCTGGGTGGTCATGGGGACATGCCTTCCTTGGTTCTTGGACCTGCAGACCTTCGGTCCCACGAACTGGACGCTCCGCCCCCCATAGGCGTCATCACTGTTTGGTTGTAGCCGCACCCGTCAATGTCAGAAAGATACCGCGGACGCCGCTAAGAATCGATACCCTTCCGTTAGCGATTGCCGGACACCGTTACCGGGCCGTTCCGGACCGCCGGGTGGGCCGACGGTAGAATGGGAAAAACTTGAGGAGATCCGGCATGCGCAAGCAATTCATTTCTGTGCTGCTCGCCCTCGGAGTGCTGGGCGGCCTGGCTGCCTGTAATCCGGATACCGGAACGGGGCAGCCCACTCCCGGAGCCACGAGCGCATCACCCGGCACGTCTGAACCGGGCACTCCTGCGCCGGGTACATCCGCGCCCGGGACCACAGCACCCGGTACCACACCTCCGGACGCCGAGACGACCGTGCCTGCCCCTGCTCCGTCCGCCCCCGCCCCGCTGCCTTCGGGGCCCGGAACCGGAGATGCCGAGCTCTCCATCGCCGTTAAGCCCTCCCAGGACGGAACCGCCGTCAATTACACGCTCGTCTGCAAGGCGGGCGCCCCGGTGGCCGAAAGCCAGCATCCGGGTGCCGCCGCGGCCTGTGCCGCCTTGAAGGAGAATCCTGCCGTCCTGAACCAGCCCGCGCCCCGCAAGGGCGTCTCGTGCACCCAGCAGTACGGCGGCCCCCAAGTGGCCACGGTGACGGGAGTCGTTGACGGCACCCCTGTGGAGAGTACTTTCATGTTGCGCAACGGCTGCGAAATTGGCGCATGGAACGCTGCCAAGGACATTCTGGGGTCTGCCGGTGGGGCAGTTTAGGTCCGTGCCCGGCGTAATGCTCGAGATGCAGGATCAACCGCTCGTTCTCCCGGCTGCCGATTGGCGGGACCGCGAAGCCGCCCATGCCGAACGGGTACGCCGTTACGCCGATCCCTACCTTGAACGGCGCTCCGCCGGCCGAAAGCACCCGGTGGAGGACTTCCTCTTCACCTATTACACGCAAAAGCCCGGCCAATTGCTGCGCTGGCATCCCGGTGACGGCGTCATTCTCGCCGGAGCGGAAGCAGGCCCGCGCCGCACGTGGAAGTTCTACCGCGCACTCGACGCCGGCGAACTCAGCTTGCGTGGCCTGCCGCCCGGCAGCACCGCGGTCACCCTTGACCGCCCGGCGTTTCTGGCCGCCCGACGCGACGCCCTCGTTTTTGCCCGGATCATCCTGGCCGGCACCGCCGCGCGTGCGGCGCAGTTCGGCTGCTTCGGCCTGCACGAATGGGCCATGGTGTACCGGCAGGAGAAGTTCGAGCTGCGGCACGAATACCTGAAGCTGCGGCTGGGCGGCGCCGGCACTGACAAAGTGGTTGAAGAGAACCGGATCCGCTGTTCGCATTTTGACGCGTACCGTTTCTACACACCGGATGCGCTTCCGCTGAATGAACTCACGCCCAGCAGGGAGAACCAACGGACCATGGAACAGCCGGGCTGCCTCCACGCCAACATGGATCTGTACAAGTGGGCCTACAAGCTTTCGCCGGCGCTGCCAAGCGAACTGGTGATGGAGTGCTTTGAGCTTTCATGGCGGGTGCGGGCCATGGACATGCAGGCCTCTCCGTATGATCTCGCCGACTGGGGCTATCCTCCGATCAGGATTGAGACGGCAGAAGGCAAGGCCACCTACGTTGAGCAGCAGCGTGTCTTCTCCGCAGAGGCGCAGATGCTGCGCGGCAGATTGCTGGCGGCGCTCGCTCCTCTCTTCGAGGACCTCGGCGGGGACGCTTCCGGAGGCCAGCAATGACCGGCGCCGGCGCCAATGCACCCGCCCCGGATTCAGACCTGGACCTGGACCTGACCGTCACCCTGACCGAGGCGCCCGGAGGTCCTGAGCGGACTTTCACCCTGGCCCGACGGCCGGGACATCCGCCGGAGTCGAACCTGCCGGACCCTGCGGGGGCGGTTGCCGCCGTCGAACGGTTCGGGGAAGGGATCTTCTTTCCCGTTCCGGGACCTCCAATGCTCTGCACGCAGCAGTACGGTGGCCCGCAGGTGGCCGTGGTCACCGGAACGTTCGGTGAGCGGCAGGTGCATTGCAGGTTCTCCCTGACAGACGGCTGCGAAATTGCGCGCTGGCACGCACTCGCTCCGCTGCTGGGTGGGGTTTCCGGGTCCACCGGCGCAGTCTAAGAGAGCATGGGCGGGTTAAAACAGCAGTGTCCCACTTAAAAGCAGCAGTGGCCGGCGGCGCGCACCGCCGGCCACTGCTGCCGGGGAGTCCCCAGGGAACCCGGTTCCGGGACCTTCCTAGATGGAGTTATCCGGAATCCGTGTCAGGTCCTCGTTATGGACCTTTCCCCGTTCTTTCTTTTTCTTCGGATCTTCCGAAGCCGGTGGGACGCCCGCGACGGCGCCCGGTGTCACCACGACGCTGACGAAGGTCGGTGCGCTGGCCCCGTCGAACGTGATCCGGCCGATGTACGAGCCGGGGGCCAGGTTCTTCCACGACAGCGCCAGGCTGCCGGATCTGCCGTTGTGGAGGCGCACGGGGTCAGGGGTGACCGTTGCGTTTCCAACGTTTGCTCCCAGCACCGCGGCATCCACAGAGGCCTTGGTGGCTTGGCCGCCGGGGCTGTCGTACAGATTCACGTGGATCCGGTAGGTCCCCGGTGCGGGGTTGGGGATGGACACCGTTTCACTGGCCGATGCAGTGGCTGCGACAATCGCCTGGTTGCCGGGCGTGATGACCACCATGTCGAAGTCGGCCTTTTCATCGGCCGAGAAGACGGACAGCTTGGCCAGCGGGGCACCGGCCGGAACCTCCACGGTCTTCACGAAGTTCGAGGCGTCAGTCGTGTACCTGAACGGTCCGGGAACCAGCTCGATGGCGGAAGAATCAGCTTTGGACAGCCCGTCGAGCGTCACGTTGGTAGGCGAATTGGTACCTGAGACGATGCTGATGGCTCCGGAGCCATTGCCTCCCGTGGAACTGAAGGCCACGTTCTTGGGAGCCACCACCGACTGCGGGCGCACCGCGATCGGCGAAACCACACTCCTGTCCGAGCCCTCCCAGGTGAGCGACCCCATGGCGAACTGCCCCAGCGCGGCGCTCTGGTTCTCAAAGGAAACCTTGAACGTGCGCTTTTCGCCGGGGGCGTTGAAGGACAGGATGGACGGGGTCACCGCAACCTTCACACCGGGGACGCGTGCTTTGGCCCGGTACACACCCGGGGTCAGCGCGGTCACCGTCCGGGTGACCTCGATCCTGCCTGCCAGGTTTCCGAGGGAGAAGGACGGGACATTCATGTCACGGGACTTGGTGCTGCCAAGGTCCGGAATGCCCAGGTCAACCCCGGTCCCCTGGATGAATCTCAGGTAGTCATCGCCGTCGGCATCGTAGACCAGGCCCGGGTTCAGCATCCGGGCCGGGTCGACCTGGCCGGCACCGGTGGCATGGACATCGGTGTTCTTCGAACCGTCGGCCAGTTTGACGTCGCCTGCCGTGGTCATCATGGCCGATTTCACGGCAGCCGGGGACCAATGGGC
The DNA here is from genome assembly GCF_059759125.1 of Arthrobacter sp. GQ119. NCBI lineage: Bacteria > Bacillati > Actinomycetota > Actinomycetes > Micrococcales > Micrococcaceae > Arthrobacter > Arthrobacter sp. GQ119. The sequence continues at coordinate 177,526 of NZ_JCAXEA010000005.1, read as the reverse complement.
GTTCTTGCCCAGGACGAGGGCGCCGAATCCGGCAACATGGGGCGCCGCCATGGACGTCCCGGACATGAACCCGAAGGTGTCCCCGCCGGCACCGATGGGCGAGACGCCGGCCAGGACAGCTACGCCCGGGGCGGCGACGTCGGGCTTGAGGAGATCCGAGTCCGTGGCGATGAGCGGTCCGCGGGAGGAGAAACCGGCGATCTGCGGCTGCGCCTCGGCCGGCTGTCCGGTGGTGTCCTTGTTCACGAGCGAAACTGTAATGGCCGGGTTCGCCGTCACTTTGGCCTTGATCTCCTCCGTGGCAGGAGGGTTTACGTGCACGGTGGGCACAGAGTGCCTGTCCGCGTCGAGGGACGAACTGGTCACGTTGACCAGGATCATTCCGACCCCGCCGGCGCGGGCCACCTCGGCACTCTTGGCCACGCGGTCATAGGTGCCGCGGTCACAAACCACCACCCTGCCGGAAATCTTCGCCGGATCCAGCGAACCCGGACCGCACAGCCGCGGGGTGGGATCCTGTCCGGACCCTGCATTCGCGGCGAGGACCACCCCGGCGCCGGTAACCTCGCGGTTCATGATGCTGGCGCCGCGGAATTTGCTGCCGTCGGAGAATTCAGCCGTGCCCTGCAGTTCCTGCGAAAAACTGCTGGCCGCAACCGTCGTGACCCAGGGTTCACCGTGGTTGACGGTGCTGGCTGCGGGCCCGGAGTTGCCGGCAGACGCCGCAACGAAGATGCCTGCCGAGGCTGCCGACAGGAACGCCAGGGACACCGGGTCCGTCGTGGTGGATGTGGTGCCCGAGATGGAGTAGTTCAGCACGTCAACGCCGTCCAGCACCGCCTGGTTGATGGCGTCGATGGAAGCGGAGGTGTAGCAGCCTCCCGTGGCGGGGTCGTTGTCTTCCCAGCAGATTTTGTAGATGGAAAGCTTGGCGGCCGGGGCAACGCCGCTGGTCACTCCGAAGCTGCGGCCATCCACGAATGTCTCGACGTTGGGGTTGCCGGCGGCGGTGCTCGCTGTATGTGTGCCGTGGCTGCCGACATCCACCGGGGAAATCAGCTCTTCCGGTGCACGGTCCTTCTTGGCCACGGTGTCCTCGAAGGCTTCGGAAAAGTAGCGGGCGCTCAGGACCTTGGAATTGCAGGCTTTGCCATTAAATCCTTCGCCCTTCTGGCACTCGCCTTCAAAGGTGCTGCCGTCCGATTTCAGCATGGCAATCCTGCCGCCCGCGGTGCGGTAGGGGACGCCGACCTGCGGCTCCCCCTTGAGCGGCTTCACCTCCCCTCCGGCGAAGAAGGCGCTGGACGGGGTGTAGCCGGAATCAATGACCCCGACCACAACGCCTTTGCCCGCGTTGTCCTGGCCGCCGAACTGTGTATTCCACGTGCCGCCGGGGCCGCTGAGCTTGAGGAAGTCGGTGGTGGAGTAATCCGGTGCCCGCTGGGTATCAGGTGCGACCGTGAGGACGCCCGGGTCCTTGGCAAGGTTCACTGCCTGGTCAGCCGTCAGTGTGGCGCTGAAACCGTTGAGGGCGGCGGTGTACCTGCGCCCGATCTGCACGTTTTCCTGTTGCGCCAGCGCTGTCTGTTTGGCCTCCAGGTGAGACTGGTACCTCTGCACTTCGGCCCGGCGGGCGTCAAGCTTCCGCCCTGCCCGCGGTTTGGTGGCCGCATATCCTGCGGTGCCGCCGTCGTATGTTGCTGCGGGCTTGTCAGTGAGGACCACGATGTAGCGGCCCGCCTGAAGGTCCTTCGGATCAATGGTCTTGTGCTCCCCCGCTTGCGTCATGCCCTGGGTGGGGGCGGCGACGGCCGGCAATGTGGCGAGGGATGAAAGGAGCATAGGCAGAGCGACACACAGTGCCGCTGCTTTCCGCACCCCCCGGCTTCGGAAGAAGCTCTTTCCTGCGGAATTCACGAGTGATTTGAACCTTTCATAAGGAACGGTCCCGGCTGCGCCGCCGGGCTCATGCGGCCAAGCGCGCGAGATTGACAGGTCCTGTCGATTCCCCCAAGGTCAGCCGATCCCCACAGTACCCACTGTCACGCGCTTATGACATATGCCACAAACCACTTTTTAAAGTTTGTCACTCAGCTCAACAGCGCGCCCTTAAATGACGGAGGCGGGCACCCCGGAAGGGGTGCCCGCCGAGCCGTGGACGGAACCGGCGCCATCCGAAGACGGCTGCCCGGAGGTCGCTACTGGCGCGGAGTGCGGACCACCTCGCTGATCCACTGGCGCGTCTTCTCGTCCACAGGACCCGCCGTGCGGCTGTTCCTGGCGGCGCGGTCCGCCTTGATCTTTTGCAGAACCATCCTCCCCAGCCCTGCGAACACGGCGGCAACGACCACTGGCAACACTACGGATTTCGGTTTCTCAGCCATGCCGCAATCCTACTGACGGGGCCGACGGCGGGCCAGAGCCGCCGTCGGCCTTAACAGGAGGCCAGCGTCACTGGGCCCGAATACGGCTTGCGCCGCTGCGGCCGGTAGAATGGGCAGGCAAGCTCGCGGAGCGCCCGTCCATGTTGTGCCATTTGTGCCAGAAGGCCGCAGACGAACGGCGTGAGACGGCACCACTCCGCTGCGCCCTTACCCAATGCTCACGCACAGGAGTTACCGGATGCCCCGGATCGTTGTCGACGTCATGCCCAAGCCCGAGATTCTGGACCCGCAGGGGAAGGCCATCGTGGGTGCACTCCCCCGCCTAGGCTTCACCAGCTTTAGCTCTGTCCGCCAGGGCAAGCGCTTCGAACTGACCGTCGACGGCGAGGTGACCGAAGCAATCCTGGCCCAGGCCCGGGAAGCTGCCGAGACCCTGCTGTCCAACCCGGTGATCGAGGACGTCGTCAACGTCGAGGTCGTCGAGGCCTGAGATGACTGAACTCCCCCTGATCGGCGAGGCAGTCGCCGGCGCTCCAGGTGCCCGCAGCCTCGCGGGCGCGAAGATCGGCGTCATCACCTTCCCCGGCACGCTCGATGACCGCGACGCTGCGCGCGCAGTCCAGCTCGCGGGCGGCACGCCCGTATCGCTGTGGCACGCCGACACGTCACTCGGTGACGTGGACGCCGTCATCATTCCCGGTGGCTTCTCGTATGGCGACTACCTCCGGGCAGGCGCCATCGCGCGTTTCGCGCCCCTGATGTCCAAGGTCATTGATGCCGCCAACTCCGATGCCAGGCTGCCGGTGCTCGGCATCTGCAACGGCTTCCAGATCCTCACCGAGTCGCACCTGCTGCCGGGATCGATGATCAAGAATGACCACCTGAAGTTCATGTGCCGCGACCAGGTGCTGCGCGTCGAGAACAGCCGCACCGACTGGACCCTCGATTACGCCGAGGGCCAGGAGATCACGGTGCCGCTGAAGAACCAGGACGGCCAGTACATCGCCGACGACAAGACGCTGGACGCGCTCGAGGCTGAAGGCCGCGTGGTGTTCCGGTACGTGGGCTTCAACCCGAACGGCTCACGCCGCGACATCGCCGGCATCTCCAACGCAGCCGGCAACGTGGTGGGCCTCATGCCGCACCCCGAGCACGCAGTGGAACCCGGGTTCGGCCCGGCATCCCTGGACGGCTTCGGCGGGACCGACACGGACGGCCTGGGCTTCTTCACTTCCGTACTGAACAAGATTGTGGGAGGCGCCAAGTGACCACCTCAGCTGAAACCGTCGGCAAGAAGTTCAACATCGACACTGTCGAGAACGCGGCCAAGACCCCGGACACCGAACTCCCCTGGGCCGAGCTGGGCCTGAAGCAGAACGAGTTCGACGAGGTCGTGAAGGTCCTGGGCCGCCGCCCCACGGGCGCCGAGCTGGCCATGTACTCCGTCATGTGGAGCGAGCACTGCTCCTACAAGTCCTCCAAGAACCACCTGCGCCAGTTCGGCGAAAAGGTGACGGACGAGATGAAGAAGGACATGCTGGTCGGCATCGGCGAAAACGCCGGCGTCACCAACCTGGGCGACGGCTGGGCCGTCACGTTCAAGATCGAGTCCCACAACTCGCCGTCGTTCGTGGAGCCTTACCAGGGCGCCGCAACCGGCATCGGCGGCATTGTCCGCGACATCATCTCCATGGGTGCCCGCCCGGTGGCCGTCATGGATCCGCTGCGTTTCGGTGCGATCGACCACCCTGACACGGCCCGTGTCATTCACGGGGCCGTTGCCGGCATCGGCGGCTACGGCAACTCGCTGGGACTGCCCAACATCGGCGGCGAAATGGTCTTCGACTCCGTGTACCAGGGCAACCCGCTGGTGAACGCGCTGGCAGTCGGCGTCATGCGCCACGAGGACATCCGCCTCGCCAACGCGTCCGGCAAGGGCAACAAGGTGGTGCTGTTCGGTGCCCGCACCGGCGGCGACGGCATCGGCGGCGCCTCGGTGCTCGCCTCGGAGTCCTTCGACGACACCAAGCCGTCCAAGCGCCCCGCCGTCCAGGTGGGCGACCCGTTCGCCGAGAAGGTCCTGATCGAGTGCTGCCTTGAGCTGTTCAAGGGTTCACTGGTGGAAGGCATCCAGGATCTGGGCGCTGCGGGCATCTCCTGCGCCACGTCCGAGCTCGCCTCCAACGGCGACGGCGGCATGCAGGTTGAACTCACCTCCGTGCTGCTGCGCGACCCCACCCTGACCCCGGGCGAAATCCTGATGTCCGAGTCGCAGGAACGCATGATGGCCGTGGTCACCCCCGAGAACGTGGCCGCTTTTGAAGCAGTCATGGACAAGTGGGCCGTGGAGTACTCCTGGCTGGGCGAGGTGACCGACACCGGACGCCTCATCATCACCTGGGACGGTGAGGTCATCGTCGACGTGGACCCGCGCACCGTGGCGCACGACGGTCCGGTCTACGACCGCCCGTACGCCCGGCCGGAATGGCAGGACGGCGTGCAGGCGGACGCGTTCACCGGCTCCGTCCAGGACACCGGCCGTCCCTCCGCCCCCGCGGAACTGGCCGCCGCCGTCACCGAGCTCATTTCCTCGCCGAACATGTGCGACAAGTCCTGGATCACGGACCAGTACGACCGCTACGTCGGCGGCAACACGGCTTTGGCGTTCCCGGACGACGCCGGCGTGGTCCGCGTGGACCAGGAATCCGGACTGGGCGTTGCCCTGGCCACCGACGCCAACGGCCGTTACACCTACCTGGACCCATACCAGGGCGCCCAGCTGGCACTCGCCGAGGCGTACCGCAACGTGGCCACCTCCGGCGCCGTGCCCATGGCCGTCAGCGACTGCCTGAACTTTGGCTCCCCCGAGGACCCTGACGTGATGTGGCAGCTCGCCGAGGCCATCCGCGGCTTGTCGGACGCCTGCATGGAGCTGGGCATCCCTGTCACGGGCGGCAACGTCTCGCTGTACAACCAGACCGGCACGACGCCGATTTACCCATCCCCGGTGGTCGCTGTGCTGGGCAAGCTCGACGATGTCGCACGCCGCACACCCTCGGGCTGGCGCGAGGACGGCCAGGCCATCTACCTGCTCGGCACGACGGCCGCGGAACTGGACGGTTCGGAGTGGTCGAACCTGCGCGGACACCTCGGTGGCCTGCCGCCCAAGGTTGACCTGGCGGCCGAACGCGCCCTGGGTGAAATCCTGATCAACGCCTCCCGCGACGGCATGGTGGACTCCGCGCACGACCTCTCCGAGGGCGGCCTCGCGGCAGCTCTCGTGGAGTCCTCACTCCGCTATGGCGTCGGTGCCCGGATCGCGCTGCAGGATGTTCTGGACCGCGACGGCATTGACCTGTTCACGGCGCTGTTCTCCGAGTCCCAGGGCCGCGCCATCGTGGGCGTCCCCCGCTCGGAGGAAGTCCGCTTCACGGACATGTGCACCGCCCGCGGCTTCGCCCACATCCGGATCGGCGTGGTGGACGCTGCCAGCGGCCAGCTGGAGATCAACGGCGTGGACGCACTCCCGCTCGACGCCCTCCGCGAAGCCCACGAGGCCACCCTGCCGAAGTACTTCGGCTAAGCCCCACCGTCGCCCTAGCCTCGCAAGCTCGGCCAGGGAACCCTGACGGCGTGGGCCCACCCCATCGATTGCTCCGTTACTGCCCTTTTGATCGCTCAGAAGGGCAGTAACGGAGCAATCGTTGCTTAATGACCTGGCCGCCAGCCGGCCCTAAGCAGTGCGTTACGGACTTTGGCCACCGCGGCCTTGGCACCATGGACGATGTGGCGCTTGGAGATGCGGACCTCCGTCCAGCCCAGGAATTCGTACCTCTCGGAACGGGCGATATCCCGGACAATCTGTCCTTCATCGCCATGGTGTTCACCCTCGTGCGGGGAGTCGGAGCCTATGCGGATGAGCTTGATGGCTTCCTTGGCTTTGCGGATACCTCGTTTACCTTTATGACGGTCGATCATCCGCTGGAGGTCATCCAGACTGCACACCGGCAGGTCCCTGCCCTCCAGCTCTGCACGCGGAACACGAACGCAGCTGTCACCGGCGACCACGAGTTCGTCGACGCTTAACATTTCGGCCAGATCCAGCCATGTTCGCTCCGGAGTGGTGATGGGGATCCCGTCCAGCACGGTGACCTCGTCCTCATAGAGCTTCATGCGGTGGACGATCACATGGGGGCGGTTGAGGTGGGCTGCGCCCTCCGGGCGGATCACGTGGTACATCTGCAGTTCCTCCTTCTGCCGGCGACGCGGCAGCGAGGAGAGCTCCGCGGCGGTGAGGTGGGATGCGGCGCAGCTGCTCCAAGACAGCCCTTCCGCACTCTCAAAAGGGCCGCTACGGAGCAATCGATGGTGGGGCTCAGTCCTCGCTGTGAATTTCGCGCTGGCGCGCGCTGAGCAGGTCCACTTCAGGGCGGGCGGCCACAAAGCGTTCGACGGCGGTGAGCACCTCCACGAGGTGCGCCCGGTCCGCGGCGACGAGGCCGGCGCCGAGCCGGGTGCGCCGGTATTGGTCCTGGTCCCCCACCTCCGCCACGGAGACGTCGTAGCGCCGTTTCAGTTCCGCGAGCAGCGGCCTGACCAGGGAGCGCTTCTCCTTCAGGCTGTGAACATCGCCCAGGAGGATGTCGAACTCAATCCATCCGATCCACATCCCCTCATGCTAGCGGCGTCAGCCGGCGAGGGCGTGCTCGCATTCTGCGATGGCATCGCGGGCGTACTGCTGCTGGGCCGGCGTTCCCACCCTGTCCGCCCATTGCTCGGCCAGTTGAAACTCCACGAGCGCCTCGGCGAAACGGCCGGCGCCATGGAGCGCCCAGCCCAGATTATTGTGCAGCGCCACCATCCAGCGCCTGGTGCTTGGGTCATGGGCCGTGGAAGCGTACTCAAGCGCACTCCGGGTCCACAGTTCCGCATGCTCAGCATCGGCGATGGCGAGCATGTGAAGGGCATCCACGGCGAGGAACTCCTCACCCAGGTGGTCACCCAGCTCTGCGGCCTGTTCGAACAACGGAACCGCCATCGCCGGGTGGCCGCTGGAGTTCAGGATCCGTCCGCGCTCGAGAATGATGCGGATGCCGATCGTGGGTTCGTCTTCGCCGTCGATCGAATCCAGCAGGGAATCGGCTTCCTCGAAGCGGCCCTGCAGCCCGATCGCCCGGCCCAGCTGGGTGGCGAGCTCCGCCCTTTCATCGGCATCGTACTTCTGGTCGTCCATCGCGTCCCGGAACCGCCGTTCGGACAGCCCGGGGTTGTCGAAATCCCACAGTCGGTCAAGGGTCTTTTGGTCCAGCATGTACCGTCTCCTGATCAGCTTTCACCGGTTGCGAGTTGGCGTGCCCCTTCAATGTATCGGGAAGTGATGTGCCGCTGCGCCGCCCTGGCCAGCAAACCGCCTGCGGTGTAAAACCAGTTCGAGTGCCTGCTGAAGGCCGTGATCTTGAGAAACACCCGTTGCTGTTCGTCGATTGCCACTTCAAAGGCTTCCTCACCCCGTGCGGGATGGCCGGGCAGTGTTCCATAGCCAAAGCCGGCTGACTGCGGCCCGGCGCCCGGCTCAGGCTGCCGTACCCAGACCACCTCGCAGGGTGCGTTGATGCGGAAAGGCCCGACGCCGAAGCCGCTCACCACGCGCGCGCCGGGAACCACGGCGTCGGACTCGGTGCGGACCCTCAGCCCGGAGCGGCGCTGCAACTCCCAGGAGAGGATGCCCCGGGCCACCCGGCGGTACGTCGCGTGGCCCTCGCCCAGATACGTCTGCGTGACCAGGCAAGGGAACCCCGCAGGGGGCATCCCGCCCTGCGTGGAGCCGATTCCCGGATAGTTGAGCTCACCCTGCGCCAGACGTCTTTCAGTCATTGCCCACCAGTCTGGCCCATCCGAGTTGCTCACGCTGCTTCCGGCTCAGCGAGGCAACCACGAGGTCGTAGGAGTCCTCCACCATGTCGCGAATCATGTCGTCCGGCAGTGAGCCATCCAGCCGGACGCCGTTCCAGTGCGACTTGTTCATGTGCCAGGCGCCGGTGATCTCGGGATGCACGGCCCGCAGCTGTTCGGCCAGTGCCGGTTCGCATTTCAGGCTCACGGACCAGTCTTCCGGGTCCATGGTGGACGCCGCGAACATCTTGGCCTCGTGTCTGGCTCCGCCCGCAACGGCCGCCCGGACTTTGAAAACCGACGTTTCCGGGCCGAACGGGAAGTCCTCAAACGCGCCAGGAAACGACAGGCAGATTTCCCTCAATTCGGCTGGATTCATGCAGCGAGCCTACAAAGCCTTTCCCTGCGGTGCTAGTCTGCGAGCATGGCAGCAGGTCAGCAGACCATACCCGTGCTTGACCTTGGCGCGGCACGCCAGGCCGATGGATCGTTCAGCCCGGACTTCATAGACAAGCTCCGCGATGCCATGCACCGGGTCGGCTTCTTCCAGGTCACCGGCTACGGAGGTTCACCCGGCCAGGCGAAGGAGCTGCTGGCCACGATCAAGCGCTTCTTTGATTTGCCCCTCGAAGAGCGGATGAAGCTCGACAACCGGCTCTCGCCCCATTTCCGTGGCTACACCCGGATGGGCACGGAAGTCACCCAGGGAAGGGCGGATGCGCGCGAACAGATCGACTACTCGCCAGACCGCGAACCAGTTAGGGACTATCCTCCCGATCAGCCGTACTGGCTCCTCCAGGGCCCGAACATGTGGCCGGATGAAGCACTGCCGGAGCTGAAGCCGGCGGCTATGGCATGGGCCGGACTCATGGCCGAAGTGGGCGCGGAACTGATGCGCGCCATCGCCGTTTCCCTCCGGCTGCCGGAAAACTACTTTGATGAACCCTTCCGGGACTCACCGGCCTGGATGGGCAAACTGGTCCACTATGTCGGCGGAGTCGTCGAGGAGGCCGGCGATCAGGGCGTCGGCTCGCACGCGGACTACGGATTTGTGACCCTCCTCCTGCAGGATGAGGTGGGCGGGCTGGAAGTGCTGCCGCCGGGCGCGAGCGACTGGGTGCCGGTGGAGCCCATCCCCGAAGCCCTGGTGGTGAACCTCGGTGAAATGCTGGAGGTGGCCACCGAGGGCTACCTCGCCGCCACGATCCACCGGGTGCAGGCGCCGCCACCCGGCGTGGACCGTTATTCCGTGCCGTTCTTCTGGTCGCCACGGCTCGATGCGGTGATCGATCCGGTACCGCTCCCGGCAGAACTCAAGGCGCAGGCCCGCGGCATTTCCGACGACCCGTACAACCCGATGCTCGCCTCGTTCGGGCTGAACATGCTCAAGGGCAGGATGCGGGCGCACCCGGATGTCACGGAGCGTCACTACCCGGAGCTGATGAAGCGCTGAGCTGGTCCGGACCTTGGCCCGGCAACGGTCAGAGCCCGTAGTGCCAGCCTTCGCGGGCAGGGCAAGAGTCCACCACGACGTCCAGCCCGGCGGCCTTTGCACGCTCCACGGCGGCGTCATCGAAAACACCCAATTGCAGCCAGACTGCCTTGGCGCCGACGGCGATTGCCTGGTCAATGACCGGCCCGACCTTGTGCGAGTTCACGAAGCACTCCACGACGTCGATCGGGTGCTTCGCCGGCGGTATGTCGGCCAGGGAGCGGTACCCCTTCTCCCCGTGAACATCATCCCCGCGCAGGTTCACGGGAATGATCTCCATGCCCATCCGGTCACGGACGTACAGGGCCACGTCATAGGCGGAGCGCCATTCGTTCGTGCTGAGGCCGACGATGGCCCACGTCCCCTTCGTTCGCATGAGGCGTTCAATCACTGCTCGATCGTTAACGTGTGCCATGCAGCAAGCCTACTCCTGCGGGCTTTGCCCACGTTCATCGAATAAGTGAACGCCTCAGCGGACGGCAGTCGGCTTGGAAGAAACCGCCGACGGAGAGGAACAAGAAAAGTGCCGGCCTGGACATTGATGGGGGACAATGTCCAGACCGGCACTCTCACTTTAGGTAATCGACGGGCGCGCCCGGGAAGTTACGCCGATTCCAAAAGTTTTTGGAACTTTTTTTGCGGCCGAATCAGGGCTTCCCGGGGACAGGCTCCGTGGGGATTGCGCTGGGCACCGCGCCAGGGACAGTCGGTGGCAGCGAAGGAAGTGACGGCAGCGGTTTTGCCGGCAACTTGGGAGCGGCGCCGGTCCCGGGAATAGCGGGCACGTCTGTGGGACGGGCAGGCGGAGTCAGCATCTGCTCTCCATCACCAGGCTCAGCTGAACCATTCGAGTGGCCCGGCTCGGCCCCGGCTGGTGCCGACGGCGAGGCCGTTCCCGCCTCGACCGGCGCTGAAGGTACCGCCGAGCCCGTTGGCCCAAGCACTGGAGGCATGTCAGCGGGCGAAAGAGGGGCCGTGTCGGGCTCGGGTGCGGTCGTCCGGCCCGCAGGCTGGAGAATGATCTCCACAGTGTGGCCCACGCTGCGGCGGAAGTCCTCGCTGGACGCTGCCACGGCGCCGGCGCCAAGGCCCATTGCCCCGACCACTGCGGCGCTCACTACGATTCCCATCCTCCGCTGCCTGTTGCGGCGGCGCAGTTCCAGGCTGGCCACGCCCGGCGTGAGCAGTGCGGCGAGGTCCGCGCGGGGCGCCGGGGCAGCAACCTGGGACAGCCCGCGCAGTTCCTCGAGGGACCTGCGAAGATCGGCGTCCTCTTCGAGCCCGGAATCCAGGAGGATCGCCTGGATCTCTCCGTCTTCTCGGCCTGTCGGCGTGACACTCATGATGCTGCGTGGTCCTTTTCCTTGACGAGTTCGCGCAGGGCAATGAGCCCGCGCCGCTGAAGCTGTTTGATGGCCCCGGGGGTCTTGTTCATAATGCCGGCCACCTGTTCGACCGAGAGGTCCGCGACAATCCGCAGGACCAGGACTTCCCGCTGCTCGTCATTGAGCTTCGAAAGCGAGGAGGTTATTCCGCCCAGCGACCCGAGGACCTCGTCCTCGGCGGACCGGGACCGCCGCTGGTCCTGCGACGGGTCGAATTCGGTCAGCTGGGGCGTTCTGGCGGACCGGCGCCGGTAATCGACGAGCCGGGCGTGCGCCACCGAGAAGATAAACGTCCGCAACCCGGTGTGGCCGCCTTTAACACCGGTCAATTTTGGCAGGATATCCACAAAGACGTCCTGCGTCAGGGCTTCGGCGTCGTCCACACCGCGGGCGCGGAAATAGCCGAGAACGGCGGGGGAAATGGTGCTGTAGACAGCGCTGAAGCCGGAAGGGTCGCCAGCAAGGGCGGCTGACAATTCGTCATCGGTCAGCTGGGCTGCCAAGAAGCTGTCCTTCCCTTACTGCTGGTGTGCGGCGGTAGTAAGCCTAGCCGCCGCACACCTCGCAACCCTATTTGGGGATCGCCCTATTGCGCGATCCCGTAAGGGATCGTGTTACTTGCCGGCCTCGGGCAGGTCGGCGTCAGCTTCAGCGTTGGCCTCGGCATCGGCGGAGACCGACGGGGCAGCCGGCGAGCCGACCTTCTCCGAAACGTCCGGGACAGCCGGGGTAGCGGGAACGGCCGGGGTAGCGGGAACGGCCGGGGTGGCGGGAACAGCAGGCGTAGCGGGGATGGCGGCGTTCACGTCAGCACCGGCGCCCGAGACGTTGACCTGGGCGTTGGCGGCATTCTTGTCCGCTTCCAGAGCGGCGTCAGCAGCGTCAGCAGCCTCGCCGGCGGCCTTGGCCTTGGCGTCCGGCGTCGCGGGAACGGCGGGGGTAGCCGGAACTGCGGGCACCTCCGGGACCTCGGGCGTGGAGGGAACAGACGGCGTGGCCGGAACGGCGGGCGTAGCGGGGGTCACCTCTGCGTGCTGCGAGCTGGCTACCTGGGCCGCGTTGGCCAGTCCGATGCTGGAGAAACCTCCGATAGCGATGATGGCGGCGCCGACAGCAATCTTGGTGGTCTTGCTAACACTCTTCATGAGAAAAAATCATCCTTTGGTTGGTTGAAGGCCGGGCCGGGGCCGATGGGGGACGGTCCCGGCCCGGCGCTTACACATACGTAATCGCAGCGGATGGTGCGGAGGTTACGCGGCAACGGAAATTCTTTTTTTGGCCGGATGCACGACGGCGGCGGGCCACCTTAAAGGTGACCCGCCGCCGTCGGGACTGCTGGCGCTGCAGCCGGAGTGTCAGTCGTTGATAAGGTCGTTCAGCACGATCGTCTGGTCGCGGTCGGGGCCAACACCGATCGCCGAGAACCGCGTGCCGGACAGCTTCTCCAGGGCCAGCACGTAGTTCCGGGCGTTCTCGGGCAGGTCCGCGAGCGTGCGGGCGCCGGTGATGTCCTCGGTCCAGCCCTCGAAGTATTCGAAGATGGGCTTGGCGTGATGGAATTCGGTCTGGGTCATGGGCATTTCGTCGTGCCGGACGCCGTCGACGTCGTAGGCCACGCAGACCGGGATCTGCTCGATGCCCGTGAGGACGTCCAGCTTGGTGACAAAGTAGTCCGTGAAACCGTTGACGCGGGAAGCGTGGCGGGCCAGGACGGCGTCGTACCAGCCGCAGCGGCGCGGGCGGCCCGTGTTCACGCCGAACTCGCCGCCGGTCTTCTGCAGGTACACGCCCATCTCATCGAACAGCTCCGTGGGGAACGGGCCGGCGCCCACACGCGTGGTGTAGGCCTTGATGATGCCGATGGAGCGTGAGATCCGGGTGGGGCCGATGCCGGAACCCACCGAGGCGCCGCCGGCGGTCGGGTTGGACGACGTGACGAACGGATAGGTGCCGTGGTCAACGTCCAGGAACGTGGCCTGGCCACCCTCCATGAGCACCACCTTGCCCTCGTCCAGGGCGGTGTTCAGCACGAGGGTGCTGTCGATGACCAGCGGACGCAGCCGTTCCGCGAAGGAAAGGAAGTAGTTGACAATCTCGTCAACCAGGATTCCCCGGCGGTTGTATACCTTGACGAGGAGCTCGTTCTTCTGGCGCAGCGAGCCTTCCACCTTCTGGCGCAGGATGGATTCGTCGAAGACATCCTGGACGCGGATGCCGAGGCGGGCCACCTTGTCCATGTAGGCGGGGCCGATTCCGCGGCCCGTGGTGCCGATGGCGCGGCTGCCGAGGAAGCGCTCGGTGACTTTGTCCAGCACCTGGTGGTACGGAGCGACGAGGTGGGCGTTGGCGGAGACGCGCAGCTTGGAGGTGTCGGCGCCGCGGGCTTCGAGGCCGTCGATCTCCTGGAACAGAGCCTCCAGGTTCACCACGCAGCCGTTGCCGATGATCGGAACCGCGTTGGGGCTCAGGATGCCGGCAGGAAGGAGCTTGAGCTCATACTTCTCACCGCCCACGACGACGGTGTGCCCGGCGTTGTTGCCGCCGTTCGGCTTGACGACATAGTCGACGCGGCCGCCAAGCAGGTCGGTGGCCTTACCTTTGCCTTCGTCGCCCCACTGGGCTCCGACGATCACGATTGCTGGCATGGGATCCTCCCCCATTCGTTCGGGCCGATTCCCGCCTGCATCACCGTGGTGACTGGCCGGGGTCAGCGCCGTTCATGAGAATGCCCCGAATTTCATCGCCGGCGTCCGCGGTGTTAACCGCAGGGCTCAGCGCAAGAGTTCCGGGGCTCTTACCACCCAAGTTTAGCCGATCAGCAGCGGAAGTACCGTCAGGGCCGTCCGCCGGTGCGGCCGGTCCGTAACGCTTCGCGGGGGCAGGCAGCGTGAGGACGAACAGGCTGCCAGTAACAAGGGCGGCACCGGCCCAGGCCAAGGCCGGCAGCCGTTCGCCGACAACCAGCACAGCCAGGACGGCGGCCACCAGTGTCTCGGCGAGGGATATCGTCGTGGCAGCGCTCGCGCGGACACGGGCCAGCCCCCAGCCGAACAGGACGTAACCTGCGAACATGGGGACAAGCGCCATATACACGCCCACAGCCATGTTCTGCCAGGAGGCCACGAGCGGCGCACCCGTAATCGCCAGCACAGGCATGAGCAGCAGCCCGCCTATGCCGAAGACAGTCCCCATCACCGCCCTCGAGGGCACTCCGGTGTTGATCAGGCGGTGCGCAGCCCAGGAGTAGAGGGCGTAGGTGAGCCCGGCAACCAGCCCGAGGCCAATACCGGCGGGCGTGGACCATCCCCCGGCAGTGGCAGGGCCCGGCCCACCGTGTCCGGCGTCCGCAAAGCACAACAGCGCGGCGCCCGACAGGCCGAGCACTGCACCCATTGCCCACCGCCGGGTGAAGCGCCTCTTGTCCACAACGCGTTCAATGACGGCGGAGGCGAGGGGAGCCGAACCGATGGAGACCACGGTTCCGACAGCCACGCCGGCGAGGTGCATCGAGGAGTAGAAAGCGAGCGGGTATGTCGCGACGGCAAGGGATCCCAGTGCCACTGTTGCCCACTGCCGGCGCAGGGCGGCCGCGAAGACACGGATCGGCCCTGCCGCAACAGCGGCCTGGAGCAGGCCGCCCAAACCCATGGCCACCGCGCCGATCGCGAGGGGGCTGACGTCCGGAGCGAAGGTGGCGGCGGTGCCGGTTGTTCCCCACAACACCGACGCCGCCAGCACAAACCCCGCGCCCCACGTGCTCCCCGCAAAGCCGGCGGTCCTCACAGGCCGCCGATCAGTACGGCCGCGATGTCGCGGGCTTCCCGGACACACCGGTCGTTTCCTTCCAGGCCTGCACGAACCATCGATCCTTCAAGCAGGAAGGCCAGGTGCCGGGCAAGGGGAACCGCCTGCTGAGGCGAGTGCGCCAGGAGCTGGGCCACATGCTCGGATAACAACGCCTCAACCTCTTCCTTGTGGCGCCGGACCACAGCCCTGCCGGGATCGCCCGCCGGCAACTCGGCTGCTGCATTGAGAAGCCCACACCCCCTGAAGCCACGCTCATACGCGAGGTCGGCGTGGTCCGCATAGGCATCGAAGACTGCCAGGACGCGCTCCTTGTCGTTGGCTGCTCCGTCCAGCCTCGCCCGGTACAGCCCCATCCACTCCTCGTGGCGGGCGTTCAGGTAAGCCGTGACCAGCTCAGCCTTGGAGGCGAAGTTGTTGTAGAGGCTTTTCTTGGCGACCCCCGCCTCCGCTGTAATGGCGTCGATTCCCGTTCCGGCCAGACCGTCGGCGTAAAAGCGCCGCGAGGCTGCCTGGATCAGCGCTTGGCGGGCGTGCCCGCGGGGTGCTCGACTCTTTGGTGCTGCCTCTTGCCCGCTCATCCTCGTCCTCAACTTCTGCAGTAGTAGGTAGACCAGTCTACCTACTACGACGCACCAAGGAAGCAGGAGCGGAACTGGCCCTTGGTGCGGCTTGCTAAACTGATAAGGATCGATCAGGCATCGATCCACCCTCATTTCAAATCGTCCCGGACTTGGCGCGCCCGCTTCCGGTACGGCAGCGTGACCGATCCCCGCAGGAGACACCGCACTTACATGACAGCCATGGCTACTGAATCTTTCCGTGAACAACTCCTGAGCCGCCGTTACGAGCCCAATGTCGCAGCTGTCAATGAACTGTGCGACTCCCTTCAGAGCACAAAGCCTGGCACCCAGGTTCCCTACGTCGACCCCATGCACGACGTCGACGAGTGCCGCATCATCAGCCTGTTCTCCAACATCGGCACCGCCTCGCCGTCCGGGTTCATCACGGCCGGCGACGATGACGCCGCCACCCGCATGCTCGGACTGCAGTGGAAGCTGGGGCTGCGGCCCGAGTTCGTCATGCCGTGGAACGTGCATCCCTGGCATGTCCCGGGAGAGCCCAACGGCAAGTTCACCCCCGACCAGATTTCCGCCGGCCTGAAGCCCCTGCTGAAGTTCCTGGCCCTGGTCCCCCGCGCGTCCGTCATCGTCGCCCACGGCACCGAGGCCAACCGGCTGGCCAATATGCTCCTCAAGACCGAGGTGCCCCTGCTGTGGCGCCGCGGCCTCAAGACCTACAAGGTCCGCTCGCTGAGCGGCCGGGCCTTCGCCGGCACGCCTGCCCGCCAGCAGCAGTATCTCGACGAAATGCACGTGGTGTATGCGGATGCCATGGCCCGCACCGGCCTCCAGAAGGCCGCCAGCTAACGCTGAAATAACGACGGCGGGCGGTCACCTTCCAAGGAGAAGGTGACCGCCCGCCGTCGTGCTTAATTCAGTTGAGGTTTTCGCTTTGGATGGCTGCCTTGGCCGTCGGGTCCGAGTCATTGAGGAACTTCTCGATCCGCTCCGGTTCTTCGGCCTCGTTGATGGCCGCCGAGGCCCGGCCCAGCGAATACAGAGCGCGCAGGAAGCCGCGGTTGGGCTCGTGCTCCCACGGGATGGGACCGACGCCGCGCCAGCCGTTGCGGCGGAGCGAGTCCAGGCCGCGGTGGTAGCCCACCCGGGCATAGGCGTAGGAGTCGATCGTGCGCCCTTCCGCCCAGGCTTCCTCGGCCAGCACGGCCCAGAGCAGCGACGACGTGGGGTGCTTTTCCACGAGGTCCAGGGCCTCCTGGCCCGCCTCCAGCTGTTCGTAGACCTCAGTCTCGGCAGGCAGGAGGGTAGGCTCAGGACCCATCAGGTTCTTGCGGAACTCGTCAGACATGCCTAGAAGGTCTTGCCTGCGGAACCCAGCTGCTGGGTTGCTTCGACGACGCGGGCGGCCAGGCCGGCTTCGGCGGAGGCACCCCAGACGCGGGGGTCGTACGTCTTCTTGTTGCCGACTTCGCCGTCAACCTTGAGCACACCGTCGTAGTTGCGGAACATGTGATCCACCACGGGACGGGTGAAGGCGTACTGCGTGTCGGTGTCGATGTTCATCTTGATCACACCGTAGGACACAGCGTCCGCGATCTCCTGGTCCGAGGAACCGGACCCGCCGTGGAACACCAGGTCAAACGGGTTGTCCTTGCCGATCTTGGCGCCGACCTGGGCCTGGATGTCCTTGAGGATTTCCGGGCGCAGCTTCACACCGCCCGGCTTGTACACACCGTGCACGTTGCCGAACGTCAGCGCGGTGATGTAACGGCCGTTCTCGCCGGCGCCGAGGGCCTCGATGGTGGCCAGGGCGTCCTCGACCGTGGTGTACAGCTTCTCGTTGATCTCATGCTCGACGCCGTCTTCCTCGCCACCGACGGTGCCGATTTCAACCTCGAGGATGATCTTGGCCGCAGCCGCCCGTGCCAGCAGGTCCCGGCCGATCCGCAGGTTCTCGTCCAGAGTCTCGGCGGAGCCGTCCCACATGTGCGAGTTGAAGATCGGGTCCTTGCCGGCCTTCACGGCTTCCTCGGACGCGGCCAGCAGCGGCAGCACGAAGCCGTCCAGCTTGTCCTTGGGGCAGTGGTCCGTGTGCAGGGCGATGTTGACGTTGTAGTTCTTGGCAACCTCGCGGGCGAACGCCGCGAAGCCCAGGGAACCGGCAACCATGTCCTTGGTCGAGGCGCCGGACCAGTAGGCCGCGCCGCCGGTGGAGACCTGCACGATGCCGTCGGACTCGGCCTCGGCGAAGCCGCGCAGGGCCGCATTCAGGGTCTGGGAGGAGGTGACGTTAACCGCCGGGAACGCGAAGCCGCCCTGTTTTGCGCGGTCGATCATGTCGGCGTAGATCTCTGGGGTTGCAATGGGCATGCTGACTCCTAAAGTGAATTTCGTCTGCGGGTTGGGTTGACCCTGGAGTAAACCTCGTCGGCTACGAACCATCCTAGTCATTTCTTGGCACTGGCCGTGGTTCGGGTCACTCAGGCGGGTAACACTTCGCGGGCTTCACCCAGATGACACTTCACGGCAGTCCAGGCGCCGGACACTGCCGTTAAGTGTCATCTCGCGCGCCAGCCCCGGCTCTCCAACGCCGCCCGGACCTTGCTGACGACGGCGGGACGTTCACCTGCGAGGTCAAACTTGGACATCCAGCCAGGTCCGGGCTGGCGAGGTGAGCCCGGAGGGAGAAAGAGCCCTGCGTGAGATGCGCGGGTAGGGACGCCCTGTGCATGCTCCATTGTTGCCGATCGAGATGGCATTTCACGGCAGTCCGGGCTCGGCAACGGACACTGCCGCGAAGTGCCATCTCGCGCGCAGAACTAGACGTGCTGGCCGAAAACGTGCCGGCGCACCCACGCGTGCATGGCGATCGCCGCCGCGGATCCCGCGTTGATGGAGCGGGTGGAGCCGAACTGCTCAATCGAGAGGGTGGCCTCCGCGGCTTCATGCACCTCGGGGGTCAGGCCCGGGCCCTCCTGTCCGAAGACGAGGACGCACTTGCGGGGCAGCTCGTAGGTTTCCAGCGGCACGGAATCGGGGAAGATGTCGATCCCGATAATCGCCAGCCCCTCCCCCTGCGCCCACGCCACGAAATCCTCCACCGTGGGGTGGTGGCGGACGTGCTGGTAGCGGTCGGTGACCATCGCCCCGCGGCGGTTCCACCGCCGTCGTCCGATGATATGGACTTCCTTGGCGAGGAACGCGTTGGCGGTGCGCACCACGGTGCCGATGTTGAGGTCGTGCTGCCAGTTTTCGATGGCGATGTGGAAGTCGTGGCGCTTCGCATCCAGGTCGGCGACGATCGCCTCGTGCTTCCAGTAGCGGTACTTGTCCACCACGTTGCGCCGGTCCCCGTCCGCGAGGAGGGCAGGGTCCCAGTGGTCGCCTTCGGGCCGCTGGCCTTCCCAGGGCCCGACGCCGACCTCCGCCTTGGGCTCGGAGGCCTCCTCTGCGGTCGGCTGGTGTTCGGCTGGGGTCCCGGGCGTCTGAGTCACCCCTCAACACTAGACTGGGCTCCGAGAAAGCATTCATCACCGGCGGAGGAAAACATGGCGAAGGCAGACCAGGTACAGGAATCGGCAGCGGTTTACCGGAGCGGGCAGGAGATCGAGTGCTGGCTGACCGACATGGACGGCGTCCTGGTGCACGAGAACCAGGCCGTTCCCGGCGCCGCGGAACTGATCCAGCGGTGGGTGGACACGTCCAAGCGGTTCCTGGTGCTGACAAACAACTCCATTTTCACACCCCGTGACCTGGCTGCCCGGCTCCGCGCCTCCGGCCTCGAGATCCCGGAAGAAAACATCTGGACCTCGGCCCTCGCCACGGCCCAGTTCCTCAAGGACCAGGTCCAGGGCTCCGGTTCGGGCAACCGCGCCTACACCATCGGTGAGGCCGGGCTTACGACGGCGCTGCATGAGGCCGGCTTCATCCTCACCGACCAGAACCCGGACTTCGTGGTCCTCGGCGAAACCCGCACCTACTCCTTTGAGGCGATCACCATGGCGATCCGCCTGATCCTCGCAGGTGCGCGCTTCATTGCCACCAACCCGGACGCCACGGGCCCGTCCAAGGAGGGACCCATGCCCGCCACCGGGGCCATCGCAGCCCTGATCACCAAGGCCACGGGCCGCGAACCGTACATCGTGGGCAAGCCCAACCCCATGATGTTCCGTTCAGCCATGAACCAGATCGATGCCCACTCCGAGACCACTGCCATGATCGGCGACCGCATGGACACGGACATCATCGCGGGCATGGAGGCCGGGCTGCACACGGTGCTGGTGCTGAGCGGCATCACCCAGCGCGACGAAATTTCCTCTTACCCGTTCCGCCCCAACCAGGTGCTGAATTCGGTGGCGGACCTGAAGAGCCAGATCTGACACGCGGCTAGAACGGGGTCATCCTCCCGCCACCGCCGGGAAGCGGGAAGATCTGGTCCTGCAGGTCCGCCAGGATCGGCCGGTAGACGAACGGATTCCATCCCGGGCTGGCGTGCGCCGGAAGTGCCCCGTCGGTCTGCAGTTCCGAGGACGCCATGTTGGCGGCAAACGTCCGCGCCCAGGACCGGTGCGCCGTTTCGTAGTTGACCGTCTGATCCCGGGGATTCCCGATGTAGGCCATGCGGGCATCACCGATCTGCCCTGCGAACCGCGTGGCGTCGTAGTGGTAGATGTAGGCGGATTCTGACTGGATCAGCACGCTGGAGGGCGCAATGGGCGACAGCTGTTCCAGTGTCTGGTCCAGGATCTGCTGCCAGGTGCGCTCGTTCTTGTGCACCACACGTTCCCCCAGCTCATAGCCGCCGCGCAGCACTGAGGGCACCCGGAACCCCCGTTCGTAGAGGAACACCACGCCGTCGAACCAGCTCTGGTCCAGCACGTCGTATTTACTGTAGGGGCTGGAGTCCAGCACGATGAGGGACACCTCCACACCGTGCAGTTCGAGCAGGCGGGCCGCCACCTGCGTGGCCACCATGCCGCCGAAACTGTGGCCGTAGAAGTAGAGCGTGGTCAGGTTCCTGGCACGGACGTGCTCGATCACGGCGATGACGATTTGGTCGATGTCCAGCCCGAGATTTGAATAGCCGACGGCGGCCAGCTGGCCGCGCTGCCGCAGTGTTCCGCGCAGCGAGTTCAGGATCCACTGCGCTTCCTCCCAGCTGGTTTTGTAGCCGGGAAACAGGATCCAGCTGGCATTGGGGAAGTAGCTCTGGGCGAAATCGTCGTCAACCACCAGGACTTTGTGGACCTGACGTTCTATCTGGACCCGCTGGGTCAGCAGCATATCCGTGGCCAGAACCGACGCCGCTCCTGCCCCCATAAGGAAGGCCCGCCGAGAGAACCTTTTCAGCTCGGAGGCATGACGGATCAGCCGGGTCGCATCTGTACCCGGCGACGGCTCCGGACCTGCGGATCCTTCATACGGCACTCATCTACCCTAGGCACAGTTCAACCGCCGTGGGCAACTACCTGACGGCCTGCCGCGGACTCAGCAGCCCGCAGCCTGCTTCCCCGTCGCTTCGAAGAGTTCACGCCGGCCGAGCTCCTCACCAATGGCTTCGTACTGTTCCAGCAGTTCATTCCCGCAGCGGCCGGAGGGATCGTCCAGCAATTCAAAAATCGAGTCGCTTGCCGCCAGCAGCTCCGCCGAGGAGTAGCTGGACAGAGGGCGGAGGTTACACGGTGCCGGAACAACGGGCTGCGACGGATACGGCAGCGCAGTAGGGCTTCCCCCTTCCGCTGCACCCTGCCCGCTGCCTGCCATGAGCACCAGCGACACTCCTGCAGCGGCGGCAAACACATCCTGCAAGCCGGAGTCCTGGGCGTTTTTGTCCTGGGCATTTTTGTCCTGCGTGTTCATGTCCTGGGCGTTCATGGCCTGCGCGTTCAAATCTACGCGCAGGCCTGCGAGGGCAGAGGATTCCACGAATGCGGCACAGGACAGGTCCACGGTTATCGGGAAGGTGAGGCCCATGCCCCGGACACGCTTAATTTCGCGCAGGAGATCCGGCCGGGATGCCTGGGTTAGGCTGCCGCGGATGTCGATCCTGACGGCGCTGGCGGAGCGGTCGATATTGAGCCGGGAATTAAGCTGGTTGTCCATAGGTACTCCAAAAATGGGTGTCTATGGCCGACGGCTCAACCTTGGCCAGGGTATCCCGGGCAGGCCATGCGCACAAGCAGCTAGCCTGCGTGCACCTGCCCGGGCTCCTGGAAATGCGTGCGTGCCTCGGCGCCGCCCACCGAGTTCACCAGCGACGCCGCGATGTCGCGAAGCTTGATGTTGCTGTTGCTCGATGCATCGGTCAGGATGCGCACGGCTGTTTCCTGGCTGCACCGGTTTTGGGCCATGACGATGCCGACGGCGATGTCGATGACCGTCCGGGATTCAAGCGTGGCGCGCAGATTGGTGGCACTGTCCGTGTGAAGGGAAAACCTGACGGCCAGGCGCAGGGCCTGCGAGATTTCACGGGTGTAGCCGCGGGCGCGTGCCGCGGCAACCTCATTGAATTTGTGCGGCGCGTCGGAATATAGATTCAGTGCCGCCTTGGCATCACCCTGCAGATGGAACGGCAAAGAAAGCACGGAGCGCAGCCCATGGGACGCCACAGCATTCGCATAGTCCGGACCCCACCGGTTTTCCTCCAGGAGATCCGGCACATTGACTTCCCGCTCTTCCTCGGCTGCGGTGAGGCACGGTCCTTGGGACAGCGAGTACTGGATTTGATCCACTTCCCGGGCAGACTCGCTGCTCCAGCCGATGGTGGCCGCCTTGCGGTCGCGGAGCAGCGTTATGCCGCACAGGGCATCGTCACCGTCCCCCGCCACCTGGTGCGCGGAGTAGCGCGCAAGCTCGTTCAGGAAGGCCTCAAAGTCCGCGCTGTCCAGGATGAGATTCTGGATCTGCTCAACGCTGGTCAAGGCACGGGGACTACTGCTCTGGGTGGAATCAGGCGTACGCATGGCGAAGGTACTCCAGGGTGGAAATCTGATGCGGGTACGCAAATACTAGGCCACCCCGGAAGTGCCGTCCACAAGGGGTGCCGCTCAACTCAGGCCGAGTTCGTCCTTGCCGAAGGCGAACAGGTAGGGCACGCCGGTCTCGGCTTCGATCTTTTCCTTGGCCCCGGTGTCACGGTCCACGATCACGGCAACGGCCACCACGTTGCCGCCTGCCTTCCGAACACCCTCGACGGCGGTCAGCGCCGAGCCGCCGGTGGTGGACGTATCCTCCAGGATCAGGACCTTGCGGCCTTCGACCGACGGGCCCTCGACCTGGCGGCCCATGCCGTAGGACTTCTGTGCCTTGCGGACCACAAACGCGTCAACGGTGCGCCCGGCGTCGACGGCGGCGTGCATCACAGCCGTACCGACCGGATCCGCACCCATGGTCAGTCCACCGGCGCACTCAAAGTCGATCCCGGCGTCGTCCGTCAGTGAAAGCATGACCTGCCCAACCAGCTTGGAGGCCTCGTGGTGGAGGGTGATCCGGCGCAGGTCGATGTAGTAATCGGCCTCAGCACCGCTGGAGAGGATGACCTTGCCGCGTACAACGGCGAGTTCCTTGATCAGTTCAAGCAGGCGGGCACGGGCAGCAGCAGCATCTGCTGCAGGAACACTGGTGGCAGTCATGGGGTCCAGTTTAGTGGCTCAGCGGATTGTGAAGGCGCCGCCTCCGGCGCCGGCAGTGGCACCCTGACCCGCCTCTATGCGCAGTCCTATGGCACCGGGTTATGTCACCGGGCTATGGCACCGCCCGCGGTTCCTGCCGGCGGGCAAACCCTGGTGCATGCTCGGGCCGAGGACCAAAGGCAATCATGCGCGGCATGATCTTCCGGGCTGCCGGAACATGCTGAACCACGAAGAGCGGGAAAGCGGGGGCACCGGCCCTCCGGCCTGTGAACAGCGGCACAAAGACGGCGCGGTGCATAATCCGCTGGACTGTCTGGACAACGACAGTGGGCATCCGTCGCCGGCGCTGCACGGCTTCGAGGTCCTGCAGGCCGACGTGGCCCCGCAGCAGGCCGGGGGCGAGGCGCGCCGCGGCCGCAACCGCGTCCTGGATGGCAAGGTTGATTCCCACTCCCCCGGCGGGCGACATCGCATGCGCTGCATCACCGATGCAGAGCATCCCATCCACATACCAGCGCCGCAGCCGATTGAGGCGCACGTCAAGCCAGTGGATGTCATCCAGTGAACGGATGGCATCCACGCGGTCCGCCAGGTCCGGTCTCAGTGCGGCGACGCGTTCCCTGAACCGTTCCACCCCTTCGCTTCGGATGCGGGAGTCCGCACCCTTGGGCCCCATGTAGCCCATCTGGTAGTAGTCGTCCCGGAACAGCGCGATCATGGCCTCCCTGCCTTTGAACGCGGGAACGATCCCCGCAATTTCACCCTCCTCCGAGGTGTGGCGGGGAAGCTTGAACCACCAGGTGTCGAACGGCACCGGGAATTCCTTGGGCACGAGACCAGCGGCCTGGCGCAGGGCGGAATTTCGCCCGTCCGTGGCCACCACCAGGTCGGCGCGGATCGCGCCCTCGGTTCCGGAACTGGTCCGGTAGCGGACACCGGTGACCCGGCCGCCGTCGTATATCAGGGACGTGGCCGTGTGTTCCATCAGCAGCGTGAAGCTCGGCTCCTCCTCAGCGGCACGCGCAAGGAAATTGAGGAAGTCCCACTGCGGCATCATGGCGATGTAGTTATACGGCGGGCGCAGAGAGGCAAAATCGCCCAGGGTCACCAGGCCGACGCCCGGCACCGGGAATGCGACGTTGCGCAGCCGGCTCTGTGGCAGTTCGCGGAAGGCGCCGCCGAGGCCGAGTTCGTCTATGAGCCGGATGGTCGCTGCGTGGACGGTGTCGCCGCGGAAATCGCGGAGGAAATCGCCATGTTTTTCAAGGACCGTGACCTCGACACCTGCCCTCGCCAGCAGCAGGCCCAGCATCATGCCGGCAGGGCCGCCGCCAGCCACTACGCACCCTGTTCGCTCCATGCACCCCACGCTACGCCCGACGGCGGCGGCACAGGATGGTTTTTCGCTGCGGAAACTGCCCAGGGACGCGCAAATGGACCGGCGCTACGGGAATTCCCGCAGCCCCCGTCCATTTGCGCGTCGCCGGGCCGGCAGTTGAGCGTTGCGGATGCGGCTGGCTAGGCTGGGCACATGCGCGAACTCCAGGCCAAGATCATCAAAGAAATGGGCGTACAGCCCCGGATCGACCCCGCCGAGGAGGTGCGCAAGCGCGTCACCTTCCTCAAGGAGTACGTCAAGGCAACGGGCACCCGGGGTTTCGTCTTGGGCATTTCCGGAGGCCTTGACTCCTCCCTGGCCGGCCGCCTCGCCCAGCTGGCAGTCGAGGAGCTGGAAGCCGAAGGGGTGGACGCCAATTTCGTCGCCATCCGGCTCCCCTACGGCGTGCAGCACGACGAAGACGACGCCCAGGCCGCCCTGGACTTCATCAAGGCCAAGACCGAATGGACGTTCAACATCTCAGCGGCCGTGGACGGCTTCGAGGACGAGTTCGAAAAGACTGTGGGCAATGGAATCTCCGACTTCCACAAGGGCAACACGAAGGCCCGCACGCGCATGATCGCCCAGTACGCCCTGGCCGGCGAACACAACTACCTCGTGATCGGCACGGACCACGGCGCCGAGTCCGTGACGGGCTTTTTCACCAAATACGGCGACGGCGGCGCTGACATTCTCCCGCTCTTCGGACTGAACAAGCGCCAGAACCGCGCACTCCTTGCCGAACTCGGCGCTCCCGCCCGGATCTGGGAGAAGGTCCCCACCGCCGACCTCCTGGACGGCAAGCCTGGCCGCACCGACGAGGACGAGCTCGGCATCAGCTACGACCAGATCGACGACTACCTCGAAGGCCGCGACGTCACCGAAGGCGCAGCGGCCCTGATCGAGGAAAAGTACATGCGGACCCGGCACAAGCGCACCGTCCCGGTCTCCATCTTTGACACCTGGTGGAAGCACGAGGGTCCGGAGGAGCCGCGGGTAGGGCTCTGAGCGGCAGGGCACTGAGCCCTGCCAAGGCCCTGACAGGGCTCCGGGCCCAGGGCGAAAGCGATCCCTAGGGCAGCAGCACAATCTTTCCGCGCCCGTGGCCGGTCCGGCTCATTTCCAGCGCATCAGGTGCTTCGATCAGCGGCATCCGGTGCGAAATCGTGAAGGTGATCTGGCCTTCGGCCGCCAGGGTTGCGACGTCCGCAACGCGCCCGTCGAGTAGCCTGAGTTTCGCAATTCCGGCCGTTTCCGAGGATTGGTCGGGAACCGTGGTCACCGCCCGGCTCCTGTCCTCAAGCAAATCCAGCGTAGCCGCGACGGATTCTTCGGTGCCCACCGTATCGAACACCGCCGTCACCTTGCCTTGGTCCCTGACCCGCTCGACCAGCCCGGCGCCATATATCACGGGCAGCGCTCCCAGATCGGTCAGGTACTCGTGGTTGGGTTCGGACGCCGTGCCGATCACCGCAGCCCCGAAGGCCTGGGCGATCTGCACTGCGGCTGATCCCACACCGCCCGCCGCCCCGTGGATGAGGATGGTGTCCCCTTCGCCCACGTCGAGCTGCTTGAGGGCAGAATAGGCCGCCCCGCCGGCCACCGGGATGCAGGCCGCCTGTTCGAAGTCGACGCCCACCGGCAGGAGAATCAGTTCGTCCGCGGAAACCAGGGCTTCGATGCGGTAGCCGCCAACTGTGCCGTTCCAAATGACTTCATCGCCCACGGCGAAGCCTTCGAAGGCCGGTCCCACCTGGGTAACCACACCGGCAGCCTCAGAGCCGGGAACTGCCGGAAACTCGAGTGGAACCCACTGTTTTACGTAACCGGCCACGATTTTCCAGTCCATGGGATTGACGCCGACGGTCCGGAACTCCACCCGGACCTGCCCCTCGGCGGGATCCGGCAGCTCTTCCGTCCCGACGGTGAGCACCTGCGGACTGCCGTATTCCTCAAAGTAGATCCTGGTGCTCATGGTCCTGGCTCCTGGAGTTGTCCGGCACTTTATTGCAAGAGTAGGTGCAGGAATCCGGTGATCTCAACAGCCTGCGGCGGCTGATGACACGCCTAAGGAGCGCCCAGCTGGGCGCTGATCCGGTGCGCCTCCTCCATGAGGAGCCTGCCCAGGAACTCCTGCCGGTCTTCGCGGAAGCGCGGCTCGATTCCGGTCAGGGACAAAGCCCACGCCGGCCGGCCGGCCTGATCGAACACGGCAGCGCCCATGCCCCAGCTGCCTTCCAGCACGAGCCCGGGATTCACGGAGTAGCCCGTCTCCCTGGTCCGCTTCACGTTGGCCCGGACCACCTCTTCCGTGTGTCCCTCCGCAAATGTCCCGGCATGGGCGGGCCAGTTTGCCAAGATCTGCTCCTGTTCGCTCTCCGGCAGGAAGGCCAGGATCGCGGTGCCGGCCGACGCCACACCGAGAGGGAACCGAACACCCTCGTGGAGCACGAACGACCGCACGGGAAAGCTGCCCTCCTCGCGGAGCAGGCAGACCGTCTCATTCCCTCGGCGGATGGAGAAGAAGGCGCTCTCACCCGTCTGTTCGGCCAGTCGGCGCAGGCCCGGCCGGGCGATGTCCTCGAGCGGGAACCGGGCTGACGCCACCGATCCGAGCAGCAGGACCTCCGGGCCGAGGACCCAGTTGCCGGTTCTTGCCTCATGGTCCAGCAGCCCTTCCGCGGCCAGGGAGGTCAGCAGCCGGTGAACCGTGGGCCGCGTCAGTCCGGACTCCCGCACCAGCTCGACCAGCGGAGTCCCCTCCGGCTTGCGGCCAACGATGCGCAAGAGCCCCGCGATACGGCTCACGACCTGGGCCCCCTGGACCGGCATCTGGTTCATATCTCTCCTTTTTCATCCATATTGTGGACGCTTGAAAGCATACCGTCCACACTGTAAAAACCGCGGCATATGTGGTGAATGAACGTCTTGACAGCCCCTCAGAACCGCCCCTACGCTCGGACACCTGAGGTTGAGTCCACAAAGTGGATACCTATCATGACCAACTCAACGAGGAGATGCCATGTCCAAACTGAAATCCAGTGCTTCCGAGTCCCTGCACGGTGTCCTGCGGGACGGCATGACGCTCGCCGTCGGAGGCTTTGGCCTGAGCGGCATCCCCGCAGATCTCATCGAAGCCGTGCGGGATTCGGGTGTGCGCGACCTGACTGTGGTCTCGAACAACATGGGCGTGGACGGCAAGGGCCTCGGCATTCTGATCGAGGCGGGCCATGTCCGGAAAGTGATCGCATCCTACGTGGGCGAGAACAAACTCTTCGCGGAGCAATACCTTGTGGGCTTGCTCGAGGTGGAGTTCACGCCGCAGGGCACGCTCGCCGAGCGCTTGCGCGCCGGCGGCGCCGGGATCCCTGCGTTCTACACCAAGACGGGCGTCGGCACGCTGGTTGCCGAGGGCAAGCCGCTCGCGGAGTTCGACGGCGAAACGTACGTTCAGGAGCGGGCCATTCGGGCCGACGTCGCCCTGGTCCACGCCCACACGGCCGACACCGACGGCAACCTGATCTACCGCTACACCGCCAGGAATTTCAACCCGGTAGCGGCCACTGCTGGTGCGGTGACCATTGCGGAGGCCGAGGTGATCGTGGAGCCCGGCGCACTGGACCCCAACCACATCGTGACGCCCGGTGTCTACGTCCAGCACCTCGTGCAGGCCAGCAACCGCGCGAAGGACATCGAGCAGCGCACCGTCCGCCCGCGCGTCGAGCCGCTCCCCGCTTAAGCCACCGCCGCCTCACGAACCAACACAGCCCGAACAAACACTTAAGCCCCCAACTTTGAGACCCCAAGGAGAACCCATGGCCTGGACCAGGGATGAGATGGCCGCCATCGCGGCTGAAGAACTGAACGACGGCGACTACGTCAACCTCGGCATCGGCATTCCCACACTCGTGGCGAACAACCTGCCGCATGGCGTCCGCGTGATCCTGCAAAGCGAAAACGGCCTGCTCGGCATGGGCCCATTCCCCTATGAGGGCGAGGAAGACGCCGACCTCATCAACGCCGGAAAGCAGACCGTCACTGTCCTCCCCGGAGGCAGCATATTCGACTCCGCCACCTCCTTCGGCATGATCCGCGGCGGGCATGTGAAGGTGGCCATCTTGGGCGCCATGCAGGTCTCCGGCGACGGCGATCTGGCCAACTGGACCATCCCGGGCAAGATGGTGAAGGGCATGGGAGGTGCCATGGACCTCGTGGCCGGGACGCCGCGCGTCGTGGTGCTCACGGAGCACAATGCCAAGGACGGCACCGCCAAGATCGTCAAGGAGTGCACCCTTCCCCTCACCGGACTCCGCGTGGTGGACCGGATCATCAGTGACCTGGCGGTCTTTGATCTTGTGAGGAACGAACAGGAAACAGGCGACGGCGGCCGGCGGCTCACGCTCACCCGCCTCGCGCCGGGGGTCACCGTGGAGGAGATCCGGGAGAAGACCGAGGCCTCGTTCTCTGTCTCCCTTGAAGCAGCACCCGTACAGGAAGAATCACTGGAAGGAGCCACAGCATGAGCCTGAAAGATCAATTTGGGAAAGATGTCCTGCTCACCGGCTGGGGCCACACCCGCTTCGGCAAACTCACCGACGAAACACTCGAATCGCTGATCGTCCAGGTCGCCACCGAGGCCATCTCCAGCGCCGGCATCGAGCCGGCCCAGATCGACGAAATCTACCTCGGCCAGTTCAACTCCGGCATGATGCCGCTGGCCTTCCCGTCCTCTCTGGCCCTGCAGGTTTCGGAGCAGCTGGCCAACGTGCCGTCCACCCGGGTGGAGAATGCCTGCGCCTCCGGGTCGGCAGCTTTCCAGCAGGGCGCCAAGTCGATCCTGGCCGGAACGGCCAAGACTGTCCTGGTGATCGGTGCGGAGAAGATGACCCATGCCGGGGCCGACGTGGTGGGCGCGGCCCTCCTCGGAGCGGACTATGACATGGCCGGCCAGGCTTCCACCACCGGGTTCACCGGACTTTTCGCCGACGTCGCCAAGCACTACGAGAAGCGCTATTGCGCTGGAGCAGGGAACCTATCCGATGTCCTCGGAACCATCGCCGCGAAGAACCACCGCAATGGCGTGGACAACCCCTACGCCCAGCTGCGCAAGGACCTCGGCGAGGAGTTCTGCAGAACGGTCTCGGACAAGAACCCGCTGGTGGCCGACCCGTTGCGCCGCACCGACTGCTCCCCCGTCTCCGACGGCGCTGCCGCCGTGGTGCTCTCCACGTCGCCAACGGCAGCCGCCGCCGCCCCGGTCAGGCTGGCTGGCTTCGGCCATGCCAACGACTTCTTCCCGGCAGAACGCCGTGACCCCACCGCCTTCGCCGCCACCCGGGCGTCCTGGCAGCGCGCCCTGGCGATGGCCGGCGTCGGGCTTGAAGACGTGGACTTCGCGGAAGTCCACGACTGCTTCACCATCGCCGAGCTGCTCATGTACGAGGCCATCGGCCTGACCGAACCCGGCCAGGGTACACGGGCAATCGAGGAAGGCTGGGTGTTCAAGGACGGCAAGCTGCCCATTAACGTCTCGGGCGGCCTCAAAGCCAAAGGCCACCCCGTCGGCGCCACCGGCATTTCACAGCACGTCATTGCCGCCATGCAGCTGACGGGCACCGCCGGGGACATGCAGCTGGCCAACCCCCGCCGCGCCGCCGTGCAAAACATGGGAGGCGTGGGCATCGCCAACTACGTCAGCGTGCTGGAGGCCGTCTAGCCCCTTCCGACGCCGCTTGTGGAACCAGCCCGGCCGAACCAGCCCGGTTGTGATGCGCCTGCCCCGCCGGGTAGGCGCATCGCCGCAGGTTCATCAGCCGAAACCGGGCCAGTTCAGCACACCCGAGAAGATAGTCAGCCGCGGGCCCGGATCAGCCTGGCGATTTCGGTGAAGCCCAGCCGCTCCGCGTTATCCAAGGCCGTCCGGCCCTGGGGATCACGGATGGCGGGGTCGGCTCCGGCGGCCAGGAGCAGCCGGACCACTTCCTGCTGCCTCGGCCCGCCGTTATTGAGGAGAATGGCCTCCTGTATGGCGGTCCAGCCGAGGTTGTTCACATGGTTGACCGGAACGCCGGCGGCAATGAGGATCCGCACCGTCTCAACATGGCCGTGTTCGCTGGCCGGAATGAGGGCCGTCCCGCCGAAGCGGTTGGTGCTTTTCACGTCGGCCCCATTGGCGAGGGTCAGTCGCAGTACGTCGTTGAACCCCTCGGCGCCGGCGTAGAGGAACGCTGAATCCTGGATGGCGTCCTTGGCGTTAACGTTGCCTCCGGCCTGGATCAGCTCCTTGACCAGGGGAACGTTGTTGGCCTTGGCAGCAAGGATCAGCCGCTGGTCGAGTTCCGCTTGGGCTTCCGGGGACAGGGCTGGACGGGAGGAGTCCGCCGGTTTCGGCACGGCTGGCTGTTCCTTTGGCGGGCCGGACGCCGCAGTGCCGGACGCCGAGCTGTCCGAGGCGGCACTGTCCGACGGGCCGCCGCCCGGGTTGCCTGGGCTGCATCCAAGGAGCGCCGCCACGGCCACGCCCACAGCAGCCGTCACAGCCATTCGCCACGGCCTGAAAGACGGCCTGACAGACGTCCTGACGCCGGGATCCCTGAACCACGCCATGTAAAGAGCCTACTCAGCGGCGCCGGCAATGGCGGCGGCACCTGCGTCTGCACAGGCTTCATCGAGTTTGCCGTCGGGAGCGCCGCCCACGCCGATCCCGGCAACGGACACACCGTTGACGTTGAGCGGGACGCCGCCGGGCAGGAACAGCGTGCCGGGAAGGTCTGCGATGCTGGGGCCGTTCCCCGTGACGCGCTTGGCCAGATCACTCGTCGGCGCTCCGAAGGCGGCTGCGGTGTAGGCCTTGCGCTTGGCGGATTCGATGGTGTGCTCGGCCGCGTTGTCGCCCCGGAGGAGTGCCTGCACCGTACCGAACCGGTCCACGAGGGCCACCGTCACGAAGGGCAGCTTGTCCGCCTGGCATTTGGCCAGCGCTGCGCCCACAGCCTTGGCCGAGGCGCCAACGCTGATACGGCTCTGCGACACGACGTTTTCGGGTGAGGACGGGATGTCAGCCGCAGGCACAGCGGCGGGCGCCGCCGCAGGCACAGCCGCAGGGACAGCAGCAGGCACAACGGGAGACGCGGTACCGGCATTGGCGGCGACGGTCGCTCCGGCGGTGAGGACGAGCGCTCCGGCAGCGGCGGCGGCAAAAACCTTGTTGGACTTCTTCATGGGGGTCTCCTTGGGAAATGAAGGGCAGCGGAATCGTGTCCTTCCATCGTGCCCGCGGCCACGGGTACCCACATCGGGCCTTCGGCGGCGCCTGGCTCCGCCGTAAGGCCAGCGGTATCAGCCAAAAGGCTGAGAGACCAGCAACGGCGCGGGCAATAGCATGGTGGGTAGCAATCCCTCCACCGGAACCGGACCCCCATGCCTACCCGAGCCGCAGTCCCTGCCCCAGCCGTCTCTTCCGAAAACGCGCACTCGTCCGGAGCTCCGGCCCGCCTGGGCCGGATCGACGCCGCGGTGCACGTTGGCTTTGCGGTGCTGATGGTGGCGTCGGTGGTTCGCTACGTAATGCGCCACAGCCCTGCCGACAACCTCCTGGTCCTCGGCCTGGCTGTGACCGCCTGTATGCTCTACGCCGTCATCGCGGCGCTCGCGCAGCGCCGCCGCCCCTGGGCCGTCTGGATGTTCGCCCTAGCAGGGCTCTGGGCCGTGCTGGTCATCGCCGCGCCCAGCTTCGCCTGGTGTTCGTTTGCGTTGTTCTTCCTCTGCCGCACGGCGTTCACGGGGGCAGTCGCCTACATTGCTGCGGGTGCGACGGCGGCCGCCACCGCCGTCGGGCTGTTCCGGCTCAGCAACGGAACTGACCTCGCCATGCTGCTCGGCCCCCTCGCCGTCGGCGTCATGCTGACGCTGATCTACGACCGGATAGAGCACGACGCCGCCGAGCAGCGCCGCCTGCATGCAGAAGTTTCGCTCGCCCAGGGGCAGCTGGCTGCCAGCGAGCGCCGGGCCGGGGCCATCGCCGAGCGCGAGCGGGTGTCCCGGGAGATCCACGACACCGTGACACAGGGCTTGGCCAGCAGCCTGTTGCTTCTCGAAGCGGCGAACCGCAACTGGCCGGCCGCGTCGGCCCGGCACGACCTTCGGCAGGCCGGCGAGCTGCTGCGGCAGAACCTGGCCGAGACCCGCAGCCTGGTCCACGAACTGGCGTCGCCGGGGCTGGAAGCATCCCCGCTCCCCGAGGCCCTCCGGCAGGCAGCCATCCAGTACGTCCCCGGCGTGCGGCTGCTCGTCACGGGGGAACCCCGCCCCGTTTCGGCGGACGTCCGGCACGCTCTGCTGCGCGTGGTCCAAAGCGCGGCGTCTAACATCAAGCTCCATGCGTCAGCCACGAACGCCACTCTGACGCTCGGTTTCCTTCCCGCGGCCGTCACGCTGGACATTTACGACGACGGTGCCGGCTTTGATCCCGCAGCGGTACCACCGCCGTCGGGCGCCGGAGGCTACGGGCTGCGCGCCATGCGGCAGCGTGTGGAACAGCTGGGCGGCGTATTCTCGGTGGAAAGCACCCCGGGCGAAGGGACCATTGTGGCTGCTCAATTGCCTACAGGTGAGGACGCATGAAGCCCATCACCGTGCTCCTCGTGGACGATCATCTCGTGGTGCGGAGCGGACTCAAGGCGCTGTTGGGAACCCAGCCGGACATCGATGTGGTCGCGGAGGCGGCGTCAGGTGAGGAAGCCCTGGCGCAGGTGGAGCAGCACTCCCCCGGCGTGGTGGTGATGGACCTGGCCATGGGCGCCGGCATGGACGGCATCGAAGCCATCCGGAAAATCCGCGAGCGCAACCGGCGGCAGGCCGTGCTCGTGTTCACTACCTACGATTCGGACGCCGACATCGTCCGGGCCGTGGATGCCGGCGCCATGGGCTATCTGCTGAAGGACGCCGCTCCGGAGGAAATTTTCGCTGCCATCCGTGGCGCAGTCCAGGGGAAGAGCGTGATGAGCGCTCCCGTGGCCTCGCGGCTTTTCCAGCAGCTGCGCAATCCGGACGAAGTCCTGACACCGCGCGAAGCCGAGCTGCTGAGCCTCCTTATTGAAGGGCTCAGCAATCGGGAGCTTGGACAGCGGCTCTTCATTTCAGAAGCCACGGTGAAGACCCACCTCGCCCACATCTACGCCAAGCTGGGAGTGGAAACGAGGGCAGCCGCCATCGCCACGGCGATCCGACGCGAAGGGATGCGCTAGGACCCGGACCTGGAGACGGTGCGGCTAGACTACTTCGCACGCCGGACCGACCCCCGCCACGAGAGGAGTAGCCATGCGCGCCACCATCATCCACGGCCCCGGAGACATCAGGGTGGAGGACCGGGACTACCCGGCTGTCCAGCTGCCCACGGATGTGGTGGTCAAGGTGACCGCGGCGTGCGTGTGCGGCTCGGACTTGTGGCCGTACCGGGGCGTGAAGCCGATCCGCCGGCCCTCCGCCATCGGACATGAGTTCATCGGCGTCGTGGAGAGCGTTGGCGCTGACGTGACGGCGCTCAGGGAAGGCGATTTCGTCATCGCGCCGTTCGTGGTGAGCTGCGGCGCGTGTCCGCAGTGCCGCAACGGCGTGACCGTCGCCTGCGACCGGCTCGCCGGCTGGGGCGGCAAGGACGATGCGGGCCACAGGATCGACGGCGGCCAGGGCCAGGCCGTCCGCGTGCCGCTGGCTGAGTCCACGCTCGTCAAAGTTCCCGGCGTTGGGGAACCCGACGATGCGCTGCGCAAGAATCTCCTCACCCTGTCCGATGTGATGGCCACCGGCCACCACGCCGCGCTCAGCGCCCAGGTTGCTCCCGGCCGGACCGTTGTGGTGGTGGGCGACGGCGCCGTGGGACTCTGCGGGGTGCTGGCAGCGAAGCGTCTGGGAGCCGGGCGGATCATTGCCATGTCCCGCCACACCGACCGGCAGGTAATCGCCCGGGAGTTCGGCGCAACGGACATCGTGGACGAACGCGGGGACGAGGGCGTGGCGAAAGTCCGTGAACTGCTCGGCGGCGTTCTTGCCGATTCGGTGCTGGAGTGCGTGGGGACGAAGGAGTCCATGGAACAGGCCCTGCACTGCGTACGTCCCGGCGGCGCTTTGGGATTCGTGGGTGTTCCCACCGGTGGCGCGGAAATCCCGCTGCGCTATCTGTTCGACAAGAACATCACGGTGTCCGGCGGCATGGCTCCCGCCCGGACCTACATCCCGGAACTGCTGGCGGACGTGCTAGCGGGCAGGATCAATCCCGGCCGAGTGTTCGACGTCGAAATGTCGCTCGAGGAGGCCCCTGAGGCGTACAAGGCCATGGACGAGCGGCGAGCGATCAAAGTACTGCTGAGGCCCTGAGCCGCTACGCGGGAACCGCCCGCGCCCTGTACTCGCGCGGGGTGGCTCCGGTTTCGTTCAGGAATTGCCGGTTGAAGTTGGACAGGTTCGAAAAGCCCACCTCATAACAAATGGTGGAAATCGCCTTGTCGCTGCGTTCCAGGAGCCGCCGGGCATGCGCCAACCGCAGCTTGCGGACAAGGTCACTGAAGTTCTGCCCCGTGGACCGTTTGAAATATTTCGAGAAGGTGGGTTCGGACATGCCCACCAGGGCTGCGGCCTCGGACATCTTTACGCTGCCCGCATGGTTGTTGAAGACGTATTCGAGGACGATGTCCACCACGGCCGCGGCCTGGCCGTCCAGTTGCGGCCGGAACCATTCTTCTGCGAGGTAGCGCCGCTCGTCCTGGGGCGCTCGCGCAAGAATCGCGAAGAGTTCCAGGAGGTGGTGAAGCCGCTCCAATCCCGCGGATGCGCCCATGGCCTCGATGGCTGCGGCCGCGGCCCGGGCTGAAGGCCCCAGGAACTCGATCCCTCGTGCGGACTGTTCCAGCAGTGGCTGGATTTCGGCCATTTCCGGAACGACGGAGGCTGCCTTCCGGATCCACTTCCCGTCGAACTGGATCACGGCATCGCGCCGCTCCAGGACTTCTCCGGGCTCCAGGTCGCTGACCCAGTCGTGCGGCAGCCCTGAACCGATGAGGGAGACATGTCCGGCCTCGAACGTGCCGATGTGGTCTCCGACGATGAACTTTCCGCTGCCTTTCCGGATCAAGTGGATCTCGTACTCGGGGTGGTAGTTCCAGCGTGCCAACGGGCTGGGATAGTCGTGCTCGTGCCACCGGACCGAACTGTTCGGGTCGTCCGGAATAACTTCGCGGTTGGCGCGCATGCCCAGCAGCCTTTCGGCGAGCCTGGCAGATGCGCCATTGCTCGGATCCGTCGCGCTCATTCTGGTTCTCCAGGCATCTGGTGGGTGTGTGAGATACGGGGGCCACCGTCGGGTGCCTACCCCAACATTAGCGCTCCTCTCCCCAGAGCGACATGGCAAATTTGTATCAGAAGTGGGCAACCACGGCGCTAGTTGCGCCCCACGCCTCAGGCCTAATGTTGAGGAACACAAGCGGGGCCCGTCGGATTCACGACCTTGGCCTCTCCCCCAGTCCGGTACTTCGATGAAGCAGTCGAAGTACGGCGGCTGCGCACCCCCTGAAGAACAAAGGAGTCCTCAATGCGCCCAAAAATGCGCGCTGCAACACTGGCCGCCGGCGCCCTGTGCATCGCACTTTCTGCCTCAGCCTGCTCCGGAGCCGGCGGCGGCACGGCCGCCGGTGACCAGAACAGCATCAATGTCCTGATGGTGAATAACCCGCAGATGGAAGACCTGCAGAGGCTGACCGCGGACAACTTCACCAAAGGAACCGGCATCAAGGTCAACTACACCGTTCTGCCGGAAAACGACGTCCGGGCCAAGATCAGCCAGGAATTCTCAAGCCAGGCCGGCCAGTACGACGTGGCGTCCCTGTCCAACTACGAAATCCCCTTCTACTCGGAGAACAAGTGGCTGGCTCCCTTGGACAATGTGGCCAAGGACGCCGAGTTCAACCAGGCAGATATCCTGCCCGCGTACACCGCGTCGCTGACCGGCAAGGACGGCAAGCTCTACGGCGAACCGTTCTACGGGGAGTCCTCCTTTCTGATGTACCGCAAGGACATCTTCGAAGCCAAGGGCCTGACTATGCCGGAGAAGCCCACATGGGACCAGGTCGCTGACCTTGCCGCGAAGGCTGACGGCGCCGCGCCGGGCATGAAGGGCATCTGCCTGCGCGGCCAGCCGGGCTGGGGCCAGGTCTTTGCCCCGCTGACCACCGTGGTGAACACCTTCGGCGGGACCTGGTTCGACAAGGACTGGAACGCCCAGGTCAACTCCCCGGAATTCACTGAAGCGACGCAGTTCTACGTGGACCTGGTCCGCAAGCACGGCGAGGCAGGTGCAGCCCAGGCCGGCTTCACGGAGTGCCTGAACAACATGAGCCAGAGCAAGGTGGCCATGTGGTACGACGCCACCTCCGCAGCAGGCGCTTTGGAAGCCGACGCCTCCCCGGTGAAGGGCAAGATCGGCTACGCCCAGGCGCCGGTGAAGAAGACGGATTCGTCCGGGTGGCTGTGGACCTGGTCCTGGGGCGTGCAGGCTGCCTCCAAGAAGCAGGACGCTGCCGGCAAGTTCATCGCCTGGGCCAGCTCCAAGAAGTACGAAGAGCTCGTGGCCTCGAAGCTCGGCTGGGCCAAGGTCCCCTCCGGCAAACGTATCTCCACCTATGAGAACGCCGAGTTCCAGAAGGCCGCCCCATTCTTCAAGGCAGAACGCTCCGCCATTGAAAACGCCGACCCGAAGAACCCCGGTGTCCAGGAACGCCCGGTCGTGGGCATCCAGTTTGTCGGCATCCCCGAGTTCGCCGACCTTGGCACCACGGTC
Source organism: Arthrobacter sp. GQ119 (assembly GCF_059759125.1). Taxonomy (NCBI): domain Bacteria; kingdom Bacillati; phylum Actinomycetota; class Actinomycetes; order Micrococcales; family Micrococcaceae; genus Arthrobacter; species Arthrobacter sp. GQ119. Next base: position 140,150 of record NZ_JCAXEA010000005.1, on the reverse strand, counting down.
TCCCAGGGTGTCAGCTCGGCCATCGCCGGCCAGGGCTCAGTAGCCGATGCGCTGGCGAAGGGCCAGGACGCCGCACAAAAAATCGGCGACAAGTACAAGAAGTAACAACCCACCAACCGCTGCTGTGGCCCTCCTGAGGGCGGGCCGCAGCAGCGCAGGAGAACATCATGACTACCGCACCAGCGCGCGCCGTCCCCACCCCCGGGTACAGCGCCTCCAAACCTTCCAAAGATGCCAGGGCGCGTGAACGAGCCCTGGCCTGGGCACGGCGTGCGCCGCTGCTGCCGGCCCTGATCTTCCTCATCATCGTCACCCAGCTTCCGTTCGTGGTGACCCTGATCATCTCGTTCCTGAACTGGAACAGCCTCCGCCCGGACCGGACCGGTTTCGCCGGCTTCGACAACTACATCCAGGTCCTCACCAACGCCGACCTGCGCCAGGCCATCTTCACCACCATCGTCCTGACCGTGTCCGTGGTCCTGGCCAGCCTGGTCATCGGGCTCGGGCTGGCCCTGCTGCTGGACAAGAAGTTCATCGGCCGCGGACTGGCCCGGACCCTGCTCATCGCACCGTTCCTCGTGGTGCCCGTGGCCGCCGCCCTGATCTGGAAGCATGCCCTGCTGAACCCCACCTACGGGCTGATCAACGGAACCCTGACCTGGATCTGGTCGCTGTTCGGCAGCGACACCCCGCCACAGCCGGATCTCCTCTCCCAGGCGCCCCTGATGGCCGTCATCGTGTCCCTGGTCTGGCAGTGGACGCCGTTCATGATGCTCATCCTGCTGGCCGGCCTGCAGTCCCGCCCCATGGACACCGTCGAAGCAGCCCAGATGGACGGCGCGAGCCCGTGGGATATTTTCCGTCACCTCACGTTGCCGCACCTGCGCCAGTACCTGGAACTCGGCGGCCTGCTCGGAGCGATCTACATCGTGCAGAACTTCGACGCCGTCTTCACGCTCACCTCCGGTGGCCTGGGCACGGCAAACCTGCCCTACGCCATTTACCAGACGTTCTACTTCGCCAATGAATACGGCCTGGCCTCCGCCGCCGGCGTCGTGGTGGTCATCGGCACCATCATCGTGGCGACCTTTGCCCTCCGCACCGTTTTCTCGCTCTTCAAGAAGGAGGCAGCACGATGAGCACCCTCACCCCTGCCGCACCCCGCAAGTCGGGCCATGGCCGTTCCACATCGCCCACTGCCCCGAACCACGGAACCCGCCGCCGCTTCGGGAAGTTCGGGGGCAAGTCCCGCATGGACCCCACACGGAACAACACTGCCGCCGGAATCGCGGCCTGGGCACTTGCCCTGCTCTTCGCGGCCCCGGTCCTGTGGATGATCCTTACCTCCTTCCACTCCGAGACGGACGCGGCCACCAACCCGCCCTCCCTCGCCGCGAACCTGACCCTGGACGCCTACCAGGAGTTCTTCGGCGCCAGCTCCGGCGTGAGCCCGTGGCCGCCGCTGATCAACTCCGCGACCGCCTCGATCCTCTCCACCGTTCTGGTGCTGGTTCTGGCCATCCCTGCCGCCTATGCGCTGTCCATCCGGCCCGTGAAGAAGTGGACAGACGTCATGTTCTTCTTCCTCTCCACCAAGATGATGCCCGTCGTCGCCGCAGTCCTGCCCCTCTTCCTCTTCGCCAAGACCGCCGGCGCACTGGACAACATCTGGTTCCTGATCCTGATGTACACCTCCATGAACCTGCCCATTGCCGTCTGGATGATGCGCTCCTTCCTCGCGGAGGTACCGGTGGAAATGCTGGAGGCCTCACAGATCGACGGCGCCAGCCTGCTCCTGACGCTCCGCAAGATCATCGCCCCCGTCGCGATGCCTGGCATCGCTGCCACCGCCCTTATCTGCTTCATTTTCAGCTGGAACGAACTCCTCCTGGCCCGGGTCCTCACGGGTGTCATGGCCGGGACCGCGCCCGTCTTCCTGACCGGATTCGTCTCCAGCCAAGGACTGTTCCTGGCCAAGGTCTGCGCTGCCGCCGTCGTGATCTCCCTTCCGGTGCTCTTCGCAGGCTTCGCCGCCCAGGACAAGCTCGTCCAGGGCCTCTCCCTCGGCGCCGTCAAATAGCCAGCGCGGTCAAGCAACACGGCCATTCCCGCTTTCGATTTCCAAGGAAAACTTCCATGACAACATCAACCGCACAGTCCGCAGCGCTCGGACAGCCTGAATTGCCGGCCACCATGCGCGCGTCCATCCTGAAACGCCAGGGCGACATGGTGCTGGAAACCCTGCCCGTCCCGCAGCTCGAGCCCGACCAGGTCCTCGTGCAGGTCGCCGCCGTCGGCGTGTGCGGCAGCGACGTCCACTACTACGAACACGGCCGGATCGGCGACTACGTGGTGGACCACCCGCTGGTCCTCGGCCACGAACTCTCCGGCCGGATCGCCGCCGTCGGAAGCGCCGTTGACCCTGACCGCGTGGGCAAGCGGGTAGCCGTCGAGCCCCAACGGCCGTGCCGCACGTGCAAGCAGTGCAAGGCGGGGCGCTACAACCTCTGCCCCGACATTGAGTTTTACGCCACCCCGCCGATTGACGGTGCTTTCGCCGAATACGTGACCATCCAGAGCGACTTCGCCTATGACATCCCGGACAGCGTCAGCGATGAGGCGGCCGCGCTCATCGAACCGCTCTCCGTCGGGCTCTGGGCCTGCGAACGCGCGGCAATCAGGCCAGGCAGCCGCGTGCTCATCGCCGGCGCCGGCCCCATCGGGATCATCGCCACCCAGGCGGCCCGCGCCTTCGGCGCCACCGAAATCTACATCACCGATATCGCCGAGGACCGCCTTGCCTTCGCCCTGGCACACGGCGCGACCCACGCACTCAACGCCAGGACCGACAGTGTGGAAGGGCTGGACGTCGATGCCTTCATCGACGCCTCCGGCGCCGCGCAGGCCGTCCGCTCCGGCATCAGGGCCGTCGGACCGGCCGGGCGGGTCATCCTGGTGGGGCTCGGGGCGGACGACGTCGAACTCCCCGTTTCGTTCATCCAGAACCGTGAGATCTGGCTCTCCGGAGTGTTCAGGTACACCAACACTTGGCCCCTGGCGATTCAACTCATCGCCGACGGAAAAGTGGACCTGGACATCCTGGTCACCGGCAGGTTCACGCTGGCCGAATCAGAGGACGCACTCAAAGCCGGTAAACAGCCAGGGCAGCTCAAAGCCGTCGTCTACCCCGGTCGGTAAGCCGCCAAAGGCACCACCGCGCCGCTCAACAGGAACAACGTTCACCACCGACCTGCAAGGAAGCAGCCATGCCATTACACGAGAACGGTACGCAAGCAGACATCTCTGACGACGGGACCCTAATCGACGACGGGGCCTTCATCACCGTCATCGGCGAGTCACTCGTTGACATCATCGACGCCCCCGGACGGGGACCAACAGCGCGCGGAAACACCACGCCCGCGGCCCACCCGGGCGGCAGCCCGCTCAACGTCGCCGTCGGCTGCGCCCGTCTGGACCTCCGAACCAAACTCGTCACCCATTTTGCCGAGGATGCCTACGGGCAGATGATCGCCGATCACCTGGACAGCAACGGTGTCGACGCCATCGTCGGCGGCTCCCTGCCGACCTCAACTGCCGTCGCGTCTCTGGATGCCGCCGGAGCCGCGCACTACACGTTCTCGATCACCTGGGACATCAACGGGGCCTCCATTCCTGCCCTGGCGGTGGCGGAGAATTCACTCCATGTGCACACCGGATCCATCGCAACACTGTTGCCCCCGGGCAACAACTCCGTCCGGAGGCTGATCGAGGCAGCACGCCCGCACGCAACCATCAGCTTTGACCCCAACTGCCGGCCCGCCATCAGCCCGGACTCAACAGCGGCGAGGGAACATGCCGAAGACTTCGTGGCCGCAAGCGACATCGTCAAAGCCAGCGACGAGGACCTCCGCTGGCTCTACCCCGACAGGACGCTGGAGGACTCCATGGCCGCCTGGCTGGAACTCGGCCCATCATTGGTGGCCCTGACCCGCGGCGCCCAGGGACCGGTCATCCTGACCCGGCGGGGACGCGTGGAGATGCCGGGCGAGGCCATCACAGTGGCAGACACCGTGGGGGCGGGGGACTCCTTCATGGCAGCCCTGATCTCGGGGCTTGCCCACTTTGGGGCGCTCGGAGCGGCCGGCCGGCCACGCCTGCAGGAACTCTCCCCGGATGAACTGCACGACCTGGCCGCCTACGCGAACAGGGCGGCAGCCATCACCTGCTCACGGCCAGGGGCAAACCCTCCGGGGCTGGCGGACCTGGAGTTAGCCGCCGCCGGTAAGAGCTGATTTCGGACATCCCACAGAAAAACAATGGCCGAACACTCTGTTAATGGACACCGTTAATGCCGTCATCAGGCGTTGCAGAAGGGACAGTTGATGACTCCAGCTATTGCACGGCCCGCGTGCTGCCCATAGGTTTGATATAGCGGAAAACATTCTCCGCATCTGCCTGCCGTTGGAGCAGGACCAGAAATAAGGGTTACAAAGGAAGTAGCAGCACATGGCAACAGGCACAGTTAAATGGTTCAACGCCGAAAAGGGCTTCGGATTCATCGCTCCGGATGACGGATCGGCAGATGTTTTCGCGCACTATTCGGCAATTGCCAGCAGCGGCTACCGCTCCCTGGATGAAAACCAGAAAGTCGAATTCGACGTGACCCAGGGCCCCAAGGGCCCGCAGGCTGAGAACATTCGCCCGCTGTAGGTTTGAAGAAACTGCCCGGGACGTGCTGGCAAGCACATCCCGGGCAGTTTCTGTCTCCTGGCCGCCCCCAAGCCGAGAGTGCACCCATGGATGACAAAGCGATCCTGCACCGCTGCCTCCGCACCCGCCGCGGCCAGCTTCTCGCGAAGCTCGACGGTCTGGGCGAGTACGAAGCCCGCCAGCCGATGACGTCCACAGGGACCAACCTGCTGGGGCTCGTCAAGCACGTCGCCAGCGTAGAGCTCGGCTACTTCGGCGAGGTGTTTGGCCGTCCCAGCGGACGCGACCTCCCCTGGTTCGACGACGCCGCGGAACCAGACGCGGACATGTGGGCCACCGCTGGGGAGACACGGGATGAGATCGTGGATCTGCACCGCTTCTCGGCCACGCACAGCGATGCCACCATTGAGTCACTGCCGCTGGATGCGCCGGGCGTCGTGCCTTGGTGGCCGGAAGAGCGCAGGCACGTTACATTGCAGCAGATCCTCGTACACATGTGCGCGGAGACCGCCCAGCATCTGGGGCACGCGGATATCCTCCGCGAACTGATCGACGGCGCCGTGGGGCAGGGCCCCAATGATCCCAACCTTCCCGTACGGAGTGCCGCAGAGAAGAGCGCCCAATTCGACCGGATTGAGGCGGCCGCCCGTGAGGCCGCCGCGCGCGCCGGGACCTAGACGAAGGCCGATTTCCCGGTAACGGCCCGGGCAACAATGAGGGAGTTGATCTCGTAGCTTCCCTCATATGTATAGAGGATTTCGGCATCCCCGAAGAGCTTGCCCATCTCGAAGTCGCTGCTGATGCCGTTGCCGCCGAGCAGCGACCGCCCCATGGCCACGGAGGAGCGGGCGAGCCGGGTAGTGGTCGCCTTGGCCATGGCGGCCTGGGCCATGTCCAGCCGGCCCTCCTCCTGGATCCGGGCGACCTGCACCATCAGGGCCAGCGACGCGGTGGCGTTGCCCAGGATCTCGGCCAGTTGCTGCTGGATGAGCTGGAATCGGGCCAGTTCCTTGCCGAACTGCCGGCGTTGAAGGGAGTAGGAGCGGGCGACGTCGAACGCGGCCAGCTGGATCCCCGCACCCTGCCATCCCACCCACGCGCGCGAATCCCGCAGGAGCCGGTTGGCCTTGGAGAAGTCCGTGGCCCCGGGAAGGAGGTTCGCTTCGGGGATCCGGACGTTGTCCAACACGATGTCCGCGTTCTGCATGATCCGCAGGCCGATCTTGTTGCTGATCTTGGTGGCGGCATAGCCGGGCCGGTCCGTTTCAACAATGAAGCCCTTGATCTGCTGGTCAGCCTCATCCCGGGCCCACACCAGGGCAAAGTCCGCAATGGTTCCAGCGCCAATCCATCGCTTGGCGCCGTTGATCACCCACTCGCCATCCTCCAGCCGGGCAGAGGTTGCAAGTCCCCCCGCGATGTCCGAGCCGTGGTCCGGCTCCGTGAGGGCGAAAGCTCCCAGCTGCATGAACGCCGTGAGTCCAGGCAGCCAGCGGCGCTTCTGTTCCTCGGAGCCAAGCTCGTGGATCATGCCCACAATCAACTCGTTGTGGATGCCCACCAGGGCCGAAAGCGATACGTCGGCCCTGGCCACCTCGACGTACATGAGGCCTTTGAAAAGCTTTGATGTGCCGTCGGTCTGCAGCCCGCCGAGCCCGCGCTTGCCCATCTCCGCCAACAGCCCGAAGGGGAACTCCTCACGGTTCCAGTAGTCGATGGACTGCGCCCTGACCCTGGACTGCAGGAACTCCCGGACGTCCAGGTAGCGCTTCCGTTCGTCCGGAGGAAGCAGGTCTGCGATGTACATGAGGTCTGCATCGGGGAAGGGCGGCGCCTGCCCGCGCATTTCGTCGCTGGCCGCCTCAGGCACGGCTGTGGATTGTCCGTTGTCACGTCCTTGTGGCTGCACGGGCGCAGTCCCTTCGCTCTTTCAAACCCTTGGATGTCCTAGTATATTGCAGAGTGATATGGATCACTAGGACGTGCATCCCCAGGCGAAAGGTCCTCATGACAGTCACCGATGACTTCCGTGCAGCACGCGACCAACTGCTGGCCCTGCGGAACAACTACGCGGAGGCCCGGAGCAGCTTCCAGTGGCCACGCTTCGAGGAATTCAACTTCGCGCTGGATTGGTTCGATGCCTTAGCTGCGGACCCGGCAACGGGAGCCAAACCCGCCCTGGTGATCGTGGAACAGGATGGCACGGCGACCCGCCGCAGCTTCGCCGAACTGTCGGTCCGTTCGAACCAGGTGGCGAACTGGTTCCGGGGCCAGGGGGTGCAGCGCGGGGACCGCATGATCGTCATGCTTGGAAACCAGGTGGAACTCTGGGAGATCATGCTGGCAGGCATCAAGTTAGGCGTCGTCCTCATCCCCACCACCACCCTGATGGGCCCTGCGGACCTGAAGGACCGCGTCGAGCGCGGCGAAGCGGCCTGGGCCGCCGTCGGAAGTTCCAACATCGGTAAATTTACCGATGTTCCGGGGAACTACAGGCTCATTGAAGTCAGCGCGGCCGGAACCGGCCAGCCGGACACCCTGCAGTACTCGGACTCCGCCGCCTCCCCCGAGGAGTTTGCTCCGGACGCCCCCACGAAGGCCGACGAAACCCTGCTCCTGTACTTCACCTCAGGCACCACCTCGAAGGCCAAGCTCGTGGAGCACACGCACACGTCCTACCCCGTCGGCCACCTCTCCACGATGTACTGGATTGGCCTCGAGCCCGGCGATATCCATCTGAACGTTGCCTCCCCGGGCTGGGCCAAGCATGCGTGGTCCAACGTGTTCACGCCGTGGATCGCCGAGGCCTGCGTGTTTATTTACAACTACGACCGCTTTGACGCCCGCGCCCTGATGGAGCAGATGGACCGCGAGAAGGTGACCAGTTTCTGCGCACCACCCACTGTGTGGCGGATGCTCATCCAGGCAGACCTCACGCTCCTGAAGAATCCGCCCACCAAAGTCGTTTCGGCCGGTGAACCGCTCAACGCCGAGGTGATCGGGCAGGTCCACCGGGCCTGGGGCCAGACCATCCGCGACGGCTTCGGCCAGACCGAGACCACGGTCCAGGTGGCCAACACGCCCGGCCAACCTGTCAAGATCGGGGCAATGGGCCAGCCATTGCCCGGTTACGATGTGGTCCTGGTTGATCCCGCCACCGGGGAAGAAGCGGACGACGGCGAGCTGTGCCTGCGCCTCGACCCCCGTCCTGTCGGACTGATGAAGGCGTACTACGGCGATCCCGAAAAGACGGCGGAGGCCTTCCGGGCTGGCTACTACCACACGGGGGACATGGCCAGCAGGGACGGGAACGGCGTCATCACCTATGTTGGCCGCGGTGACGACGTCTTCAAATCCTCTGACTACCGGCTGTCCCCGTTCGAACTGGAGAGCGTGCTGATCGAGCACCCTGCTGTCGCCGAAGCTGCCGTCGTCCCGTCACCGGACCCTGTCAAACTGTCCGTGCCCAAGGCCTTCGTGGTTCTTGCGCCAGGCCACGACCCCGGGCCTGAACTGGCTGAGGAGATCCTCCGCTATTGCCGGGACCGCCTCGCACCCTTCAAACGCATCCGCCTGATCGAATTCACCGAGTTGCCCAAAACCATTTCCGGCAAGATCCGCCGCGTCGAACTGCGCCACAGCGAAGAAGCGAGGCACGGCGGCGCGTCCGTTTCCGGCACGCCCGTTCACGAGGGCACGGGCACGGGCACGAGCACAGGGACGGGCCAGAGCACGGGCACGGGCACGGAGTACTCCGAAGCTGACTTTCCGGGCCTGAAAAGCGGGAAATGACCATGGGAACGCCGCTGCCCCGCGACCCCATCGCCGATGCCCAGCGGAACTGGGAACGCCATGGCTGGGGTGACGTCGCCACGCCCATGGCCGCGATCACAGCAATCATGCGCACGCAGCAGATACTCCTGGCCCGCATCGAGGGTGCCCTGAAGCCCTTCGGCCTCACCTTTGCCCGCTATGAGCTCCTGGCCCTGTTGAGCTTCGCACGCAGCGGCGCGCTTCCGATGAACAAAGCCAGCGCCCTGCTCCAGGTCCACCCCACATCGGTGACCAATGCCGTCGACCGCCTTGAAAAAGCCGGACTCGTGATGCGCTCACCGCACCCCACCGATGGCCGCACCACGCTGATCGAGCTCACCACCGAAGGCCGCACCATCGCAAAACGTGCGACGGCGGTGCTCAACACGGAGGTTTTCAGCCAGTCCGGATTCACAGCCGGCGACATGGACCAGCTGATACGGATACTCGCAGACTTCCGCCGCAAGTCCGGGGACTTCGCCGAAGAATGACGCGCGGGCGGGCGGCGGCTCAGCCGCAGCGCCCGGTCATCAGCCTGGCACCGTATCGCTTTCCACACGTCGGCCGGAGGGCTGCCGCAGTTCCTCAATAAAGGCGTCGAGCAGGGCAATCTGCTGCGGGTTGTTGGCCAGCTGGACGAGGTCCGCCGCCGTGCTGCATACCTTAATGTTGGTGTGCTGGCTGTGGATCGAGAGAAGGTCGAATGCCGCCTCGGAGTTGATGCGCAGGATCCCCATCAGAATGCCCTTGGCCTGTTCGATGGTGGCGCGCGTTCCGACGGCACCCTCCACCGCCTCGCGGGCGGCCCGCTCCGTCTCCCGGTGCAGCGTGCTGGTCAGGTCAATGATGAAGCCGTCCGCGCGCTGCAGGACGCCAGACTCGACTACGGCCTCCCCAGCCGTGATAACACGATGCTCCCGGAGCCTGGAGTCGATGAGGCGGTGGTAGCTGGCGAAGTAGCCGCCCGAGACGCAGGCGGCCTCGAAAACCTCCCGGCAGCGGTCGCGGTCCTCGGGATGCTTGTGCGAGTAAAGAAGTTCGATAGTGGGTACGATCTCCCCGCGGGCGTACCCGTGCAGGGCATAGATGTCATCCGACCATCGCAGTTCCCGGGACACAGCGTCGTAATGAAATGTACCGGCAGCGCACTGGGCTTCCCCCATTGCACTGGAGTAGGTGTTTACACTCTTCGGCTGATTCGTCGCCCCTTCTGCCGCACCCTGCCCCTCCATGATCAAGCGCCCGGAAAGTAACTGTCGGCGGCGGACACGAGCGGTCTTATCTGCTCACCGGTCCTGCACTCCCGCCGCACTTCCGTGCGCGATGGAACGGTGCGCCGCCGTCGCGTCAGCGAAATATCCCTTACGTGACCCATACCTGCGTACTCGCGGACTGCGGCAATTCCCTCTACCGCTTCCTCCTTATTGGAAAAAGCCCGGGACACGGCCATCACGGTGCCGTCCGGGGCTGTGAGCTGGAATCTGAACCTAGCGTCATCGTCAAGGAAAAGTTCGAACATACCGGCCATAAAGATCCCCCTTGTTCAACAGAAATACAAGGCTTCCGGTGACATCGTCGGCACCGGAAGCAGTCCACGTGTTCCTGAATCACGCCGCGGATTACGCAGGGCGCGATTTGATGAATTTATGAAAGTCTGAACTAGGCAGGCCTGTTTGGCAAGGCCTGGCCAGCTTGCTGACCGGGGTTCACGTCCCGGTTCCGGCCCGCTATGTTGTAGCTGGAGATTCGAAGGTCTAAGACAGACCGTTCTGTCTCTATAATTGACTGCAGGCGCGGCAGTTCAGCAGCGCCGGCATCGGATGGGGACTGCAGCGGAGGAAATCCATGATGGATGACATGGCAGGCGGCGTGGTCCTGAGCGACACAAAAGCAGACCTCTTCAAATCGATGGGACATCCGGCGCGGATCCTCATCCTCGAAATGCTGGTTGACGGACCGGTGGCAGTGAGCCGGCTGCGCGATGACACGGGCCTTGAGGCCTCAAACCTTTCCCAGCACCTGGGTATCCTCCGGCGGCAACGGCTGATCGTCCCCTCCCGGAAGGACGGCCGCCTCTTCTACGAACTCTCCTGCTCCGATGTGAGCCAGGTCCTGCAGGCCGCGGGCGGCCTGCTGGGGTCTGTGCGGATGCCCGCCGGCGGCCTGCAAACCGCGGGCTGATGCGCCAACTGACCGCTGCTCCTGAGCTCGGCACGCGGCATCTTTCGCTGATCGCCGCCGGAACTTCACCTCCCGTTAATAGCCATGGCTTAGCGTTGCTCTTCTAATACCGAGCGAGGGGAACTTGGGCGAGGAAGGGAACGATCGTGGCCGACATTGCTGCTGTTCTGGGGCGTCTCGCCCCGCACGAACTTGAGGAGATCCGGGCCACCGGCCCGAAGGGGCACCTGAGCCGGCACATTATCCAGGCACTGGACCGCGCCGCCGGAGGTCCCGGCTCGGGGCGCGGTTACTACGTGCCGGCCGGGAGCGTCAGCCCCACGGGGAGCCCCCACCAGATCCTGCGGAGCGACGTCGCGGCGTGGCTTTTCGGGGCCCCGGAACGCACCGAGGCGGCAAACTCCCACTGACAGACTGATCTTCAGCACCGGCGACATCAGTACAGGAAGATGTCGAACCATTCCCGGTTGTGGGCATGCAGCAGGACCAGGAACAGGACGAAGTCGAAGAGCAGGTGGACAGCCACAATATAGGAAAGCGACTTGGTCACCGTGAAGATGCGCGCCTGAAGCAGCGCGAACGGGAAAATAAACAGCGGTGCCCAAGCCCGGAATCCGAGCTCCCACAAGAAGGACGTGAACAGCACCGCCTGCAGGAGGTTGGCCTGCCAGTCCGGCATATGACGGCGAAACAGCGTGAAGGCTGTGCAGATGAAAAACAGTTCATCCCAGATGCCCAGGGCATTGGTCCCGATGAAGAGCCGTATGATTCCGTCGGGGTCATGCACCGCGGGCCAGTTTTGGTAGACGCCTGTCCGGACCATGTAGACGGGCAGCACGGCATAGCCAAGCACCACCACCACGGGCAGGTACAGCTTCTCGCCACGGGTCCACTTGTTGCCGGTCATGACGGGAAACACGATTGCATGCTCCCTGGTGACCCAGCGGGACACCGCGTAGGGGACACCCACGGCCAGGATCATGGCGGATCCCATGACAAGCATGTGCGAAGTGCTGACGTCGGTGGTGATCGGAACCGCGCTGATCACCAGGATTCCGGCCGCGATGAGGATGAGGTCACGGAAGAGCGCCCGGTCTACGAGCGCGGCAAGCACGAGCGAGGCGGCCAGCAGCGCGTAGCCCGGGACGGGCTGGTGCATCGCGAAGAGCAGGAAGCCGGACAGCGACAGCATCGCCGAGGGGACCACGCGTACGGAGGTCACCTGGGCAGTGCGCTGCTCTGCGACTGGGAGGTTCACCGGTGCCTGAACTCCGGCTGGCGCTTCTCCGAGAAAGCCGCCATGCCTTCTTTCTGGTCCTCGGTGGCGAAGAGCGAATGAAACAGGCGTCGCTCGAAAAGCACGCCCTGCGCCAGCCCGGTCTCGAAGGCCGCGTTGACGGCCTCCTTGGCCAGCATGGCTGCAGGCTTTGACTTCGAGGCGATGACTTCAGCGGCCTTCAGCGCTTCCTCCACCGTGTCCCCTGCCGGCACCACCCTTGCCACGAGTCCGGCGCGCTCCGCCTCGTCGGCATCGATGAACCGGCCGGTCAGGATCATGTCCATTGCTTTGGCCTTGCCCACGGCCCTCGTCAGCCGCTGGGAGCCGCCCATCCCCGGAAGGACTCCCAGGTTGATCTCGGGCTGCCCAAACTTGGCGTTGTCCCCGGCGACGATGAAATCGCACATCATGGCCAACTCGCATCCGCCGCCCAGGGCGAATCCGGACACTGCGGCGATCAGTGGTATCCGCAGTCTGGTGAGGTCTTCCCACCCACGGAACCAGTCGGCGTCGTACATCTCCATGTATCCCAGGGACGCCATTTCCTTGATGTCCGCCCCGGCAGCAAAGGCCTTCCCCGAACCAGTGATCACCACGGCTCCCACGCCGGGATCGGTGTCCATGGCTGACACCGCAGCGACGAGTTCATCCAGTGTCGCCCTGTTCAGTGCGTTCAGTGCTTCGGGCCGGTTCAGGGTCACGAGGCCCACGCGCCCGCGGCGCTCCACCAGAATGTTCCCGTACTCCTGCGTCATGCATGCCCCTTAAGTATTTGGTCCCCAATTCAAACTAAGCCTACTTACCGGATTTGTCCCGAATGTCGGTGATAATGCCGGAGAAATCCCTTCCGGCACCGCCTTCGGCTGCGAAGGCATCATAAATTTCGGAGGCCAGCGGCCCCATCCGGGCAGCCACCCCGGTGCTTTGGACCGCGTTCAGGGCGAGCTTGAGGTCCTTGGCCATCAATGCCCCGGCAAAACCCGGCTGGTAATCCCGGTTGGCCGGACTTGTTGGCACCGGTCCCGGGACGGGGCAGTTCGTGGTGAGCGCCCAGCACTGGCCGGAAGCCGCGGAGGCGACATCGAAGAGCGCCTGGTGCGTCAGTCCGAGTTTTTCACCCAGGACAAATGCCTCGCTCACGGCGATCATGGACACTCCGAGGATCAGGTTGTTGCAAACCTTGGCGGCCTGCCCCGCGCCGTGGTCGCCGCAAAGGACCACGCGCTTGCCCATGACCTCCAGCATCGGCCGCACCGCTTCAAAGTCCTCCGGCAGCGCTCCGACCATGAACGTCAGGGTGCCGGCCTCCGCACCCACCACACCCCCTGACACCGGTGCGTCCACTGCCCGGTGCCCTGCCTCGATGGCCAGCCGGGCGGCCTCCCTGGCCTCATCCACGTTAATTGTGGAACAGTCCAGGAACATGGTGCCGGGAGCGGCGGCGGCCAGCAGTCCCGGCTGCCCGTCCGCACCTTGGTAGGCGTCCAGTACATGCCGGCCGCTGGGGAACATGGTGAGGACCACGTCCGCCCCGGATACGGCTTCGGCAGCGCTTCCGACGGTGGGGACGCCGTGCTCACGCGCGGCTTCCAGCGCCGCCGGCACGACGTCGAAGCCCGCCACGGTGTACCCGGCGTTGACCAGGTTGATGGACATGGGCCCACCCATGTGGCCCAGCCCGAGGAAGGCGATGTGCTCCTTGCTGGCCCCAGCAGTGCCGGCCGTGGAATTCTCCCCGGCTTCTGCAGCTTCCGGTGTGGCGTCGTCAGGCATGGTCAGTCTCCCTTTCCAGCAGAACCAGTTCCCTCTCACCCAATGGGGCGAAGTAGCGCTCAACGTCCTCCGTGTGCACTTCCGTCAGCGTGGGCGGCCGCCACTGCGGGTTGCGGTCCTTGTCCACCACCTGGGCGCGGATCCCTTCGCGGAAGTCCGGCCCGGCCAGGCAGCGAAGGCCCACCCGGTACTCCTGTGCCAAGGCCTCGTCCAGGCTCAGCTCCGTGGCCCGGCGCAGCGATGCCAGGGCCACCTTCACCGCCGTGGGCGACTTCGACTCGATGGTGTCCGCCGCCTCCGCCGCCGGGCCGCCCTCCGCCCGCAGCCTGCGGAGGATTTCCCCGGCGTCGTCGGCCGCGTAGCAGGCATCAATCCAGTCCCGCTGCGCCTCCAGGGCGGAGGCGGGTGGCTTCTCTGCGAAGCGCCCGACGGCGGACTCCGCGATTTCGTTTTCCAGCGCCGCCGCCAGTTCAGCGAGCCTGCCGGACGGAACAAAGCGGTCCGCGAGGCCCAGGAACAGGGCATCGGCTCCGCTCAGATGTGCTCCGGTCAGCGCCGCATGTGTGCCGGCCTCCCCCGGTGAGCACGCGAGCAGCAGGGTTCCGCCGACGTCGGGGACGAATCCGATGGTGGTCTCCGGCATTCCCGACCTGGTCCGCTCCGTGACGACCCGTACGGAACCGTGGGCGGAGATGCCCACGCCGCCGCCCAGGACCAGCCCGTCCATGAATGCCACATAGGGCTTGGGATAGCGGGCAATGACTGAGTTCAGCCGGTATTCCGCTTGCCAAAAGTCCGCGGTCTCCTGCCCGCCGGCGAGGATGTCGCGGTAAATGGCCACGATGTCCCCGCCGGCACATAAGCCCCGCTCACCGGAACCCTGCACCAGAACGGTGGCCACGCCGTCGTCGTCCGCCCACGCGGTGAGCCGTTCCAGCATGGCGGCCACCATGCCGGCGTTGAGCGCGTTGACCGCCTTCGGGCGGTTCAGCGTGATGACGCCGAGGTGGCCGCGCTGTTCGAACAGAACCTCCTCCGGAGAACCCTCAATCGTTTCAGCGGTCATCAGCTTCCTTCCGGCATGATGAAGCTGGCGCCCTGGCGGATGCCGGAGGGCCAGCGCGTAGTCACGGTCTTGGTCTTGGTGTAGAAGCGGAAGGCGTCGGCTCCGTGCTGGTTGAGGTCGCCAAAGCCTGACGCCTTCCACCCGCCGAACGTGTAATAGGCAATGGGTACCGGGATGGGTACGTTGACTCCCACCATGCCTACCTGGACCCGGCTGGCGAAGTCGCGGGCGGCGTCCCCGTCACGGGTGAAGATAGCCACGCCGTTGCCGAACTCGTGCTCGCTGCAGAGGCGGAGGGCTTCGTCGTAGTCGGACGCGCGAATGACACTCAGCACCGGACCGAAGATCTCCTCCTTGTAGATCTTCATGTCCTTGGTGACATTGTCGAAAAGCGTGGGCCCGATCCAGAAACCACCCTCATAGCCGTCAACGGTGAGTCCGCGGCCATCAGCCACCAGCGTCGCGCCCTCCTCCACGCCGGACTGGATGTAATTTTCGATCCGTTCCTTGGCAGATCCCGCCACGACGGGCCCGAAGTCCGAGTCCTTGTCCAGGCTGTGGCCGACCTTCAGGTGCCTGACCCGGTCCTCCAGCTTCGCCACCAGGGCGTCGGCTGTGTTTTTGCCGACGGGCACCGCCACGGAGATGGCCATGCAGCGCTCCCCTGCGGATCCGTATCCCGCGCCGATCAGTGCGTCGGTGGCCATGTCGAGGTCGGCATCCGGCATGATCACCATGTGGTTCTTGGCACCGCCGAAGCATTGGGCGCGCTTGCCGTGGGCCGCAGCCGTGGCATAGATGTACTGTGCGATGGGGGTCGATCCGACAAAGCCGATGGCCTTGACGCGCGGGTCCTCAAGCAGCGCATCCACGGCTTCCTTGTCGCCGTTGACCACATTGAACACGCCGTCCGGCACGCCGGCCTCCGAGTAGAGCTCAGCCAGCCGGAGGGGCACGGACGGGTCTCGTTCGGAGGGTTTGAGGATGAAGGCGTTGCCGGCGGCGAGGGCTGGCCCGGACTTCCACAGCGGAATCATGGCCGGGAAGTTGAATGGCGTGATGCCCGCGACCACGCCCAGCGGCTGGCGCATGGAATGGACATCAATGCCGGCCCCTGCGCTGTCAGTGAACTCGCCCTTGAGCAGATGCGGCGCCCCGGCGGCGAACTCCACCACCTCGATGCCGCGCTGGATATCCCCCTTGGAATCCGCGACCGTCTTGCCGTGCTCCGAAGAAAGCAGCCGGGCAAGCTCGTCCAGGTTCTCGTTTACCAGGTCCACGAACTTGAGCAGGATGCGCCCGCGCCGTTGGGTGTTCATGGCACCCCACTCCGGCTGGGCTTTCTCCGCACTGGCAATGATGTTGCGGACTTCCTCCGCGCTGGCCAGCGGAAGCTTCGCCTGCACTTCACCCGTACAGGGGTCATAAATGTCACTGAACCGGCCGGAAATACCATCTACCCTGTGGCCGTCGACGTAGTGGGACAGTTCCCGCACCATGATGGAATGCTCCTTTGCATGTGACCCAGGTCATCTTGGAGCTGAATATACTCGGACTTCCTACTAAATTCCAGAGTCCAAAATTCGGCGCCGACCGTCATATCCCGGCTTGTCCGCGCCGAAGTGCCGCGGTTCCGCGGGCGCTCCCCTTGCGCCCCGTTCATCCCGGGCCCAAGTTCGGTAAGTTAGGAACTGTGAAGATAGCTACCTGGAATGTGAACTCCCTCCGTGCCCGTGCCGACCGTGTGGAGGCCTGGCTGCAGCGCTCCGACTGCGATGTCCTTGCCATCCAGGAAACCAAGTGTAAGGACGACAACTTTCCGTGGGAGCTGTTCGAACGGATGGGTTACGAGGTGGCGCACTACGGCCTCAACCAGTGGAACGGCGTGGCGATTGCCTCCCGCGTGGGACTCGAGGACGTCGAACGCGCCTTCATGGACCAGCCCGTGTTTGGCAAGGGGGGTTCGGACCCGATTCAGGAGGCCCGCGCCATGGCCGCCACCTGCGGCGGTGTCCGCGTATGGAGCCTCTACGTCCCTAACGGCCGCGCCCTCGACGACGAACACATGCCGTACAAGCTCAAGTGGCTTGACACCCTCAAGAACCACGCCGCCGGCTGGATCTCTGAGAACCCGGAGGCGCAGGTCGCCCTGATGGGCGACTGGAACATCGCACCCACGGACGACGACGTCTGGGACATCGATCTGTTCCTCACCCAGGGCTACACGCACGTCAGCGAACCGGAACGCGCCGCCTTCCACGCCTTCGAGCAGGTCGGCTACTCGGATGTGGTCCGCCCGCACACCCCCGGCCCCGGTGTTTACACCTACTGGGACTACACGCAGCTGCGCTTTCCCAAGAAGGAAGGCATGCGGATTGACTTCATCCTGGCCTCGCCCGCCCTTGCCGCCCGGGTCACCGGCGCCTCGATTGACCGCGAGGAACGCAAAGGCAAGGGCGCCTCTGACCACGCCCCTGTGCTCGTGGAGCTGGCTGACTCATGAGGGCTGAACACTCATGACGGGCAGCCTTTACCGCGGGCAGGCCGGGCTGCCGTTCTCGTCCACCCTGCGGGTCTACGAGCCCCTGGACGCGTTCCCCGAGGAGCAGCGTCCGGCGCTCAAGGCTGCCGGTGAGCGGGCGGCGTCCCGCGCTGCCGTTGAAAACGCCGAGCTGCTGGCCTCCCTGGGGCGGATCACGCGCCCCGGCGGCGATCCGTTCCCGACGGGACGGACCGACCTGGTGCGGGTCACCCGTCCCCTGGGACTGCCGGTTGCGGACGAAGCCACGGATTCGCCGGACGCGAAAGATTCCGACGGCGACTCCCTCCTTTACTGCCCCAGCCAGCTTGTCCTGCGGGCCGGGCTGGCAGCCAACGCGCTGATGGAGGGCATCCACGGGCCGCTGGCTGAACTCCTGATTCCGGAAGAGCAGCGGGACCGGCACCAGGAACGCATCGACCTCGTGAGTGCCCGCGAAGGCGCCAACCGGGTCCATACCCGGGCGTCCACCTGGGGCATTCCCTTCAGCTGGTTCTCGCTGTTCCTCGAGTCGGATCCGCAGGAAGTGGTCGAGGCCGGCGGCCGGATCGTCACCGTCCGGGTTCTGGCCCCGATTGCCGAGGCCCTCGACCGGGTGCGCTACGCCGTGGCCAACCTCGCACTGGCGGCTCCGGATCTCGACATGCTTGACGACCTCACCCAGCTCACCGAGTGGCTGGAACTCTTCCATGCGGAATCCATGGTGGAACTGGACTACGGCGCCGTGGCGGACAAGGTATATCCGGATGACTCCCCCATGGATGTGCGCCTCGGCATCGAGTGCCTCGCAGAGGGAGACATGACCGGCGCAGCTGCCGCGTACCGCCGGCTCGCGTCGCGGTGGATTCCCATCCGCCAACTCGCACGGGCGTCCTGACCCGCTGACGCCGCTTTTTCCCTACCCCCTGGGTTGCGCCGTCGTGCGCCTCACGATCAGGCGGTGCGGAGCGATGGCGGAGCGTACCGAGCCGGTGATGCCGAGGAGTTCATCCAGGAGCATCTTCGTGCCCAGCTCCGCCTGCTCGTCCGGCCGCTGGCCCACCGTTGTCAGCCCCATGGCGTCGGAAAAATCGTGGTCGTCGATCCCGATCACCGACAGGTCCTCGGGCACCCGGACGCCCACGCGCTGCGCTTCGAAAATGACGCCCATGGCCATCTCGTCGGAGGCACAGAATATTGCGGTGGGCTTCTGGCCAGGCTGTCCCCACAGCCGGCGGAACGCTTCCTGGCCGCTCCTGAGGGTGAAATCGCCCCACTCATCCCACTCCGGGCGGACTTCTAGGCCCGCCGCCGCCATTACGTCCTGGAACGCCAGAATGCGGACGCGCGGGACGTCGAAGTTGAGGTCGGTTTCGTCGTCCCCGTGGAGCAGCGCAATGTCGCGGTGCCCCAGGTCGATCAGGTGTTTGACGGCAGTGGAGGCGGCCGCGTAGTCGTCGATGCCGACATAGGCGCATTCCTCGACATGGCCGCCCACCACCACCAGCGGAATGTCGATCTTCTGCAGGTGGTCAAGCTCCTCGTGGGACAACGCCATACACAGGACAAGGAGCGCATCGATCTGCTTGTAGACCATGGTCTTGCTGAAGAGCCGCTCACGGTGGCTGCCGTGCCCGCCGAGGTTGAACAGGGACAGGTTGTACTGCCGCGCATGGAGCTCGCGGTCGGCCCCTTCAATGGCCTTGGAAAAGAACCAGCGGCTCACGAACGGCGCCAGCACGCCGATGGTCTTGGTGCGGCCGGTCGCCAGGCCAGAGGCTGACGAGGACGCCACGTAGCCCAGGGCGCCGGCAACTTCAAGGATCTTCGCGCGCGTTGCCGGCGAAACGCGCGGCAGGCCCCGCACGGCGCGTGACACCGTGGCAGTGGACACCCCGGCGGCTGCCGCCACGTCCTCAATGCTTACACCCGAGTGGCCGCCGCGCTGGGCCCGGTCAGTTGTGCGCGCCACGGTGTCCCCTCAAAGGCCGGCTGCAGATTTCCGCCATCCCATTCTCCCAACGGCAAGAAACCATTTTAGTCCGGCCTGCGTGTGTCAGTTGCGCCGCGTGGCGGTGCGTGCGGGAAGGCCCCTGCGGAGCCTGATCATGCCGTAGAGCGCCAGCAGGATGGCGAGCAGGCCAAGCGCCCAGCCCAAGGCCGGCTGGGCGGTCAGCTCCATCCATACAGTAACGACGAGCAGCACCACAGCCCAAAAGCCCAGGAATCCGATGATGATGTCGAAGTCCTCGCCGGAACGAACGCGCTTTTGCCCAAGTCCCGCTGACTGCTTCCTGCCCTGCGGCGCTGCTCCCTGCGTCACTTGACTGCACCCGCCGTCAGACCGGCTACGATCTTGCGCTGGAAGACGAGCACAAGAATGACGAGCGGAATGGTGACGATGGTGCCGGCGGCCATGATGGCCGTGTAGGGAATCTGCTGGGGCTGTGCACCGGCAAAGTTCGCAATGGCCACCGTGACCGGCTGCGTTGCATCGCTGGACAGCTGGCTGGCGATCAGGAACTCGTTCCAGGAGGAGATGAACGCCAGGATGGCCGTCGTGAAGATGGCCGGGGCCGCCAGCGGCATGATGACCTTCCGGAAGGCCTGCCCCTGCGTGCAGCCGTCAACACGTGCCGACTCCTCGAGCTCCCACGGCATTTCGCGGAAGAAGGACGTCATCGTGTACACGGTCAGCGGCAGCACGAACGAGATGTTCGGAATGATCAGTGCCTGGTACGTGCCCATCCAGCCGATATTGGTGAACAGCTGGAACAGCGGCGTGATCAGCGCGACTCCGGGAAACATGGAGGCACCCAGGATAAAGCCCAGGACCAGGAACTTGAACCGGAAGTTCAGCCGGGCCAGGGCATACGCGGCGAAAACACCGATCAGCAGCGAGATGGCGGTAACCACCACGCCGATGAAGATGCTGTTCAGCAGCGCCTGGCCAAACCTGTTGCCGAAGGACGTGTCGAACGCCGTGATGAAGTTGTCCAGCGTGACATGGGAAGGCAAAATCGACGTGTCGTAGGTGAAACCGACTTCGCGGAAGGCCACGACGACCATCCAGTACGCCGGTGCCAGGCACCAGATCAGGATGACTGCCGCACTGATGTACGTGCGGCCCTGCGCCCACTTTTCCCTGTTCTGCGCCTTGCGGCGGCCTCTGTCCTGCTCTGCCCGGAGGGCTGTCCCGGTGCTCATTTCTTCCCCTTACCGGTGGCGCCGCTTTGCTCCACAACGTTCGCCCCAAGGAAGCGGACAAAGATGAAAGCGACCAAAAAGATGATGATGAAGGTAATGGTGGACAACGCCGCCGCCGAGTTGAACCCTTGCCGGATTTGATTGATGACAAGGATGGACAGCGTGGTGGTGTTGTTCGCGCCGCCCGTGAGGATGTACGGCAGGTCGAACATGCGCAGGGCATCCAGTGTGCGGAAGAGGATGGCCACCATCAGGGCCGGCTTCACCAGCGGCAGGGTAATCATGCGGAACCGCTGCCAAGCTGTGGCACCGTCCACTTTCGCTGCCTCATAGACTTCGGCCGGGATCATCTGCAAACCTGCCAGGATCAGCAGCGCCATGAACGGCGTGGTCTTCCAGGTGTCCGCAATAATGACGGCCCACCTGGCCGGCCACTCGCTTCCGGTCCACAGGATGGATGTGTTGAAGATCTTGTTGGCGATGCCCTGGAAGTCGAAGATGAACAGCCACAGCTGGGCCGTCACTGCCGTGGGAATGGCCCACGGCACCAGGACTGCGGCGCGGACGAGGCTGCGGCCCTTGAAGGCCCGGGCCATGATCATGGCCATCCAGAAACCCAGAATTGTTTCCAGGGTGACCGTGATGATGGTGAAGATGAACGTGGTCTGGGTGGCGGACCAGAACTGCGCTCCGAGGGTTCCGGGAGGACACGCAACCGTCCCGCCGCCGGCGGCCGCACACTGCTGCGCGATCCAGTTCACGTAGTTCTGGATGCCTGCCGGGCCGCCGGCCGTGAACAGGCCGGTCTCAGGGTCCAGGCCGGCGTCCTTTTGGAAGGACATCACGATGGCGCTGATGATCGGGTAAACGATCACCACGGCCAGCGCGATGATGGTCGGGGCCAGCAGCCAGGTGGCCCATTTGCCCTGGCTGAGGATTTTGTTGTCCTCGCCAACGCCCTTGGGCCCGTGGTGGATCGGGGTACCGCCCGACGCCGGTGACTTGACCGGCGTCGGGCCTACTTCGGTTGCCATGGCTGGACTACGATCCCGCACCGGCGGCTTCGATGGACTTCTGCATATCAGACAGTGCCTGGTCCACCGGCTTTTCACCCTTGAGCGCTGCGTAGGAGTTCTCCTGGATGGCCTGCGTGACCGCCGGGTAGAACGGCGTTACAGGGCGCGGCACGGCGTTTTCGATGGCAGTCTTGAGCGTAGGCAGGTACGGAAGCTGCTTCACCAGCTCGGCGTCATCATAGAGGTTAGCCAGCACGGGTGCGAGTGAACCCTTGACCGCATAGAACTTCTGGTTTTCCTCCGAAGCGATGTACTTGATGAAATCCAGAGCTGTGGCCTTGTTCTTCGAGAAGACGCTAATGGCTGCGCTGTGGCCTCCCAGCGTCGACGCGCCGGGACCATCCTTGCCTGGAAGCGGGGCCACACCGAACTTGTCCTTCACCTTGGACGAGCCTTCGGTTGACATGAGGCTGTACGCGTAGGGCCAGTTGCGGTGGAACAGCAGGTTGCCGGACTGGAAAGCACGGCGTCCCTCCTCCTCCTGGTAAGTGATGGCTTCCTTCGGGATGTTGCCGTCCGCGAATGCTTTCGCAAGGTTCTCAAGACCGGCCTTGGCCTCCGGAGTGTTCAGGCTGGGCTTGCCTTCCTCGTCCAGCACGGAGCCGCCCGCGGAGTTGATGGCCTCGGAGGCGTTGACCGTGAGGCCTTCGTACTGCTTGTACTGGCCGGAGAAGCAGCCAATCTTGTTCTCCTTGGCGATGGAGCACATCTGCATCATTTCGTCCCAGGTCTTGGGCGGCGTGGGCACGAGGTCCTTGCGGTAGTAGAGCATGCCGCCGTCAGATTCTTTGGGGGTTGCGTAAAGGGTCCCCTTGTACGTTGCGCTATCAACGGTCGGCTTCAGCATGGCCGAGGTGTCAATCGCCATCTGGTCCTTCAGCGGCTGCAGCCAGCCCTTAGCGGCAAACTCTGCCGTCCAGACGACGTCCACGCTCACAACGTCATAGTTGGGGTCCTTGGCCTGGAAATGCTGGACCAGGTCATCGTGCTGCTGGTCGGCCTGGTCGGTCTGCTCCTTGAAGGTCACCTTCTCGTTGGGGTGGGCGGCGTTCCACTTTTCGATCATGGGACGGACCACACTGTTGTTGTCCTTGCCCTGCACATACGTGATGGGGCCGCGGCCGTCGAGACCGTTGGCTGCGTCACCGCCGCCGGCTGTGGTGCCGCCCCCGCCACCGCCGCCACAGGCGGAGAGCGTCAGGGCGAGAACGCCGGCGGTAGCGACCGGCAATAAGAATTTGCGGGTTTTCATTGGCAAAGAACTCCTCGCTGAGTGACAAGAGTTAGTCGTGGTGCGGTTGTTGTGGTGACCATCACACTAGTAACGTTGCGGAAAGAAATGCAAGCGTTTACACCTAATTGTTACCGGAGAGGCAACCATGAGCCATCGTCCAATTTCAACGCCCGGCTCTGACATCGGGACGTGGTGGGCCAGTGCCGTCGTCTACCAGATCTACCCGCGCTCGTTCGCGGACGGCAACGGCGACGGCATGGGGGACCTGCGCGGTGTGACCGCACGGCTGCCCTATCTCAAGAAGCTGGGCGTTGACGCCGTCTGGCTCTCACCCTTTTACGAATCACCGCAGGCAGACGCAGGATATGACGTGGCCGACTACCGCGAGGTGGACCCGATGTTCGGCAGCCTGGCCGATTTTGATGAGATGTTACTGAAGGCCCACGGCCTGGACATCAAAGTCATCGTGGACCTGGTGCCGAACCACACGTCGGACGAGCACATGTGGTTCCGGGAGGCTCTGGCCGCGAAACCTGGATCCGCTGCCCGGGAACGTTACATCTTCAGGCCCGGCAAGGACGAAGTGGAGGGTTCGGGTGACGGGAACATCGCCCCGAACAACTGGAGGTCCATCTTTGGCGGTCCGGCCTGGACACGCACCTTCAACGCGGACGGCACGCCCGGCGAATGGTACCTGCACCTGTTCGACACCAAACAGCCTGACCTCAATTGGGAAAACCCCGAAGTGTGGGAGGAGATGCGGTCCGTGCTCCGGTTCTGGCTGGATCGCGGCGTGGACGGCTTCAGGGTGGACGTGGCGCACGGAATGGTCAAGGAGGCCGGGCTGCCGGACTGGGATGGCGTGGCGGCCATGGTGGAAGGCTCAGCCGACGCAAGGCACCTTCCGGACGCCCCCGGAGCGCATCCGGAATCAGTCGAGCCCCACACAGCCCACTACGCCAGCCTTGCGGCCGGCAGTGCCGGCGCAGATGACGCTGCCCGGGCACGAGTCTCCGTGCTGGACCATGCGGGAGAGGACCCACAGCATCAACCGGTATCTCCGCTGTATCCGCCGTCTCCCTTCTTTGACCAGGACGGCGTCCATGACATCTACCGGGACTGGAACCGCGTCCTGGCCGAGTATGACGGAGACCGCATGCTGGTGGCCGAAGCCTGGGTGGAACCGGCGGAACGGCTGGCGCGATACATCCGCAAGGACGAAATGCAACAGGCATTCAACTTTGATTTCCTGCTGGCCGGCTGGGATGCCGGGCGCATGGCAGTGGCCATCGAGGAGTCGCTTGAGGCTGCCGCATCGGTCGGCGCCCCGACAACGTGGGTGCTGAGCAACCACGACACCGTCCGGCACCCGACACGGTTCGGGTTGTCCGATCCCACCAGCTTCCCGAAGGGCATCGCCACGGAGGACGAGCAACCGGATGCCGCCCTGGGCCTCGCCCGCGCCCGGGCGGCCACGCTGGTGTCGCTTGCCCTGCCCGGTTCTGCCTACCTCTACCAAGGGGAAGAACTCGGCCTCCCGGAGCACACCACCGTGCCCGCGGAGGCGCGCCAGGACCCGACGTTCTTCCGCACGAACGGTGCGGAGCGCGGACGCGACGGCTGCCGCGTTCCCCTGCCGTGGAAATCGAATGAGCCAGGCTTCGGATTCGCTGAGGCCTACGCGGCGGTAGTGCCCGCATCTGCCGGCGCCCCAAACTCCGGCGTTCCGGCCGAACCGTGGCTGCCCCAGCCGGACTCGTTCCGGGGACTCGCCGCGGACAGGCAGGAAGGCGTCGCTGGTTCCACGCTCGAGCTCTACCGCTCGGCGCTGTCCCTGCGTGGTAGCCACGGGCTGGGCTCGGGCACCTTCTGCTGGGCAGACATGCACGATCCTGAGCAGGGTGTGCTGGCGTTTCAGAACCGGGACGTCCTGGTGGTGGCGAACATGGGGAGCGAGGCGACGCCCGTGCCGGACGGCTACCGGGTGGTTCTCTCGAGCGACGCAGAAACGGAAACAGGACCAGGAGTCGGATACAGCGCCGACAGCGCTGTCATTGCCCCGAACAGCGCGGCCTACCTCGTGGCCGGGTAGGCCTCCAGGAAGCGTCCGCCTTAACCGACAGAGCGCCGCGTCCCCCGGGACGCGGCGCTCTATCAGTGATTCGGACAAACCGAAGGGCTACTTGCCTCCCTTAAGGAGCCCGGCAAGCCTGGCCCAGAAGCCCTTGGCTGTTTCGGTGACACCGCCGGCGAATTCCTTGGCGTTGCCCGCCGCATCACCGGCCGCTTCCTTCAGATTTGCGGCAACATCCCCTGACAGGAGTTCCTTGACGTTCCCGGCTGCCTGCCCGGCGAACTCCTTGACGTGTTCCGCCGTCCCGCCGGCCAACACTTTGACGTTTTCGGCGGCGCCGCCTGCAAATTCCTTGGCTTGGCCGACCGCATTCTCAAGTCCGTCCTTCGCAGCGTGGTTTCCTGTTACTTCTTCGCGCACAGTATTCTCCTTCGTTGACGGCTTTGCCGGGCTTGTTGGACCCGTCCGGGTTCTTGGACCCCTCAGCAGGCAGTGGTGACCAGCGGCCACCACCCCCTCGCCTTCAAACTAGGCGCCGGGCTGGTCCGGAGGCAAAAGCCCACGCCGGGCGGACATGCAGGCGTCACAATCAGCGGACGCGCTCCGCGCGGCTGAAGCGTGTGCGGGCCCCGACGGCTATGTGCAACAGCACAGGTGTCTTCTGGCCCACAACTTCATCCAGAGCCGCAACAAGTTCCGACGCATCCGCCGCCAGAAGGTGCGGTGCGACACCGGGCCTCGGGTGAAGGCGGATCTTGAGCGCCGGCTGCCCGCGGACGTCGTATGTGGTGACAATGGCCCCGGCGAGATCGGGACGCTCGGCAAGTGCATTCTTCAGGGACTGCTCCGCCACGCCGCCGCCGATGTGGACGTCTCCCGGTACCCCGCCGGGGTCCTCGGCGGCCAGCAATAGCCCGGATCGGCCCTTTCCCTGCTGGGCGACCCACGCCACCATCAGTCCTATCAGGAGGACCAGGAAGAGCGCGAGGACGATCCAAAGCCAACTCTCCTGCCGGCCGGGGAACCTTGTCCCGTCAAAAAGCTGATTGGCGCCGTCCAAAACGCTGCCGGACCAGGCTTGCCACCACGATCCGACCGCGGGAACCGAGGCCAGCAGCATGAGCAGGATGCCCACGGTCAGGAGCATGAGGCCGAGGATCCCGATGAGGATCCGGTTGAGCAGGCGCGGGGTGCTGTTCATGCCCCGATCACCCCCGACTCCGCCAGGTTGATCCGTACTGCTGGCAGCGGGATGGGCGCCATGGAAAGGAGTTCGTCTTCGACAGCCTCACGGACAGCGTTCTCACTTACGGGAACACCTGATGTGGGTCGGACGTTCACCATCGCCTGGCGCTGGGACACCACAACCATGACCTGCTCCGGCGTGACGTTGGCCGCTTGGCGTGCCCGGCGGGCCAGGGCGGATGCGATGACTTCATCGTCCACCACCACAGCGACCCCGGGCTCTTCGAGCAAATGCCTCGCCCTGCGTCCGGGAAGTATGGCGCTGAGGAAGAAGAAGAGCCCGGCCGCCGCCACCACGGCGCCCGTGACGCCCAGCAGAAGTGGCGGGATGCCGTCCGGCAGCGCCACGATCCGTTCGGCCGCCGTTTGGGGGTCGATGAGCCACGGAGGCTGGCCGATCGCCCGGACCGCCGCCTCAAGCAGGCCGTAGAGGGAGACGAGGCCGATGAGCACAGCTGCGAGGCATGCTGCTACGGCACGCGAGGAGTGGGTTTCCCGGTGGAGGACACGGCGCATGTCAAAGGACCCGGCGTTCCCTGATTCGGCGGCATCGGCCGGATCTTCATCCGCCGGGTTGTGCCGTTCGATGACTGAGCTCAACGGACCCGGCCCCTCTCCGTGACGTGCGCGCCGCTGATGCGGATATCCACCCTGCTCAGCCTGGCACCGCTGAGTTCTGTGACTGTGGTGAGGATCTCGGACCTGGCCGAAACTGCCCGTTCCCAGATGGAGCCGCCAAAAGCAGGAACGCGTGCGGGGTCCCGCACGACGGCCGTCAGGGAAGGGATTTTGATCGGAGTCACAAGGGACAACGCCAGCAAGCCGTCGTCGTCCGACCAATCCGCGCGGACATCGTGCGGAGGAATCCCCAGGGCCGCACCGGCCGCCGCCCTCGCCAGGCTTGTCAGGGCCTGGGTGCTGATCCTGTTGTGACCGCTGTAGAGCCGGCTCGGAGTCGCTTCCGCTTCCGCGCTCATGACGAGGAGCGCCGGCCGCTCAGGGCATCAATGACGCTGCGCAGGTCCAGTTTCCCTTCTGCGGCGCGGCCCAGCAGGGCGCCAAGGCCCATGAAGAGCAGGGAAACCAGGAACCCCCACAGCCCGAACTGCAGCGACATGAAGGCCACGAATGCGCCGATTCCGATTCCTACGACCGTCAGGCTCACTGGATCGCCTCCCTCTCAGGTGCTGCAGCCGGCTTCACCGGCGGCGCGATGTAGACATCGTTGATTTCGACATTCACTTCGATGACCTGAAGTCCAACAAGCTTCTCAACTGCCGAATAGACAGCGGCCCGAACCTGGTTGGCCAGGGAGTGCAGCGGTGTGCCGTAAGTTGCGACGAGCGTGATATCGACGGCGACCTGGGTCTCGCCCACCTCGGCATGCACCCCGGCGTGGTCTGAGCTGCCTACCGCATCCCGGATCGCCCCGAGGGCCCTGGAAGAACCCGTCCCCAGGGAATAGACGCCCGGCACGGCGCGGGCGGCGATTCCGGCCACCTTGGCGACAGCTGTCTCAGAAATGACCGTCCGTCCGCCGCCCCCGGTCTGACTGAGGACCGTTTGCGTGCGGATGCCGGCAGGATCCGGATTCTGGTATTCCATCAGGCGCTCCCCTTCTGTTGAACACAACCCTATCCCCTAGGTCCGACAACGTCAGGGGGTGGCAGGGGCACGATTCGCCCATCGTTCCCGGCACGGACTCCAGCCGCGGACTCCACGCTTAGACTCCAGGCCCAGAGACTCTAGGCACAGACCCTGGTCGCGGGCCCTAGGCGCAGTTACTGGCCAGCCATTGGTTTACCGGGGCAATGGCCTCCTGGAATTTGCCGCTGGAGTAGACGGTCTGGTCAGTCAGACCGGCCACTGCCACCTCGTTCAGCCTGGCGAAGTCTGCCTTGAGCGAGTCGGGAACAAGCTGCGCCGTTTCGCTGAGCTCCGCCTTCTTTCGCTCAAGCTCTGCGGTCTTCCCCTGTGCAGCGGACATGGGCAGCAGCGAGGCCCCGGTGGCCTGCTCGGAGACGGCCTTGCAGGCTTCCGCGGCTGTGGCGAAGCCGCCAAAGGGGCCCGACGGCGTGCTGGCCTCCGGTGCGGCAGCAGGGCTGCTCGAGGCCCCGGAATCATTGGACGGCGACGGCGCGCTGCCTGCCGCCGGGGCGGTACAGGCGGTAAGTGCCACCGCGGCGAAAAGGGAGGTGACGCTCAGCATGCGGGCAAAGTTTTTCACGGTTCACATTTCCTGGATAGATTCACCGCCGGCAGGCGGCCTTGACTGGCCGGATGCAAGAGCCGGCCGTATCCCCCGGCGTGCGAGTCTAGCCGCGGACGCGGCATGCATTCCAAGTTGACAGCCCACAGCCCTGCGTTCAACGGGCGCGCGTATACCGCGTACGTCGCGCAGGCATGCGTATATAAGGAACAAAGATCTGAAGGCGTGTCGCCGAATGCAGCAGAGGCGCCCGGACCTGGTCCGGGCGCCTCCGCCGATGTACTGCTTGTGCTGCTCTACTGCTGTACCGCTCTACTGCTGTGGGGCCTAATCACCGGTCACAGGCAAAAGCCCGGCTTTACTTGTAAAGGCCTTCGCCGCCGACGCGGACGTTGGTGGGCAGGTAGCCGAACGGGCCGAGGCCGTTCTTGCCGAAGCTGCGGTCAACCTGGGATACGCCGTCGCGGAAGTTGATCTTCACGGTGGGCGAGAGGGAGCCGCCGCGGACGCCGTTCACGTTGTCGATGAAGGACTGGACCAGGCCGCCGGGCTGCACGTAGTGCGAGTAGGCCTGGAACTGGCGGCCGTTCTGCTGCGGGGTCGGTGCTTCCGGGGATTCGGACGGCAGGTTCAGGTCCGTCGGGGAACCGAGAGCCAGGCCGCTGTTGTTCATCGGCTGGTAGTCAGAACGGATACCGTCGCCCACGAAGCCGTAGACGCCGTCGGGTCCGCGCATGCCGGCAGCATAGGTGAACTGGTGGCTGATCGTGAACAGGTAGTACTTGTTCTTGCCGCCCTCATTCTGGATGAAGATCTGCGGACGCTCGGTCTGGTCGTTGACGCAGTTTCCGGAGAGGATCGGGGGCAGGAACTTCCACTTGGTGAGGTCCTTGTTTTCAGCCACGGCCAGGCCGACGTTTGCGGTCTGGTAATAGGCACCGCTGTTGTTGACCTCGTCGAGGCTTTCAGCGTTGGGGTCGCCCTTGCGGTAACCCAGGTCCTCGTTCTTGCAGCGGTAGTCGCCACGCTTGGCACCGGTGTTGCCTTCGAAGACCATGAAGGTCTTGCCGGGGTGTGCCGGGTCGGCGAACGTGTAGGGGTCGCGGAAGGCGAAGCCCGGGTTCTGTTCCTTGGTCTGGTACATCTTGCCGTCCGGCTCGAGCAGTTTGTGGTGCTTGAAGCCGTCGAAAGTCACGCCGTTCTCATCGGCGTGGATCTTGCCGAGAGCTTTGGCAATAACAGCGTCAGGGGCAATTCCGCCGCCGCCGGCATTGCGCTCCTTGACGTCGTAGAACGTGGTGGCCGTGTAGAACACGTTCACCTGGTTGCCCTTCATGAGGCGGGTGGACCCGGACCATTCGGTGTTGCCGATGGAAGTGTTGTCCAGGAAGAGGTGTCCGCCGTAGTTCCACTTGTCCTTGGCCGGGTCGGCGTTGGTCTTGCGGAAGAAGTAGCCGATGCGGGCGTTCCAGTGGCGCTGGTCGAAGCCATAGCCTGCGTGGCGGTCAGCAACGAGGGAGAAGATGACGTCGTAGCCCTTGTAGCTGATCTGGTTGGCGTGCTCATCCGTCAGGGACCAGGTGTCCCAAACCCACACGTCGTCGTTCATGGTGGGGAAGTCCTCGGGGATTTCCGGCATGGTGACGTCCGGGCTCATTGAGTTCTCGCCGGGCTTTACCGTGGAGTCGCTCTGCGCCATGATCTGCTTCGCGTCGGCACGGGTCCACTTCGAGGTGAAGTCCGACTCCGGGTCGTAGGCCTTCTGCGTGTGCTTCGTGGGAAGGGGGAAGCCCGGGGCGGGAGCCGGCATCTGCTGCTGGGCCGGCGGATCCGCCGGTTCGTTGGCCTGCGCCGACGGCGTGGCAAGGAAAGTCGAGGCTGCAACAGCCGCCGCCAGCGCTGCGGCGGCGGGGCGCCACCGCAGCATCCGGGGGGTATTGGGGTGCTTGTGCATTTTTTGCTCTTCTCGCGGAGTTACGTTCGTGGAAGACGGGCTGGTGCCCTGTGCCCCGCACTCCGGAGGCCCCGTTGACACGACGTGCGTCATCGAGGACGCCGTTGTGTCGAGGGAGAACGGGGGTTGGGTAGTCCCCCATATTGAAGCCTGGAGATGTCATACATCTCCGGGCCCGCACTCCACGGTAGACAACGTTGTCAGCCGAGTTCAACCCGGTTTTGGGAGGTTCCACTGCCTCGGCGCGCAGTGATGCAAGCGCTTACATCTACGTTTGCGCGCGCGTGCCACAGCCCGGAAAATACATCAACCGGAACGTAACAATGGCGTCACGTCCGCTTTGGCATTCGCCCCTGGCCCAGAAGAGTGATATCCGCCATATCGGGGGTCGTGAAGTGATGATCAGAACTGAGACAGACGCCACATACCGGTTGGGCGCGGCCGATGGCCAAGGCCGAATGGCAGGCACCTGGTTGTGGTGGCCTTTGCGGTGAGCAGCGTGGTAGGCACCACGTCGGGGACAGCTGCTGAAACGACATCCGCGTCCACGGACCCACGGGCGCTCGAGATCCACAGGTCCGAGCGGCTCTGGACGGCTGGCCAGTGGGTGACAAAATCTGCCTGCCCCGGGCGGCCGGGGCGTACGGGCGTACGCCGGAGAAACACAGGATCCGGCTGGCAACGGGAAGAATCCGGCAACGAAAAAACCCCGCCGTTCCCTGGTAAATACCGGGAACTGCGGGGTTCTAGCTGGTGGCTCCGACCGGCGTCGATCCGGTGACCTTTCGATTTTCAGTCGAACGCTCTACCAACTGAGCTACAGAGCCTTGGTGACGTGTCACCTTGAGAGCCGGAATTTCTTCTGGCAATCAGAGCGACCCTGACGGGACTTGAACCCGCGACCTCCGCCGTGACAGGGCGGCGCGCTAACCAACTGCGCTACAGGGCCTTGCTTGTTTCTTGCTGTTTGCAGTATCGCTACTGCGTTTTTCAAGGCTTTTAGCCTACCAGACTTTTTGGTCCGGTTTGACCATTTCCTTGCGTACCCCCAACGGGATTCGAACCCGTGCCGCCGCCGTGAAAGGGCGGTGTCCTAGGCCGCTAGACGATGGGGGCCTGAACTCAGTACGGGTTGTTCCGGGCAAAAATAAAGGGCCGAAGCCTTTCGTTTTTGTCCCTTCGAGTTGCTCCGAACTGGACCTCTAAAACTATAGAGCCTCCTCCGGGAATTTCCAAAATCGGCGGTGATGCGGGCCCAACGCCCCGGCAGCGCGGCGGAAACTTGGCAGTTTCTCGCCTAGAAGTGACCGATTTCCGCCAGCCCTGGGAACGGACACAGGGCTAGATTGGCACCATGGCAACCACCGCCCGCACCGGCCCGAGTCAGCCGGCAGATCCCCACAAGGGATCGTCCGGTCCCGCAAACCCTGCAGCCGCCCCAGCGGGCAGAGCCGGCGCCTCCGCCGGCGGTGACGCCGCACCCGTCTCTCCCCCACGACCCAAACAGGCAGCGCCACCGATCAGCAGACTGGGCGTCGCCGCCGTCGTCATCACGGTGGTGCTTTGGGCGTCCGCCTTTGTGGGCATCCGCGCGGTCGGCCCCAGCTTCTCCCCCGGCTCCCTGACACTGGGGCGGCTGGCAATTGCCGCCGTCGCACTTGGCGTGGTGGTCCTGCCAAAACTGCGCATGCTGCCGCGGGGACGCGAATGGTGGCCCATACTCGCGTTCGGGGTGATGTGGTTTGGCGGCTACAACGTTGCGCTCAACGCCGCCGAGCACCTGCTCGACGCCGGGACAGCCGCGCTGCTGATCAACGTCAACCCCATTCTGATTGCTGTCCTGGCGGGCATCGTCCTCAAGGAGGGGTTCCCGCGGTGGCTCATCATCGGCAGCGTCGTGGCTTTTGGCGGCGTGGCGGTGATCGCGCTCGGCTCCGGGCAGCGGTCGACGGCGGACGTGGCCGGCGTGCTGCTCTGCCTGCTGGCGGCCGCACTCGCCGCCGTCAGCGTGATTGTCCAGAAGCCGGTGCTGCGGAAGTTCTCGGCGGGGCAGGCCACATGGTTCGGCATCATGGTGGGGTTCCTGTGCTGCCTGCCGTTCACCGGCCAGCTGGTCAACGAGCTGCAGGCGGCGCCGCTGCCGGCCACCATGGGCCTCGTCTATCTCGGCGTCTTTCCCACGGCCATTGCGTTCACCACCTGGGCATATGCCCTCTCCCTCATCGACGCAGGCAAGCTTGCCGCCACCACCTACCTGGTGCCTGCCACCACGGTGCTGATCTCCTGGGCTGTACTCGGAGAAATCCCCACTGTCTGGGGTCTTGTCGGCGGCGCCGTCTGCCTGGTGGGCGTGGGCCTCACCCGGCGGAGATCCCGCTAAAGTTTGGGTATGCCCGCAAACCTGCCGCCAGGACTTCCCATTGTTCCGGACGGCGCCAGCGATTCCCACGGCTTCGACATGTCCGAAACCGATTTCGAGGCAGCCGTCAGCGACGCCCTGGACATGATCCCGGCAGACATTGCGCGCGCCATGGACAATGTGGCCGTCTTCATTGAGGACGATTACACACCCCAGCCAGGGGAGGACCCGGACACTGTGCTCCTGGGGCTTTATGAGGGTGTCCCCCTGACCGAGCGCGACTCGTGGTGGGACGCGGGCTCCCTGCCGGACCGCATCACCATCTACCGCCAGCCCATCCTGGACATCTGTTCGTCCCGCGAGGACGTGGTGGAGGAAGTCGCCGTAACAGTGGTTCACGAGATCGCCCACCACTTCGGAATCGACGACGACCGGCTCCACGAACTCGGTTGGGATTAACTCGGTTGGCATTAGCCTTATAGGCATGGGACACGATCACAACCATGCCCCGGGCCTCACGGCGACCGGCAAGCACCGCCGGCGCCTGATCGCCGTCCTGGCCATCACAGTGGCCGTTGTTCTCGTTCAGGTGGCAGGTGCCGCGCTGTCGGGATCCCTGGCACTGCTCGCGGATGCCGGGCACATGCTCTCCGACGCGGCGGGCGTCTTCATCGCGCTCTTGGCCGCGTGGATCGCGTCCCGCCCGGCCAGTGACCTGCGGACCTATGGCTACCAGCGCGCCGAGGTCCTGGCCGCCCTCGCCAACGCGCTGATCCTCGTGGCGATCGCCGTGGTGATCTTCACGGAGGCCGTCCGAAGGATCGGTGCCGCGCCGGAAGTGCAGACGGACATCATGCTGTACGCCGCCGTCCTCGGCGCCGCGGCAAACCTTGTCTCGCTGCTGATCCTGCGGGGCGCCCAGAAGGAAAGCCTCAATGTCCGGGGGGCCTACCTCGAGGTGCTGGGTGACCTGCTGGGCTCAATGGCGGTCATCGCCGCGGCCGTGGTGATCATGCTCACGGGATTCCTTGCCGCGGACACCATCGCCTCTGTCGTCATTGCCGTCATGATCCTGCCGCGGGCCTGGCACCTGCTGCGGGACGTTGTGGACGTGCTGCTGGAGGCCGCCCCGAAAGGGGTGGAGGTCCAGATGATCCGTGAACATATCCTCTCAGTGGCGGGCGTGGTGGCGGTCCACGACATCCATATCTGGACCATCACGTCGGGTGTGCCGGTGTTCTCTGCCCACGTGGTGGTGGAGGACGACGTGCTGAGCGCCCGCGGGGCTGATCAGGTCCTGGACAAGCTCACCACCTGCCTCGGCTCGCACTTCGACACCGAGCACTGCACCTTTCAGCTCGAACCTGCCAGCCATTCCGAGCACGAATCGCACCAGCACGCTTGAGCCTTCGGGCTGAAGCTCCTCGCCCAAAAGGTCCGCGCCCGGTGGTGCAGGCCCTGAACCCGTCCGCCGGGATCACGGTGACGGATCTGGGCACGATGGCCGGCATGCAGCTCTACCCGGTGGCGGCGCGCTACTAGCCGGGTGAATACTCCTACGACAGCACGTCCTTGCTGAGAAACCTGCCGTATGCCAAGGCACCGAAAAGAGCGATATAGCCCGCCTGCAACAGGGCGTTATCGGTGAAGGAATCCCATCCGATGGGCTGGCGGAGCAGGTCCGCAAATCCGAACCAGTAATGGCTGAACAGCCACGGATGCAGCCACTCCAGCTGCGGCAGCTGGTCCAGCACCTGCGATGCCACGGACAGGACGATCGTGGCAGCCATGGCTCCCACCGGCACGTCCGTCAGAGTGGACAGGAAGAGTCCGATCGCCGATAGTCCCAGCAGCGAGACCGTCTGGTAGGTGGCGATCAGCAGCATTCTGCTGAATGCTTCGCCCGGCTCCACCACGTCGCCCGAGAGCAGGGTCACCGGACCGATGGGGAAAAGCGCGGCACCGATGCCGGCCCCGGCGAGTGCCACCGCCAGCGGTGCCGCGATGCAGAATGCCACCACCCCCACGTATTTCACCAGGAGCAGACGCACGCGCCCGGCAGGAGCCACGAGCAGGTACCGGAGCGTGCCATGCCCGGCCTCGCCGGCGATGGTGTCCCCCGCCACGACGCCGATCGTCAGCGGCAGGAACAGCGGCACAGCAACGATCATGGCTGTCACGCCGA
Organism: Arthrobacter sp. GQ119; assembly: GCF_059759125.1. Taxonomy (NCBI): domain Bacteria; kingdom Bacillati; phylum Actinomycetota; class Actinomycetes; order Micrococcales; family Micrococcaceae; genus Arthrobacter; species Arthrobacter sp. GQ119. The sequence continues at coordinate 105,267 of NZ_JCAXEA010000005.1, read as the reverse complement.
CGAACAGCCCGTTTTGGGTGATGCGGTCCAGGAACGCCGGCCCCCGGCCCGGCGGTACCGACGAGGAAATCCGGACGACGACGGCGATCATCACCGGTATGGCGGCCAGCGCCAGCAGCAGGGCCTGGGTCCTGCGCCGCCGGAACAGCAGCGCCAGCTCTGACCCGAACAACGATGCACTGGACGGCCGGCGTCTGGCCTCCCCCGCGCTGTTCATTGTCTGCTTACTGTCCGAAATCGGATCACTGCGCGACATCGAAGCCCTCCCCCGTCAGGGCCACAAAGCGGTCCTCCAGGCTGCCGCGCTCCACAGTGAAGCCACGGACCCGCACGCCGTCCGCCACGAGTGCCGCCACGATTGATTCCGGAGCTATGGCTCCCGGCACCACGGCGTCAGGCACGGCGTCAGGCACTATGGCGGTAATGACGGCGCCCTGGCCGTCCGGATGCCCGATGACCGGAGTCATGCCAAACCGGGCCAGAACGCCCGAGGCCGCACCGGCGTCGGGCGTGAGAAGCCGCAGCTGCGCGGAGCCGGCCTGGCGGAGTTCGGGCAGCGTGCCTTGGGCCACGAGCCGGCCGGCGCTCATGATCGCCGCGTGTGTGCAGATCTGCTCCACTTCAGCGAGCAGATGGCTGGAAACAAACACAGTGGCACCGTCGGCGGCCAGCGAGCGGACCAGGCTGCGCACCTCCCTGGTGCCCTGCGGATCCAGTCCGTTGGTCGGTTCGTCAAGGACCAGCAATTCCCTCCGGGAGAGCAGGGCGTTGGCGATTCCCAGCCGCTGCTTCATGCCGAGCGAGTAGGCGCGGACCTTCTTGCGGGCGGCGTGTGACAGCCCCACCCGCTCGAGTGCTTCGGTGACCCGGGCACGCCGGGTGCCGGGAACGGCATGCCGGTCCGCGGCGTCTAAACGGTGCAGATTTGCCGCCCCCGAGAGGAACGGATAGAACGCGGGTCCCTCAACCAGGGCGCCAACCCTGGGCAGCACTTCGTCGAGCCGGCGCGGCATGTCCAGGCCGAGCACACTGACGGAACCGCCGGTGGCCGAGGCGAGGCCGAGCATCAAGCGGATGGTGGTGGTTTTGCCGGAACCGTTGGGGCCCAGGAATCCGAAGACGGATCCCTCCGGCACAGCCAAGTCAATCCTGTCGACGGCCACCTGGTGGCCAAAGCGCTTGGTCAGTTCCCGGGTCTCGATGGCGAGTCCCGGGCCCCGGTGAGTGGGCGTCACCTCGCGGCGGCGGCTGCCTGAAGCCGCTCCAAGGGTACGGACCCGGCGACTACCCGGCCATCGTCAGTCAGCAGGACGTTCAGCAGGGATGTCGAGATCGCCCGGCCTCCGGGGACGGTGACCGTGGCCTGCCTCAGCAGCGGGTCGGCCAGCAGGCCGTCAATCGACGGCACTCCGGCGTTCGGTGTACCCGTGTTCGGTGCACTCGCATCAGGCAAAGCGGCACGTGCCGGGAAGCTGACGATGCTCTCCCAGCCCGAGCCCGTCACCGACGGGGAGTTCAGCCGGGCGCCCGGAAGCTGGTGTGTCCCGTGGTGCCTGCCGGGATGCTTTGCTGTGTGCGGCCATCCCGGTACCACCACTTCCTTGATCGTGGCACCCGGCGGCGGCGTGAAGTTGAAGAGTCCGGCGTCCGGCGCCTCGAACTTCAGGTTGGAGAATGCGGCCCGGAACGCTGGCTCGACCTGTCCGCGGGCGCGGATTTCAACGCTGAGCGGCAGGCCCCTTTCGCCGTCCACGGCAATGGCCACGGACTCAACCAGCGTTCCTTCCGACCGCGGGGTCAGCCTCAGGCTGTACGCCGCGCGGCCGGCCACCTCCACGTCGTCGCCGACGGTCACGTCCGTCGAGGAGTCAATCTTGGCGAGCATCCGGGCAGCCAGTTCCTCCGGGGTAAGCACGGATCCCGGCATTCTGGTGGCCGGCGGACTGCTGCCGGCAGCCTTGTCCGGGAGTGTCACATGGGTGGCCGTGTTGTCCTTGGAGTTGTACAGCCACAGCTCGTTGCCCTGCCGCACGGCGTCCCGCTCGGCGAGTCTATCCATGACCTGGATCCGCACCTTGGCAGGTCCGTCGACGTAAACCCGTGCGCTGTGCGGGCCGGTCAGCAGTTCGGCCAGAGAGCCTGTTCCTGCCCCGGAGGTAGGGCCAAACTGCGGAACATCCGGCAGGCCAAGCTCCGAGGTCTGCTCAACCGTCCCCGACAGGGTCTTGGTGGTGTGCTGTGCGATCATGGCAAGCACCTGTGCGGGCGTCTTGTCCGGCAGCGGATCACGGGCGCTGGCGGGTACGGATCCTGCCAATACCCCGGCAGCGATTACAGCAGGTACGGCCGCGGCAGGCATCCACCGCAGCCACTTGGAGGTCATCTCTAACTCCGCTCCGACGTCGCAGCTTTATATATCCTCAGGGTACGCCTCGGCGCCTTTCTCCTGACAGCCCCGGATTGCTCCCCAGCTTTCCTAAGTACATTTACTGCGACAGACTGGACCGGACGCCGTTGATCCAGCTTCAGGAGCCCTGAACAATGCGCACCCCGACCGCCGCCTCCAGTCAGGTAGATGAGATGACCGGAATTGTCGGGTTTGCGGCGCGGGCCATCGAGGCGCTGGGGGAATGGGGCGTCGGGCTGCTTACCCTGACCGAAACAGTGTTCCCGCCGATCCCCAGCGAGGTCGTCCTTCCGCTCGCCGGCTTCCTGACACGCCAGGGCACCATGAACCTGGGCCTGGTCCTGGTCACCAGCACACTTGGCGCCTATCTGGGCGCCCTGGCGCTGTATTTCCTGGGCGTCAAGGTGGGGCTCGAGCGGTCAATACGTTTGCTCTCCAAGCTCCCCCTCGTGGACCGTGAGGACTTCGAAGCGGCAAATGACTGGTTCCGGCGCCACGGCAAATCCGCCATATTCTTTGGCCGGCTGCTTCCGGGTGTGCGAAGCTTCATCTCGCTGCCGGCAGGCGCCCAGCGGATGCATCTGGGCACCTTCAGTCTTTTCACCATCGCGGGAAGCGGCATCTGGAACGGTACCCTGGTCAGTCTGGGATCCATCCTCGGGCGCCAATACTCCATGGTCGAGCAGTACTCGCGGTACCTGAACTTTGCCGTGTATACGGGCCTCGGGCTCTTCGTTGTCTGGCTCATTGTCCGCTATGTCCGGAGGAGGAAGTGGCCGAGCGCCCGCAGTAGCATCTGACTGCGCGGGCTTCTAGCTGCCGGGCACCACGGTGCCGGCGCCGCCGTCGACCGTTATTTCCTGGCCCGTCCGGAGGCGGGACGTCGCGTCCGGGACGCCGACCACGGCGGGTATGCCGTACTCCCTCGCCACCACCGCGCCGTGCGAATTGGGGCCCCCCATTTCCATGACGAGGCCGCCGGCGGTGAGGAACAGCGGGGTCCACCCCGGATCCGTGGACGGGGCCACGAGGATTTCGCCCGGTTCCAGGTGTGCCCCCACCGGGTCCAGGATGACCCGCGCCGGCGCGGTCGCGATTCCCGCGGACGCCGGGCTACCGACCAGCGAGCCGTCCACGGCGGCACCCGCTGCCAGCACAGTTTCAGGTTCGGTGCCGTCGGACAGCAGCATCCGCGGAATGTGGCGCCGGGCCAGCTCCAGATAGTAGGCCCCCTGCCGCCGTGCCACGAGGTCCTGCATGTCTGTGCCGCCCAGGGCCTGCCGCACCTCGGCGAAGTCCAGGAAGAAAACGTCGCCGGCCCGGGCAATCCGTCCTTGGCGTGCCAGTTCGGCCCCCGCGGCTGCCACTTGCTTGCGGACCTCCGCGAGCGCCAGAACTATCTGGTACTTGGGACGTTCGCGCAGGCCGATAAAGAGCCGCGCCCGCCGCAGTGCGGCCCGGACAATGGCGCCGCGGACGTGGCCCCTTGACCGGGCCTCCGCGACGAGGCGGGCAAACTGGGCCTCGGCCTCAGCCTCGGCCCGGCGGAACTGGCGGTCCGGGGCGAGCGCGGAATCCTCGAGCCGGAGATAGTTGGCAAGGACGCCGAGGATATGGGTGGGATCGTCCCTCCAGCGCGGCATGCCGACGTCGATTTCGGCAACTGCCCGGTGCCCGTACCGTTCCAGGAAGGCGTCCAGCCCCTGCTGTGCCGTGGCGGGCAGATTCCCGGCGTTGAAGCGCTGGGCGAGCACGGCGGGAGGCTGGTCCTCAAACGCAAGGCGCGAGTCGCGGTCCGAACGGATTTCAGTAGCCAGCCGCCACAGCTCCAGATCCATCTCAGTGGTGACGTTGTTGGGCAGCCCGCGAAGAATGGGCTGCAGATCCCTGCGGCGATCGCGTCCGCCCAGCAGTTTGCCAGCGACGGCCAGGAGGGCAAAGCCGAGCGCAGGCAGCGGAAGGATGGCCGGCGCGATGGGAAAGACCCGTGCGAGCACGCGCTCCGCGTGATCCAGCCGCCGCAGCGGAGACGCTCCGGACGGAAGCTCCAAGGCGTCGCTGAAGTTCCTGGTGAAACGGTCAACGCGGCGGAGCGCGGCTTCCGGCTGGAGCAGGGCACGCAACAGGGACTCCGGCACGCGTCCGCGCAGGACCACCGGTCCCACCCGCCGGAGCAGTCCCCATGGCGTACGCCGGGTGACTGAAAACCGCGGGTCGGTGAAGACGCTGCGCAGCACGGCTGCCGAGCGCGCCTCCATGACGTCAAACGCCTTCGGGACGATAAAGCGTCCCACGGTGCTCCGGGCCACGCCCGTCAGGTCGATGAAGATGCGCTGGCCCGCTTCGGCGAAAGGCGGAGGGCCTGTCCTGGCATCGGGCACATCGAAGGATGCAGCCCGGGCCACCGAAGACCCGAAGATCCGGAGGGCTGCGATCCCCATTGGCGTAAGAGGCCGCGTCAGTCCCTGGGCAAGACTGAAGCAGAGAAAGATGCGCGTGCCCTCCCTGCCGGCCGCGTCTCCGGCCTCCGGCATTCGCTCCGGCACGGGATAGAGGGTGGTGATGGGGCGTGACTGCGTCAGCCAGGCTTTGCCCGCAGCATCGATGGCCCACTCGGTATCCTGCGGAGCGCCATAGTGGGCTTCTGCCCGGCTTCCCAGCGCGGCCAGTTCGCGGATCTGGGGGTCCGTGAGGCAGGGCTTTCCTCCTGCGGCGGACCGGTCCACGTGTTCGGTGCCGCCCCCTGGCACCGGGCGGATCAGGAGCCGTTTATCTCCCAGCCGCCGCTCAAGGATGGTCCCGGAAGCAATGTCCACCACAAAGTGGTCGGGATTGACGGCGCCGGACACCACGGCTTCGCCCAGGCCGGGGCTGGCGTCGATCACTGACTCGCGGCGGCGGCCCGTCACCGGATTCGCGGTGAACATGACTCCCGCAACGGCAGCTTCCACCATGCGCTGGACGACGACGGCGAGCGCCACCGTGGACGGGTCGATGCCGCGGCTGGCGCGGTAGGCAACAGCACGGTCGGTCCAGAGGGATGCCCAGCAGTTCCGCACGGCGGCCAGCAGGGAGTCCACGCCGACCACGTTCAGATAGGTGTCCTGCTGCCCGGCGAAACTGGCAAACGGCAGGTCCTCGGCCGTGGCCGAGGACCTGACTGCCACCGGCGCGTCCGGCTGCCCGGCGGTGCCCAGTGCGCCGTAGGCCGACCGCAGCGAGGCAGCGATTCCGGGCGGCAGTTCAGCCGCCGTGATCAGGCTACGGACCTTGCCGGCCAGGCCCGAGAGGGCTTCCAGGTCGTCGGCGGGCGTGGCCTTCAGGGAGCGGTGCAGTTCGTCGAGTCCGATCGGAGCCGCCGCCTCACGGTACGCAGCGGTGGTGAGGCAGAAGCCCTCCGGTACAGGCAACCCGGCCGCCAGCAACTCACCAAGGTTCGCGGCCTTGCCGCCCACCTCGGGCAGCATGCCGGCGTTGACAGCGCCCAGGCCGAGGACCAGCGCGCTCATGGGTTATGAGTCGCCAAGCATCGGCCCGAAGCTGGCACGGTCCGCAAGCCTCGGGTCCTCCCTGTCAGGCACCACCATGACCGGGCTCTTGGCATGGTGCAAAACACCGTCCGACGTGGACCCGAGGAGCATGCCGGTGAAACCGCCGCGGCCCCGGGTACCCACGACCACCAGCTCAACGTGGCGGCTCGCGTCCACCAGCACGTCCACCGGAGATCCGTCCAGGAGCCGGGTTTCGATGGCGAGCCCTGGGTAGTGGCTCTGCAGCCAGGCGACACCGGCCTTCAGTTGGACCTGAATGTCGGCGAACAGGGCTTCCCGGTCCATTGGCGCGGGAACCCACGCCAGCGAGCCGCTGTACTGCGGCACCGCGCAGATCACCCGAAGCGGTGCGCCGAGCCGTTCGGCCTGGGCCGCGGCTTCGAGGACCGCCACGCGGGCCTGTTCGGAGCCGTCCACGCCGACGACGACGACGTTTTCCACGGGCTTGCGGCCGGCCTTGGCCTGCTCCGCCCTGATGTGCTTGTCCTGCGTGGTTTCTCCCAGCCGGTCTGCGCAGATCAGGGGTACGGTGACCGTGGCGCACTTGGCGTGTGCCGGCATCGCACTGCTGACAGAGCCCAGAAGCCGCCCCACGAAGCCGCCCCGTCCGCGCGTTCCAACGACCAGGAGCTCAGCGGTTTCAGACAATTCCAGCAGGACGCCGGAGGCGTCCCCATTTTCGACGGCGGCCGAGACGTCGATGTTGTAGGCGGCGACCTTGTCCACGGCATGCTGCAGAATGGCCTCGGCACCCTCACGGATCACGGAGTCGTCGACGGTGGCGTACCCGCCGTCGAGGCCTGACGCCGCGAAAATGGGAACCGAGTAGGCCGTGACTATGTGGAGAGGACGACGGCGGCGCTCGGCTTCGCGGGCCGCCCACACCAGGGCGCACTGCCCATGGTCCGAGCCGTCGACGCCGACCACTATTCCCTCGGGCCTGGCGGACCTGCCGCCGCCATCCCGTGCCGGGTCCGGATGCAACTCGTGTGCGCCCATTGTGGGTCCGCCTCCTCGCGTACTGCCCTGGTGATGCGGCCATTGTGCCAGAAGGAGGCACCTTCGCCGTCACCCGGCAGGTCTTCTTTGCCGAATTGTAAAAGACCTGCTCTTTGTCATAACTATTCTCGGTCGAAGAGCACTTAGCAAGCAGGCCAAAGGGCTCCTGAAGGCAACTCCTGCACCCGCTTTTTCGCGCGCGTCCGGGCCCCGTCAGAGGATGCCCTCCCCAGCCTCGGTCCTGCTCCCCGGGAGCTTCCCATTCAATGTCCGGGATGGGCTACCCAGCGGCCGAAAAAGTCTGTAGTCTTCGAGGCGCTGTTGATCCGATATCTGTGTGCCACAACACGTTCGGACAATGGTTTATGTCTGCTTGCTGGGGCAGCGGACGGTGCAGGGCGCCGATGCCCCTGCACCTCGAAATTTTCGAGGAGGACGCTGTAGTGTCAAGCACGCCTGGTCTCAGCAGGGCAGAACGTACCACCGCCGTGGTCATAGGTGCCGGCCTTCCCGGCCTTGCCGTTGCCACCGAACTCCGCCGCTGCGGCGTGGACTCGATAACCGTGAACGGGCTGCAGTTCCCCGGTTCGTCCCAGGCCTCCCAGCCGGCACCCCCGCAACGCTGCGGTGACCCCGGCGGCTCGTCGAGGGAGGAGCGCAACGAGATCATCCGCCACCTCCGCAATTACGCCGCGAGCCACCAGCTGGACATCCGGAACGACACCTCCGCGGTGCTGCTGGACAAGATGGGTTCTGCGCCGGCCGGCGATTCCCGCCACCGCTGGGCGGTCCATACCCCCGACGGCGTGCTGCTGGCAGACCACATCATCCTCACACGGTGTGCCAACGGCCAACTGCGCCGGATGCTCACCGATCTGGGCATCTCCGTCGGCCAGAACCTGGTGGCCGCCATGCGCGCCGTCGGCATCTACCTCGTGGGGGTGGGCGAACTCATCACCCCTACCCCCAAGGAGGTACTGCGGCAGGCCAAGGTGGTGGGCCGGGCAATTTCGGCCAAGGTTAACCCTGACAGCGTCCCGTCTGTCCTGACGGGAAGCTTCGCGGCCCTCCCCGCCCCGGTCTAAGGCCCTGTGCTCTAAGGACTCTTAGCGCCCGCGCCGCCTGCGGCCGCGTCCCCGGCGTGCGGGTCCTCTTCATCGTTCCCCACAACCAGCTTGCGGCGTGCCAGGACGCCAAGGGTTACGAGCAGGCCAACGGCCACGGCGACGAACACCACAAGGCTCCACGGGAAAGGTTCCGAAGCGTCCGGCGCAGCCTCGGGGGCCGGGGTGACACCCGGCTGCGGTGTGCCGACCGTGGGAACCGCCGCCGCCGCCGTCGAGCCTTCCGCCCCGGCGGTTGCCGTAAAGGTGAACGTCCCCTCGATGGGATGCGAGTCCGAACTGACCACGCGCCACAGCACTGTGTACTTGCCGGCGGGGGCTCCCTCGCGCAGTTTTTGCGAGGCCACGTTGTCAACGATCTCCACCTTGCCGTCCGCCCAGTCCGCGCCGGCGGCATCATTGACTCGCACCTGCGAACCCAACCCCATCGGGTTGTTGTTGAAGGTGATGGATACCTTGGCGGGCGGCGCCGCAACGGTGGCGCCGTCGGCGGGGCTGCTTGACACGGCGGCGTCGTGGGCGGAGGCCGGACCGGCGACACAAAGCAGGGCAGCGAAGCCGACGGCGCCCAGGACGGCGGTCAGCAGTTGGCGGATGGAATGCATGGGCGGATTTCTCCTCGTGTTGGCTTCCTTACAGACTAGGCGAATTCACCGGGGAGCATCCCGCTGACCGAATAGGATGCAAGCATCCCCACAAACCCCCGGAGGACTAATGCTTAAGCAGGGCTCTGCACTGGACCGGTATTTCAAAATTTCCGAACGGGGGTCAAACTTTTCCCGCGAGATCCGCGGCGGTTTTGCCACGTTCTTCGCCATGAGCTACATCGTGGTGCTGAACCCTCTGATTCTTTCCGGCCCGGACTCCTCGGGTGCCACCCTCGGCTTCCCCGCCGTGGCGGCCGTCACCGCCTTCGCTGCGGGCATCCTGACGATCCTCATGGGTGCGTGGGCCAAGCACCCGTTCGCGATCGCTACCGGACTGGGCGTCAATGCATTCGTAGCAGTCACGGTAGCCACCAACCCTGGACTGACCTGGCCGGACGTGATGGGCCTGGTTGTCCTCTCCGGAACCACAATGCTGATCCTGGTCCTGACCGGCTTCCGGACCGCGGTATTCAAGGCTGTCCCGGACGGGCTCAAGACGGCGATCGTGGTGGGGATCGGCCTGTTCATAGCCCTGATCGGCCTGGTCAACGCCGGCTTTGTGCGCCGCATCCCGGACGCCGCCGGCACCACCGTCCCCCTGGGCCTCGGATTTGACGGCAAACTTCTGGGATGGCCGACGCTGGTGTTCGTGTTCGGCCTGATCCTGACCATAGCCCTGCTGGTGCGCAACATCAGGGGCGCCATTCTGATCGGCATCATCGTCTCCACCATCCTGTCCGTGATCCTTGAGGTCACGCTGCGCATCGGACCGAGCTTCGACGGCACGAACTACAACCCGCAGGGCTGGTCGCTGGTCGCTCCGACGTTCACCGAATGGGCTGCCCCCGACCTCTCCCTCATTGGCAAGGCGGACCCCGTCGGCGCCTTCGAGCACCTCGGTTTCGTGGCGGCCGCGCTCCTCGCGTTCGTGATCCTGCTGAGCATCTTTTTCGACGCGATGGGGACCATGGTGGGCCTGGCTAACGAGGCAGGAACGGTGGACAAGGACGGCAACATCCCCAACGTTGACCGTGTGCTGCAGGTGGACGCCCTCGGCGCCATCGTCGGCGGCGGTGCGTCCGTGTCCTCCAACCAGATTTACGTCGAATCCGGCGCGGGCATCGGCGAAGGTGCCCGGACAGGCCTTGCCTCGATCGTGACCGGACTGCTGTTTCTCGTGGCCATGTTCTTCACCCCGCTCATCAACCTGGTGCCGTTCGAGGCCGTGGCCCCCGCCCTCGTGGTGGTCGGCTTCATGATGGTGGCCCAGGTGGGCAAGATCCACTGGCAGGACTGGGGCATCGCCATTCCTGCTTTCCTCACGTTCACTCTGATGCCCTTCACCTACTCGATCGCCAACGGCCTGGGCGCGGGGTTCATCTCCTACGTCCTCATCCGCACATTCCAGGGCCGCACCCGGGAGGTCCACCCGCTCATGTGGGCAGTGGCCGCAGCATTCGTCCTGTTCTTCGCCATCGGACCCATCGAACAGGCGCTCGGCATGGCCTGATGCCGCCCCGCCGGGCATCCAGAAGGAATTTGACGGCAGTGTTTCTCCGGAATACTGCCGCCAAATGTCATCTCGCGGGAGGAGGTTCCGGGATTTCAGACATCCCGACGGCGGCATGGCTGGTTTTCGCTCCCTCCGTGCGGTGAGCTTGGAGCATGGATTTTCCCGCGCTCTCGGTCGATGTTCAGCCCCACCCGTGGACGGGCCGTTTCGACGGTGACGGTGCAGCCCACCGCCGGTGGTGGCAGGCGGTGACCCCGTATGCAGAAGCCCGGCAGGACCGCAGTCCGCTGCGCCCCGACCCGCCCGTCCGGGCTGCCTCGCCAGCCGAGTCCACGGGGAGAACGTCGACACCAGCCTCGCGCCCTGCCGTGATTCTCGGATTCTGCAGCGACGAGGGCGTGCGCCGCAACAAGGGCCGGACCGGTGCCGCAAAAGCGCCCGCCTCCATCCGCGGTGCGCTGGGCCCGTTGGCCTTTCACCTGGACAGACCCGTCCTCGACGCCGGCGACGTGTCAGTCCGGGACGGCCACCTCGAAGCCGGCCAGGCGCGGGCCGGCGTGGCGGTCTCGTCCCTCCTTGATACGGGCAACCTGACTGTGCTGCTCGGCGGGGGCCACGAGACGGCCTTTGCGAGCTACCTCGGTGTCGCCGGCTCCGAGGCCGTCCGCGGCGGGCAGCGGCTCGGGGTCCTCAACCTGGACGCCCATTTCGACCTCCGCGACGAACCTGCCCCCAGCTCCGGCACCCCGTTCCTCCAGATGGCCCAGGCGGAGGCCGCCGCGGGCCGCGAACTGAACTACGCCGTCGTCGGCATTTCCCAACCGAACAACACGCAGGCGCTGTTCTCCACCGCCGATCGTCTCGGAGTGAAATATCTCCTGGACGAGGACTGCACCCAGGACGCGGTGCAATCGTTCGTGTCTGACTTTCTGGCGGACATTGACGTCCTGTACCTGACCATCGACCTCGACGTGCTGCCCGCGGCGGTGGCTCCGGGCGTGAGCGCGCCGGCGGCATTCGGCGTCCCCCTGCCTTTGGTCTCAGCTGTATGCCGCCAGGCAGCCGCCAGCGGGAAGCTCCTGCACGCGGACGTGGCGGAACTGAATCCGGCCTTCGACATCGACGGCCGCACCGCCCGGGTGGCAGCGCGGCTCGTCAACACCCTGCTGGACACGCGTCACTGACCCACATCGCTGCAGCAGGATCGCTGCAGCAGGATCGCAGCCAGGCCGCAGCTAGTCAGAGAAGCCGGCCCGGTCCTTGGACTTGGACGAAGCGGCGGGCGCCTTCGGGGAGGCCTTCTTGACCATGGAGGACGGCGGCTTTGGGAATGCTTCCGCCGGATACAGTCCTGCCACTTTGTTCGTGTAATTCGCCCACTGCGGCCCGGCGATCATGTAGCCGTCGATGCGCGAATAGAACTTTCCGTTGATAGTCAGGTTCCGGCCCGCACGTTTCTGGCCCTCCAGGGCGTCGCCGAAGAAGGATGCCGTGGCGATTCCCGAGGTGTAGCCAACCACCCAGCTGGCACCGTTGCTGTTGTTCGTGCCCGTCTTGGCCGCCACCGGCAGCCGCCCGGAGATCTTGGGGTTGATGTGGATCCCCGACCCCACCTTGAGAACGTCCTGGAGCACGGAGGTCACGCCCCGTGCGACGTCCCGGTCTATGGCGTCCTGGCACTTGGGGGTTTGCGCATGAAGCGGTTTCCCGGCCCGGTCTGCTACCCGCAGGATGGCGATCGGGGCGCAGTACTGGCCGTCGGCGGCAAAGGTGGCGAAGGAGTTGGCCATGTGAAGGGGTGCCACGCCTGTGCCGCCCAGCACGTTGCCCAGCTGGTGCATGTTAATGGGAGAGCCGTCCAACCCGCTGTGGAGGCCCACTGCGTTGACCATCTTCTGGATGCCGCAGAAATCCAGCTGCGCCGCTGAGGCAAACGTTGCCGTGTTGATGGAGTTGTACAGCCCGTAGTTGACCGGCATCTTCCGGTAATAGCCCTCGTCGGCGTTCTGCAGGTCATCGGCCGCCTCGAGGCCCGCCCTGCGCTGCTTCGTGCTGTACGCGCCGGCCACCTTGCCGCAGGAGGACCGCCATTTGAAGCCGAGCGGATATTCACGCTTGGACGCATCCACGCTTTCCGTTATGGTCCTGCCCTGGTTCAGCCACTCCGCAAAGGTGAACGGTTTCATGGTCGACCCGGGCTGGAATCCGCCGGCGCCATTGAGGTCGTTGCCGTTGGGGTCCCTGGAGTCCACGTTGAAGTTGAGCTGCGTATCGAACTTCCCGGGCTGCGGGAGGAATACCGTGTTCTGCGCCATGGAGAGGATCTTGCCGGTTCCCGGCTGCACCGACACCAGGGAGGCGCCCCATTTGCCCGGGTTCGGCTTGGCCGTGGCGTCCACCTGCGCCTGGGCAGCCGTCTGCAGCCGGCTGTCGAGTGTGGTGGTGATGGTCAGGCCGCCGCGGTACAGCTTTTGCTCCCGGGCCTTAGTGTCGGCGCCGTACGCGGGGTTGTTAAGGATCAGGTGGCTCACGTAATCGCAGAAATACGGGGCCATCGTGGCGGCTGCGCAGCCCTGCCTTGACGGCCGGAGCTTGAGCCCGATGGGTGCAGCTTTGGCGGCGGCGTGCTCCTTCTTGGTGATCATGCTTTCGGCCAGCATGGAATCCAGGACCTGGTTGCGCCGCTGGATGGCGTTCTTCGGGTTGGCCACGGGATCGTAGAAGCTGGGGCTGTTGACCAGTCCGGCCAGCAGCGCGGACTGCGGCAGGCTGAGCTTACTGGCAGGAACACTGAAGTAGTACTGGGCGGCCGCCTCGATGCCATATGCACTGCGGTTGAAGAAGACGATATTGAGATACCCCTCAAGGATCTGGTCCTTGGTGTATTTCTTTTCCAGCGCAATGGCCAGGCGCATCTCGCGCAGCTTGTCACCCATGCTCTTTTGCCCGCTGAGGACCACTTGGTCCTCGCGCCCGGCGGAGATCATGGCTTCGTTGACGATGTTGGTGACGTATTGCTGGGTCAGCGTGGACGCGCCCTGCCGTTCGCCGCGGGTGAGGTTGCTGGTCAGCGCCCGGAGAACGCCCTGGGCGTCCACGCCGCTGTGCTCGTAGAAGCGTGTGTCCTCGATGGCCACAACTGCGTTCCTGATGAACGGGGACATCTTGTCAAGCGGGATCCGAACGCGGTTTTCCGCGTAGAACGTGGCAATCGGCTTCCCGTCCGCCGTTACCATCCTGGTGGTTTGCGACGGCGGCTGCACGGTCAGTTCCGTGGGAAGACTGTTGAAATAGTCGATCGACCTGCTGACCGTCGTGCCGGCCAGGGCCGCGGCGGGCACCAGGAAGCTCGCCACCAGGACACCGCACATTGCGCTGACGAGCAGGAATCCGAGCATCCTTGACAAGGCCCGCCCAGTCCGCGACAAAAACCTCATTACTGCCACGCTTCCAGCTCACCATGCATCCGATTGACTTCAGGATACGCGTTGCCCTGTATGCAGGCCACACAGCCTGCCGGGACCCGCAGGCGGGACCGGACAAGAGCGCCTCAAACGGGAGTGTGCGGCGCCTTCCCCTCGTCGCCGAACCTTTCGGCCGCCCGGCGTTCCCGGAGCCGGTCAAGCCGCTGCATCACCGGCGCGGTGGTGGCACCATGCAGCACCACGGACGTTGCCACCACCAGCCCCACGATGCCCCACAGGTCGTCCGTCTGGCCACCGAACTCGCCCTTGCCGAGCGCGTAGGCCAAGTAATAGAGCGAGCCGATGCCCCGGATGCCGAAGAAGGAAATGGCGATCCGTTCCCTCGGACCGGTCTTGCCCCGGGCCAGGGCCAGCCAGCCGGACAGCGGACGGACCAGAACCAGGAAGGCCAGTGCGACGGCCACCTCCGCCCAGCCGACTCCGGCCAGCAGTCCCCTGGCGATGGCCCCGCCGAGAAGGACCAGGATTACCACGGTCATCAGCCGCTCGAGCTGTTCCACGTACGAGTGCAGGACCTTGTGGTAGCCGTGGGTATGCTCTGCCGCCCGGATGGTCACGGCACACACGAAAACGGCGATGAAGCCGTAGCCCTCGATCATCTCGGTCACTCCGTAGGCCAGGAACGTGGCGGCAAGGGCAACGAACCCCTCGGAGTGGTTGGAGAGCCGGATGCTGTCGTGCCGTGCAGAGAAGAAAAGCCGGGCCAGCACCTTGCCTGTTCCGAATCCCAGCAGCACGCCCATGCCCGTGCGCCACAGGACATCCACGGCGAACCATTCCGGGAACCAGTCGGCGGGCGACGTGCCCACGACGCTCATGGCAATGGCCAGGTACACGAAGGGAAAGGCGAGACCGTCGTTGAGCCCGGCCTCGGATGTGAGCCCGAACCTGACCTCGTCCTCCTTGTCGGCCTCGTCGACCTCGTCGGCGGGCTCACCAACCTGGACCTCTGACGCCAGCACCGGGTCGGTGGGCGCAAGGACGGCCGCGACCAGCACGGCAGCGGCAAGGCCCAGTCCCAGCACCCACAGTCCCAGCAGCGTCAGGAGGAGCATGCACAGCGGCATGGCAATCCCCAGCATCCGCCAGGTGGTGGCCCAGCGGAGGCGTCCAACGGGACGGTCCAGTGCCAGGCCGGCGCCCATCAGCGAGATGATGACGCAGACTTCCGTCAGGTGCACCGTGAAGTCGGCGTGCTGGACGGGATCCGGGTCCGGGAGGTCGCCCAGCAGCCAGAACACGGCGAAGCCGGCGGCCAGGAACACCATGGGCATGGAGAACGGCGCATTGCGGAGGAGCTTGGGCAGGACGGCCGCGGTAAAAACGGCCAGACCGGCCGCGGCGAAGATGATGCTTGCGGCTTCAAACATGGTCGCCTCCAATCCGGCGCGGGCGGGGTGTGACCAACACTAGCCGCGAACCGGGCACGGCGTCCGTTGTTCCGGCGAAGCAGGCTGACCTGACAAGCTCTGTCAACACACGGGTCAAATGCCAGTCATCTTACGTTTGCCGCTATAGAGGGTAGACTGGTCTCTGCCTCGGCATTGAAATACAGAAAGTTCGGTACATGAGCACAGCAACCATGGAGCGCCCAACCGCTTCTTCAACCGCGTCTGGCTCCTCGGATTCCCGGTCCATCCACCTGGCCTTCACCAGCGCGGACCAAGTCCACGAGGGCCTGGAGAGCGCCGTTGAAGCCCTCATCGAAACAGCGGCCCAAGAGGGCACCTGCGGCATCCGCGTCACCCGGATCGAGCCCGGCCGTTACACCGTCGCCCTCGACGAGTCCGTCCCCTTCGGCGAAACGCACGAGGACATCGCAGCCTAACACGCAAAAAGCCCCCGCCTCTGACCTCATCCGTCGCCTAACAGCGCTGGATGATGCCAGGGTCGGGGGCTTTTGTGTGCCTAACCCTGTGTACGTGCCGGTGGACTAGGCCCGCCGGACCTGCACGCCGTCCGACTTCATGAAGGGCTGCGAGTCGGAATGACCGCTGCCCACAAGCCAGAGGACGTTGCCGCTCCGTGAGATCTCCTCAACCTCGCCAGTCGCAATGACGTGCGCATGCTTGAGGATCTCGACACGCTCGCCCGCCTGCAATGATCCCCAGTCGGAAACCGTAGCAGCGTGTGCGATACGTCTGGACAGGACTGCCCCGCGTGCTTTCATTTGAACTTCTACCCCTTTGTGGATGTTCTTGCGCCACAGCATCGTTGATGTGACTTTCACTACATCTTCAGTTCTACTACAATCGGGCCGCGGGAACCCGCAGCGTTGCACAGTATTTCGGCGGCGCCGGAAAATGTTTCCCGGCGCCGCACATTGTTCAGCCTTAGGCGAGATTGCCGACGGCGGATTCGGCAGCCGCCCGCACCTCGCCTGACGCCACGAGCCTGTCCGCCGCTTCCAGTTCCGGCGACAGGTACCGGTCCGTGCCGGGACCATGGACCACGCTGCGCAGCACTTCAATGACCGCGGCACCCGCTGGCCCCGGAGTCAGGACCCCTCCCGAAAGCTGCGTGCGCATGTCGATGGCGCGTGCTGACGCCACCAGTTCCACCGCCAGGACGCGGCGCAGGTTCTCCACGGCCTTCCGCAGCTTGCGTGCGGCGTGCCAGCCCATGGACACGTGGTCCTCCTGCATGGCGGAGCTTGGAATGGAGTCCACCGAGGCAGGAACCGCCAGCCGCTTGTTGTCCGACACGAGCCCCGCCTGCGTGTACTGGGCGATCATCAGCCCCGAATCCACTCCCGGATCGCCCGCGAGGAACGCCGGCAGCCCGTGGGAGCGGGCGGGATCCAGCATGCGGTCGGTCCGCCGCTCCGCGATGGAGCTGAGGTCCGCGACCGCGATAGCCAGGAAATCCAGCACGTATGCCACCGGGGCGCCGTGGAAGTTTCCGTTGGAGGAGACGCGACCGTCGGGGAGGACCACGGGGTTGTCGATTGCCGCAGCCAGTTCGCGTGACGCAACAAGGTCCGCATGGTCCACGGTGTCCCGGACCGCGCCGGCCACTTGGGGAGCGCAGCGCAGCGAGTAGGCGTCCTGGACCTTGGAGTCCCCGACGCGGTGCGAGGCCACAATCGGTGAGTTGGAGAGGACCCGCAGCATGTTGTCGGCGCTGGCGGCCTGCCCGGGATGCGGGCGCAGTGCGGCGTGGAGTTCCGGCAGGAACACCTGGTCGGTGCCCAGCAGCGCCTCGACGCTGAGCGCTGCGGTGATGTCCGCCGTCGTCAGCAGTTGCCGGATGTCCGCGATGGCCATCAGGAGCATGCCCAGCATGCCCTCGGTGCCGTTGACCAGTGCCAGGCCCTCCTTCTCCGCGAGGACCACCGGCTCAATTCCGTGCCGGGCGAGGAGCTCTGCCACCGGGCGTCCGTCCTTGCCGCCATACTGTTCACCGTCAGGCCCCGTGGCTTCGCCCTCGCCCATGAGCACCAGGGCACAGTGCGAGAGGGGCGCGAGGTCGCCGGAGCAGCCCAGCGAACCGAACTCCCGGACCACCGGTGTGATGCCGGCGTTCAGCACATCAACCATGGCTTGCAGCACGACAGGCCGGACGCCGGTGCGGCCGGAGGCGAGGGTCTTGGCGCGCAGGAACATGATCCCGCGGACCACTTCGCGCTCCACTGCAGGCCCCATGCCGGCAGCATGGCTCCGGATGAGCGATTTCTGCAGCTGTGTGCGGAGCTCATTGGGGATATGCCGGTTGGCGAGCGCGCCGAATCCGGTGGAGATTCCGTAGGCAGGGACATCGCTGGAGGCGAGGTCATCGATGTGCGCGCGGACCTTGGCCACTGTGTCCAAGGCTTCCTGGGAGATGGTCACCTTGGCGTCATGGCGCGCGACGGCGACGACGTCCTCGGGGGTCACGCCGCTGGAGCCGAGGGTGACGGTGAGCGGTTCGTGGGTAATCGTTGTCATGGTGGTGTTCCTACTTCTTTGCTTCTGCAGAGTCTGCGGACTCCTGCATGGGGATGCGGACGCCGCGTTCCTTGGCGACGTCGAGTGCGCGGTCGTAGCCGGCGTCGGCGTGGCGGATGACGCCCATCCCGGGGTCGTTGGTGAGGAGCCGTTCGAGCTTCTCGGCCGCGAGGTCGCTGCCGTCCGCGACAGAGACCTGGCCTGCGTGGATGGAACGGCCGATGCCGACTCCGCCGCCGTGGTGGATCGAGACCCAGGTGGCACCGGAGGCCGTGTTGAGCAGGGCATTAAGCAGGGGCCAGTCGGCGATGGCGTCAGAGCCGTCGGCCATGGCCTCGGTCTCGCGGTAAGGCGAGGCAACAGAGCCGGAGTCGAGGTGGTCGCGGCCGATCACGATGGGCGCCCTGACCTTGCCTTCCTTCACGAGCTGGTTGAACAGCAGCCCGGCCTTGGCCCGTTCACCGTAGCCCAGCCAGCAGATGCGCGCCGGCAGCCCTTCGAACTCCACGCGCTCACCGGCGGCATCGATCCAGCGGTGCAGGTGCTTGTTCTCCGGGAAGAGTTCCTTGATGGCCCGGTCCGTGACGGCGATGTCCTCCGGGTCTCCGGAGAGCGCGACCCAACGGAACGGTCCCAGGCCCTCGCAGAACAGCGGCCGGATGTAGGCGGGGACGAAGCCGGGGAATTCGAAGGCACGGGCGTAACCGCCCTTCCGGGCCTCATCGCGGATGGAGTTGCCGTAGTCGAACACCTCGGCGCCGGCGTCCTGGAATTCGACCATGGCCTGGACGTGCCTGGCCATGGACGCCTGGGCCTTCTTCGTGAAGCCTTCCGGGTCAGCCTCAGCCTCGCGGTGCCATTCCTCCACTGAGATGCCTTCGGGGAGGTAGCTCAGCGGATCGTGGGCGGACGTCTGATCCGTGACGATGTCAACTGTGAGTTCGCCGGCCTTGTGGCGGCGCAGGATCTCGGGGAAGACCTCGGCGGCGTTGCCGACATAACCGACGGACCAGCCGCGGCGCTCCTCCTTGGCCTTGAGCACTTTGGCGATGGCGGTGTCGAGGTCGGTTTCCACCTCGTCGAGGTAGCGCTTGCCCGCCCGGCGGCGCAGGCGGGTCTCGTCGACGTCGACGATCAGGCAGGCACCGTCATTCAGTGTGACGGCGAGCGGCTGGGCACCGCCCATGCCGCCGCAGCCGCCGGTGAGGGTCAGGGTGCCGGCGAGGGTGCCGTTCTCGTCCCCGGTGAGCTTGCGGGCGATGGCGGCGAAGGTCTCGAACGTGCCCTGCAAAATGCCCTGGGTGCCGATGTAGATCCATGAGCCCGCGGTCATCTGGCCGTACATCATCAGGCCCTCGGCCTCGAGCCGGCGGAACTCGGGCCAGTTGGCCCAGTCGCCGACGAGGTTGGAGTTGGCCAGCAGCACGCGCGGCGCCCACTCGTTGGTGCGGAACACACCCACAGGCTTGCCGGACTGGACCAGCAAGGTCTCGTCCTTTTCCATGGTTTCCAGGGTCCGGGTGATGGCGTCGAACGCGGCCCAGGAGCGGACGGCGCGACCCGTGCCGCCGTAGACCACCAGATCGTCCGGGCGTTCGGCCACCTCTGGGTCCAGGTTGTTCATGAGCATGCGCAGCGGGGCTTCCGTCTGCCAGGATTTTGCGGTGAGCTCGGTGCCTCGGGCTGCTTTGACCGGGCGGGCACCGGTGGTGAAGTCGGCGGGTGCCATGAGGGGCTCCTTCGTGTTGCTGGGGTGGTTCGGTGAAGTGCTTCTGTATCAACTAAAGCCCCTCGGGGACAGGCCCGACAGGGCTTTCGAACGGGTGCTGTCCGGTATTCCAGACGCACCCTTCCCCTGTCCTGCGAAGGAGGACCAGCGGCCATCGGGACGGCAAGGAACGCAAGCCGCCGCCATGAGTTGCGACGCATATTGAGCAGGAGATGGCGGCGGGGGCCGCATTTTCCTAGAGGACTGCGTTTTCCTGGAGGGCCGCGTATGACTCCGAGGACAGAAAGTCCGCCCAGTCGCGGAATGGGTCCTCGGCCAGGGGATGATCCGTCAGTTCGATCTCGGGCAGCAGGTCTTCGGGGGCCACCAGGTCGCGGTCACTGTCCATGCCAGGAGTTCCGGGCACCGCGGAGCCACGGTTGTTGTAAGGCTGCCCGGGCGTTCCGGGCGTTCCGGGCGTTCCGGGGCCAATATTGTTGGCCATGGCAAGGATCTCGCTCGGCCATCGTGGTGGTTCCCAGTCGGGTTCTTCACTGGCATAGTTGCGGCCCGTGGGTGAAGTCCAGCCGGGCGGATCGTTGGCACTGGCGGGGGTGGGCGTCCATGCGGTGGTGTGTCTGAGGCGGTGGTGTTTGGGACAGGGCTGGCCCAGGTTGCTGATCCCGGTGGACCCGCCGGAAGCCCAGGCAAGGAGATGATCTGCGTCGTTGTCGAGGGAATGGTTGTTACAGCCGGGGAACGGACATTTGCCGTCCCTCAGCCGCAGCCATTGGCGCAGCGCTTTGGGGATCCGGTAACTGGTCCGTCCGATCTCCAAGGGCGCGCCATCACGCGGGTCAATCAGCACCCTCAGGAACGAGGACGCCCCGTCCGCCACAAGGGCGCGACCCATGGACGGCGGAACCGGGCCGTACCCGTCCAACATGGCCGGCTCGTCAGTCAGACCCAGCAGCGAGAGCACCGGAACGGTTATGAGGACCTGGGCTGCCGGAGACGGAACTTCACCGAATGGCGGTTGGCTTGCCCGCACGCCGTCTTCAGGGATGGCGTCGTCGAGGATGCCGTCTTCCATGCCTTCCGCAGTGCCGGACATTGTTCGTTCCCGGCCAGTAGTGAGGAGCCAGGCGGCGGCGACATCCGCACGAAGCTGCGAAAGGGTCCTGGCCTCCTCCGGTCCCTGCAAGGCTCTTGCGGCGGTAGTGATGCGGTCCCAGATACCGGCAGCCTGGCCGGCAGGGAGGTAGGCAGAAAGCCAGGCCATGCCGTCGCGGTCCGGTGTGTACTCAACCCGCCGGTCGGCGACGCTGCGGGAATGTCGCTTTTCGATGCTGACCGGGTGGTGCCGTTCGCGCCAGGTCCGGGCCTTGGCACGGAACCGGGCTGGCACAAGTTCCCCGGCCGGACAGCCCCGTGCCGGGCTGGGCGCCTCCTTGTCCAGGAAATGCGCCTCCATGCGCGTGGCCCCTCCCCCGTCAAGGTTGGCGCTTTCGTCGATCATGACCCGGGCGTGCTGCCACGAAATACTCCCGGCCTGCAGGGCGGACAACGTCAGCGGCAGGGCGGTGGTGAGCGTGCGGACTTCGGACAGGAAGGCCCCGGCCGTGCGTTCGCTGACCGTCAGGACGCATGCGACCTCCGCGGTAATCGCCATGTCCTGGGCGGCCTGTTCCTGCGGGGACATGCCCGGTGCTGCCATGGCCATGGCGGCACCGGCATATCCAGCGGCCAGGTGCACTTTCAGGGCGGCCATTCCTGCTTCCACCTTGGCCACCTCAGCCAGGCTGTCCAGGCACGCATCCGCGTGATCACGAAGAGGGTCCGCAGCGGCCGAGCCCAGGGTGGCCGCCCCGCGGCGGACGACAACAGCCAGCGCCGCGAGGGAGGCCTCCACGGCCTTCAACGCCTCCACAGCGGCTCTGCTTTCCATGCCCAAAGCATCTCAGTGGGCACTGACATTATTGATGGCGCAAGCACGGCTCACCCCACTGCCCCGGGATCACAAGTGTCCGTTCGCGCTCCGCCGGGAGCAGCCTGGACAGCCCGGACAGTCTGGAATCAAAGACACCAAAGCTCCGTGAGGCACATCACCTGCGAGCCGGCAATGGTCTGCTGGATAGCGATCCCCCTCCCAATGACGAGAAGGTATTGGCATGCAGCAAGCCCCAACAGAAGCCTCAACAGGCGCGCCCGAAAACAGCCCACCGGCCGCGCCCGAAACCAGCGCAAATGCCGGCAGCACCGTGGGCGCCGCGGTGGAGAAGACCGTCGGCACCGTCCTGAACCGCGGGCTCAATGTCCGCCACATCCGCTTTATGGCCTTAGGATCGGCAATCGGCACCGGCCTGTTTTATGGCTCCGCCTCAGCCATCCAGAAGGCCGGCCCGGCAGTCCTCCTCGCGTACATGATCGGCGGAGCTGCCGTGTTCATGGTGATGCGCGCCCTGGGTGAGATGGCCGTGCGGCACCCTGTGTCCGGCTCCTTCGGCCAGTACGCCAGCCGCTACCTCGGCCCCCTCGCCGGGTTCGTGACCGGCTGGACCTACGTGTTCGAGATGGCGATCGTGGCCATTGCGGACGTCACGGCGTTCAGCATCTACATGGGGTTCTGGTTCCCGCAGGTGGAGCGGTGGATCTGGGTCCTGGCCATCATCTTCTTCCTTGCCGCCCTCAACCTGCTCAGCGTCAAGGTCTTCGGCGAACTGGAGTTCTGGTTCTCCCTGATCAAAGTGGTGGCCATCATTGCGATGATCGCCGGCGGTGCCGCCATCATCGTCTTCGGGTTCCAGGCAGGCGGAGCAACCGTCGCCCCGGGTATCGGCAATCTCGTCGAGCACGGGGGCATGTTCCCCAACGGCTTCGAAGGGCTGCTGGCCTCATTCGCCGTCGTGATGTTCGCGTTCGGCGGGATAGAAACCATCGGCGTCACGGCCGGCGAAGCGGCCGACCCCAAAAAGGTCATTCCCAAGGCAGTGAACACCGTGCCGGTCCGCGTGCTGCTGTTCTACGTGCTGACCCTCGGCGTCCTGATGAGCCTCTTCCCCTGGAATGAGGTGGGCACCAACGGCAGCCCGTTCGTCCAGATCTTCAGCGGCCTGGGCATCCCCGCCGCCCCGCACATCCTCAACGCCGTGGTGATAACGGCCGCCCTGTCCGCCATCAACAGCGACATCTTCGGGGCCGGCCGCATCCTGTTCGGCCTGTCCCGGCAGGGCCACGCACCGGCCAGCTTCGGCAAGGTGTCCCGGCACGGGGTTCCGTGGATGACCGTGGTGATGATGGCGGGCGTCCTGTTGGTGGGCGTGGTCCTCAACGCCGTCATGCCCAAGGACGTGTTCCTGCTGATCGCCTCGATCGCCACCTTCGCCACCGTCTGGGTGTGGGTGATGATCCTGGCCTCCAATGTGGCCATGAAACGGGAGATCGCCCGAAAGGGCCTGCCGGCGTCGGAGTTCCCCTCGCCATGGTGGCCGGCGGCCTCCATCCTGACCATCGCATTCATGGCCATGGTGATCGTGATCCTGGGCGCTTTTGAAGATTCCAGGGTTGCCCTCTACGTGGGCGCAGTCTGGCTGGGCGTGCTGGTGCTTGCCTACCGGCTGTGGGTCCGCGGCCATGGCCGCGCCCGGGCGGAACTCGTGGATGAGACCGCACAGCTTCCCGTGGCACAGGTTCCCGCGGCACAGGCCGCTCCGGCGGACATGGCATACGACCGGCCGTAAGCACACCATCCTCGGCCGTCGGCGCGGCCGCTCCGGTGCAGGCCTACTGCGCCGGACGGCCGTGGATGCGGACCGACAGCTCGTTCGCCACCTTCTGCACCCGGGCGGCCAGCCCAGGCCACTCGTCCGCCGGCAGTTTGTCCTCGAGGAACGTGACGGCGACTGCCGCCGTCGGCCAGCCAAGGTGATCCGTGACGGCGGCGGCGATGGAGCCGAAGCCAGGCGTCACCTCTCCGTGTTCGGTGGCGTAGCCACGCTGCCGGACCTGGTCCAGGTGCGAGGAAAGCGCCGAGTACTTCATGATCGCCCCCTCCACCTCGTGCCGGGCACTGAACGCAGCGGCGTTCGGGTACAGCGCGCGGACCTGGGACTTGGGCAGCGCGGCAAGGATGGCGCGTCCGCTGGCGGTGAGGTGGCTCGGAAGCCGGACGCCGACGTCGGTGACCAGGGACGGCCGGTTCTTGGCCCGCTCCTCGACGATGTAGAGCACGTCGCGCCCGTGCAGGACGGCAAGGTGCGCGCTTTCGCCGATTGCATCCACGAGCGACGCCAGCACGGGCCGTCCGAGGCGCGACAGGGGCTCCTGCCGCGAATAGGCCGAGCTGAGCTCGAAGGCACTGATTCCCAGGCCGTAGCGCTGTTCCTCGTGCAGATGCAGGACGAAACCGTTCGCCTCCATCACGCCCAGGAGGTGGTAGACGCTGGAGCGCGGCAGTCCCAGCGCCGTGGCAATGTTCGACGCCGCCATCGGCCCCCGCTTGGATGCCAGCAGTTTGAGGATGCGGAGGGTATTTTCCGCCGCCGGGACTTTCGACGCCACCTTCGCGGCACCCGTGGGGACCACTGTTTTCCGCCGCGCGAGCGCGCTGTCTGCCATCTGTTCCTCCGTCGCCCCGGCCCAGGAAGCGCTGGTGTCCGGGATACCGTACTTAGCCGTGACTTAACTGTGCACCTCCCCGATGCCTGCAAGATACGCAGGCGCGGCCGCCGTGTCTGGAATCCCAGATATCCCCTGCTGCTTCCACAGTCGAAGTTCCGTGGGTTAGCGTTAGGCATGGACTTGCCGCTGGACGGGAAAGTGGCCCTCGTCGCGGGTGCGACGCGGGGTGCGGGGCGTGGAACGGCGGTGGCCCTCGGCGAGGCCGGGGCCACCGTTTACTGCACCGGGCGCACAACGCGGCACGGCACGTCGGAGTACGGCCGGCGGGAAACCATCGAAGAGACGGCGGAGCTCGTGACCGCGGCAGGCGGCACCGGGATCGCCGTCGAGGTCGACCATCTGCAGGCAGCCGGCGTGGAAGCGCTGGTGCGCCGCATCGATGACGAACAGGGGCGCCTGGACGTCCTCGTCAACGACGTCTGGGGCGGCGAAAACCTCGTTGAGTGGGACACTCCCCTGTGGGAGCACAGCCTGGACGCCGGGCTGAAAATGCTGCACGGCGCCGTGGACACCCACCTGGTCACGAGCCATTTCGCCTTGCCCCTGCTGATCCGGCGCCCGGGCGGGCTCGTCGTTGAGATGACCGACGGGACGCAGGACTACAACACAACCCACTACCGGCTTTCGGCGTTCTACGACCTCGCCAAGTGGGCGGTGCTTCGTCTCGCCTTCTGCCAGGCGGAGGAACTGCGGCCGTTCCAGTGCACAGCGGTGGCACTGACCCCCGGGTGGATGCGTTCGGAAATGATGCTGGAGCACTACGGGGTGACCGAGGCGAACTGGCGGGACGCTGCGGCGGTAAACCCCTACTTCGCCGCGATCTCGGAGAGCCCGCGGTTCGTCGGCCGCGCCGTTGCCGCGCTCGCCGCCGACCCGGACCTCATGAGCCGTTCAGGGGGCTCTTTCTCCTCCGGCGGCCTGGCCCGGGAGTACGGTTTCACCGACGTCGACGACTCACAGCCGGACTGCTGGCGCTACCTTACGGAGGTGCAGGAGGCAGGCCTGCCGGCAGACCCCAAAGGATACCGCTGAGGCCCGCTGTTCGGCGGCATTCCAGCAGGGCGGTTCCCAAAAACAGGTAGTACGCTCTTGTTCCGCGAGGCGCCCGCGGGAGAAGTGAGGTAGTTGCTACTCGTGTGGCTCTTGGTGTGACTGCCTACTGTTGTCCGCACGGTGCACTCCCGGATCGGAGACCCCTCCGACAATAGCAACCGGATCCCGGCACCGCCAGTGAATCGACGCCAGGTCACACTGCGAAGGAGTGGTCACGATGATCCAGTTCACCGCCGATGCCCCCATCCGAGCCGGACGGCTGTCCGGGTTCCTGACTAAGACACTGAGCCGCGCACGCACGGCGGCCATCCCCTACAAGATCGGCGACGCCGTGGTGGGCGATGATCCCTTCAATGGCCGAAGGGAAGGCATCGTTGAGGTCCGCAACGGAGCGTCGGTTGGCATCAGGTCGGGCGGCCGCGTCTATTTCTATGACCACCGGCAGCTGAGGCGGCCGGACTAGCCGGTGGCCAGCATCCCGTCCCCACCAAGGAGCGCGAACCCATGTCCATTGCAAATTTGCCTACCGCATACCTGACTATCGCAGAAGTAGCGGCGGCCCTTCGGGTGTCCAAGATGACCGTCTACCGGCTGGTCAAGTCCCATGCCCTGGCCTCCGTCCGTTTCGGCAAGTCGTACCGCATTCCGGAGTCGGCCGTGGAGGAGTACATCAGGCAGGCTGAAACCCCGGCGGAGTAGCCAGGGCTACCGGGCCGACCAGCCGCCGTCCATCGTGTAGCTCGCGCCGGTGACCATCCCGGCGTCGTCCGAAGCCAGCCACGCCACAAGGGAGGCGACTTCCTCAGGCTCCACGAGCCTTTTTATGGCGGACTCCGTCAGCATGACCTTGGCGAGGACTTCCGATTCGGGGATGCCGTGGACGCGGGCCTGGTCGGCAATCTGCTTCTCCACGAGCGGCGTGCGGACGTACCCGGGATTGATGCAGTTGGACGTGACGCCGTGCTCCCCGCCCTCCAGCGCGGTCACTTTGCTCAGCCCTTCCAGGCCGTGCTTCGCGGAGACATAGGCGCTCTTGAACGGCGAGGCCCGGATCCCGTGCACTGACGAAAGATTGATGACGCGGCCGAATCCGTTGGCGTACATGTGCGGAAGGGCCGCCCGCACCAGCAGGAAGGGTGCCTCAAGCATGAGCGTGAGGATCCGGCGGAAGGCTGCCGGCTCGAAGTCCTCGATGGGGCTGATGTGCTGAATGCCGGCATTGTTGACCAGGATGTCGCAGTCCAGGCTCAGGGCCGCCAAGGCATCCACGTCCAGAAGGTCCACGGCCCAGGCCGTGCCGCCCAGTTCGTCGGCGAGGGCGGCAGCGCCCGCCTCGTCCACGTCCGCCACCACTACCTTGGCGCCACGGGCGGCGAGCTCCCGGGCGCAGGCGGCGCCTATCCCGCTGGCGCCGCCGGTCACCACGGCTTTGCGGCCGTTCAGGGTCTTTCCGCTCATGTTCTGCTCCTCAAAGTGTCCGCGCTGACACGTGCCGCCTCACGGCACTTTCGGTTCACCTGAGTATTGCTGCAGAGAGTTCCCGGCTCAATAGCTAATCCAGCACGTATTTCGTGCAAAATTGCAGATATGGAAGCCAACCCCGATGACCTGCTCGTGCTGCTCGCGGTGTCCCGCTCGGCGAAATTCACGACGGCGGCCCAGGTTCTGGGGCTGAATCACACCACCGTGTCACGCAGGATCGCGGCCTTGGAGAAGGCCCTCGGAGGGCGTGTGCTGTCCCGGGCAGCGGGCGGCTGGGAGCTGACCGAACTCGGCGCGCAGGCGGTCATGGTTGCCGAACAGGTGGAAACCGCGGTGCGCGCGCTGGGTCCGTCCGGCCGCCCGCCCGACCCCGTGGCCGGCGTCGTACGCATGACCGCGACGGACGGCTTCAGCGCCTACATCGCCGCGCCGGCGGTGGCCAAGCTGCGGCGCGACCATCCCGGCCTCAGCGTGGAAATCGTTACCGTCACGAGGCGGGCGCTGCAGCAGCGCTCCGGGCTCGACATCGAGGTGGTGGTGGGTGAGCCGCAGGTGCACCGGGCCGAGGCTTTCCGCCTGGGCGAGTACATGCTGGGCATGTACGCGTCCCGCACCTATCTGGCGGAGAACGGATCGCCGGACACGGTGGAGGCCCTCACGGCGCACCCTCTCGTGTACTTCGTGGACTCCATGCTGCAGGTGGACGACCTCGATGCCCCGCGGCGCCTGGTGCCGGCGATGCGGGACGGAGTGAGCTCCACCAACGTGTTTGTCCACGTGGAGGCTACCCGGGCCGGCGCCGGCATCGGGTTCCTGCCGTGCTTTATGGCGGACCGGCACGATGACCTCGTGCGCCTCCTGCCAGAGCACGTCGCGGAGCGGCTCCCCTACTGGATGGTGCTGCGGCCGGACTCCATGCGGCGGCCCGCAGTCGCGGCCGTGGTCCAGGCGGTGCGCGAAGAGGTGCGGGCAAACCGGGAGTCGCTGCTGGGGCGCGGCGGAAGCCCGTCCGCCGGCCACTCCGCTGCCGAGTAGCCGGTTTGCGGGCTGAAAAGGGCGCTTACTCAGCAGCCGATGGCGCTGGAGGGTCGTGGCGGACCGTGGCCCCTGCGGCGAAGGCGCGGACCTTGGTGTCGTCCCAGATGTGGGCGGGGACGGCGCCTCCGAGGAGCCGGCGCGCCAGGCGGGGATCGTCGTCGAACGGCAGGTCGCTGCCGGCCATCACCATGTTGCCGTAGCGGCGTCCCTTGAGCATGGCCGGGTCAGCGACGATCACCGTGTACTCAAAGGCGGCGGCGATGGCGGCGGCGTCCTCCCGGGCACTCTTGAGGTCGGGGCCGTCGCCCGAATTCACGACATACACGCCGCCCGGTGCCAACACCCGTTTCACGTGGGCTGTGAACTCCGCGGTTGTCAGCGGCCGCGGCGTGAATGCACCCGCGAAGACGTCCCTGATGATGAAGTCGCGGGTGTCCGGCGTCAGCGTTTCGGTCACGGCCCGGGCTTCCCCTACACGAAGGCGCAACAGGGGTGCCTTGGGGAGGTCAAACCAGCCGCGGACATATTCAGCGAGTTTCCCGTCCAGTTCGACCACGACCTGCCGCGCTTCCGGGTAAGCGGCGTGAAAGTAACGGGCGAGGGAGCAGGCACCGCCGCCCAGGTGAAGGCCA
Organism: Arthrobacter sp. GQ119; assembly: GCF_059759125.1. Lineage (NCBI taxonomy): Bacteria > Bacillati > Actinomycetota > Actinomycetes > Micrococcales > Micrococcaceae > Arthrobacter > Arthrobacter sp. GQ119. Next base: position 77,022 of record NZ_JCAXEA010000005.1, on the reverse strand, counting down.
CGCAGCCTGGGCCGGGATTCAGGGGGCCAGCGCGACTCGATGAGGGCGGCCATCCAGCGCATGTACTCGAAGTCAAGGAAGAGGGGATCGGCGAGGTCGATGTGCGAACTCATCACACCATTGATGCGCAGCAGCCAGCCGTTGGAATTGTCCTGGTCCGCGATCAGCTCGCAGTCCCCGGTGTCGATGTAGTAGACGCCCTCAACGGGTCCATCCGGGCGGGCACGCCTGGGAGCCTCCACGACTCCGCGGGAACCGGCATCCGCTGTCCGGCCGCCGGCCTTGCCACGCCGTGCCATCAGTTTTCCGCCGCTTCCGTCATGCTTCAACCCTAGTTGAGTCTGTAAAAGGCTACGCCTCCGAAACCGCCGCACCTTCGCCGTTGCGGATACGCTGCACCATCGCGGTGGTGGAGCGCTCGGCTACATAGTCCAGGATGCAGACCCGCCCGCCGTAGGCCTCCACAGCCCCTGTTTCGGCCAGCATCTCCGGCGTGTAGTCGCCGCCTTTGGCGTAGATTTCCGGGCGGAGCTGTTCGATCAGTGGAATGGGGGTGGGAGTATCGAAGACGGTCACGTAGTCCACGCAGCTCAGTGCGGCGATGACGGCAGCACGGTCCGCCACGCTGTTGATGGGGCGGTCCGGCCCCTTGAGCCTGCGCACCGACTCATCACTGTTGAGCGCCACTACGAGGATGTCGCCCAACTGCTTGGCCTGGTTCAGGTAGCGGGTGTGCCCGCGGTGCAGCACGTCGAAGCAGCCGTTGGTCAGGACAACCCGCTGGCCGTCGCTGCGGTGGGCACGGATATGCCGTTCCAGCTCGTCCGCCGTCAGCGCCGTGTCAGCGAAGCTTTCCAGGTAGCGCCCCAGCTCCTCCGTGCCGCACACGGATGTCCCCGGATGGTGGACCACGACGTCCGCCGCCGCCTGCGCCAAATCGAGGCTGGCGGTAAGCGGGAGGGAGGCGGCTCGGGCCAGGGTCAGGGCGGCCACGAAAGTGTCGCCCGCGCCAGAGGCCTGCTTCTCGGTGGTTGGCCGTGCCCAGGTCCTGTGGGAATTGCCGTCCGCCGTCACCAGCACGGTGCCGTCGCGGTCCAGCGTGACCACCACCGCCCGGGCACCCGTGGCCTGCAACAGCTGCTGCCCGTGCCCGGTCACCACGGCGGCGCGCTCGGCACCGCCGGCCAGGCGGAGGTCCAGCAGCCTGGCAGCCTCCTGCGCGTTGGGGGTGGCGAGATCCGGTTTCGCCCCCGCCCACGGACGGGGATCGTGGGCATCCACCACCACCAGCTGGTTCGGTGCGCGCCCTGCGAGGGCACCGATGAGCCTCCCGCGGACGGGCCCGGCCAGCACTCCCGTCCCATAATCACAGATGACCACGGCGTCCGGGCGTTCGACGGCGGCCGGCACCAAAGCGGCGAGCGCCGCCAGGGCGTCTTCCGGAATTTTTGCGGCGGCTTCGTCCAAGCGGAGCAGGACCTGTCCGCCGCTGCTGATCCGGATTTTCGTGGTGGTCACCAGCTCCGGGTCTTCCATCAGGAAGGTGGTGTCAACGCCGGCCGCCTGCAGCTGCCGCTTGAGCTCCATGCCGGCGTCGTCCGTTCCTATGAGTCCGGCGATGCCCACCCGGGCACCCAGGGAGGCCAGGTTCATGGCGGTGTTCGCCGCGCCGCCCGGGGAGAATTCGCGGCGGTTGATGTCCACCACAGGAGCCGGAGCCTCCCGGCACATCCTGTCGCTGGGGCCACTCCACCACCCGTCGAGAATCAGGTCGCCGACCACCAGGACGGCCGGGTGCTCCTCGGCAAGCCGCCGCGGCAGCCAGGCAGCCAGGCCGCGCTGCTCCGAAAGCGGCAGCCCGTCCCCGCCAGGCAGGTTTTCGCCAGACAGGTTTCCACCAGGCAGGTTCCCTCCGGCTGCACCTGGCTGGTTTCCGCCAGGCAGGTTTTCCCCGGCCGTCATTCCGCCGCACCTTCCGCCGGTGCGCCGGTCCCGGCAGGGGCCGCCGCCATGTGCACCACCTTGACCCGGGTGAATTCGTCCAGGAGCTCCGGCCCATAGCCAAAGCCCTGCCCGCTTTCGCCGCGTGGCTGGGCGGAACCGCCGGGAGCGCCGCCGAACACGTTGTTGACCTTGACGGTTCCCACGGGAAGGGTTGCGATGGCCTGCTGGGCATGGGCGATGCTGCCCGTCAGGACCGTCGCGGCCAGCCCGTACCGGCCTGCGGCGGCCAGCTGCAGTCCTTCCTCAAAGCTCTCCACGATGCGCACCGGAGCGACTGGGCCGAAGGTCTCCTCGGTCATGACCTCCATGGTGTCCGTGCAGTCGAGCAGGACCGTGGCGGGATAGAAAGCTCCGGGACCATCAGGAACTGTCCCTCCCTCCAGCGCGCGTGCACCGAGCCCCAGCGCCTCCGAGACATGCCGGTCGACGGTCTCCCGCAGACGAGTATCCACGAGCGGTGCGATCCCGTCCCGATTGCGCATACGCGCCTGCGCCGCGAGCGCACCGCAGAACTGCTCCGCGACGGCCCGGTGGACGTAGATGCGCTCCACCGAGGTACAGATCTGGCCGCTGTTGCTGAACGCACCGATGGCTGCCTGTTCCGCGGCCCATGCGGGGTCCACATCCTGATCGACCAGCAGCGGATCGTTGCCGCCGTTTTCCCGGATCACGTGGGCCCCGGTCAGCACGGCAGCCCGCGCAATGCGCCCGCCGCTGTCGCTCGACCCGACGTGCGCAAAAACATCCACGTTCATTTGCTGCGTGAGGAGGGAGCCGACGTCGGCTCCGCCCGTCAGGGTCTGAAGAACATCCGCCGGGAAGGCGGAAGCGAGCACCTCGCCGAGCCGTTCGCCGACGCCGGGGCAGCGCTCGCTCGGCTTGTGGACGGCGGTGTTGCCCGTGACCAGCGCAGCGCCGATCAGTCCGCAGGCTACGGCCACGGGGTCGTTCCACGGCGTCAGCAGGACGGCAACGCCCCGCGGCTCCGCTACCGTGTAGTCGGCCGCCAGCGTGGTGCCGCGAAGGCTGCGGCCGCGGTGCACCGGTCCGAGCTCGGCATACTGTTCCAGCGTGGCAACTCCGGCAGCCACCCCGGCCCGGGCCTCCTCCACGGGGCGCCCCGTCTCCCGCGCGTTGATCTCCGCCAGCTCCGCGGCAGCGCCGTCCAGGGCGGCAGCGGCGGCATGCAGGAGCTTGCCCCGTTCCGCCGGCGGCATGGCGGACCAGGCGGGCTGGGCGGCGCGGGCCGCCTCCATAGCCTGTGCCACGTCCTCCGGCCGTGCGGAAGCATACCTTCCCACGAGCTCGCCCGTGCGGGGGTTCCTGATGGTCAGCTCGTCTTGTGCGGTTGTCTGGAAATCCTGGGTGGTGGTGTGCATGGGGCTCCTCGCTGTGCAGGCTGCTGGTCCCTGCGGCTCGCGGTTCGTGCCGTCTCCTGACCTGATCCGTACCCCGCAGCCGGTGCTTTACACGCCCCCGTCTTCACCAGTTTCGGTGCTGGCGGCCCGTGAGTGTGGGGCCTTATGGTGGGCTGCACAGAAGCCGGTCACTCCGACCTGATTCGTTCCGAAGCGAAAGGGGCTGAGCCATGGAGCACTTCAACGCCGATTTCGGCGGAGCACGCACAACCGGGTACGGCGTAGGCCCGGTACTGGAGAAATTCACCTCAATCTCCCGGATCGCCGTACTGCGCGGCGGCGGCCTGGGCGATCTGATGTTCGCGCTGCCCGCCGTCGCTGCGCTCAAGGCCGCCTATCCCCAGGCCTCCATCACGCTGTTGGGCACGCCCATCCATGCCGAGCTGCTGTCGGAGACCGAAGGGCCGGTGGACGAGACCGTGATTCTGCCGTTCTCGGAGGGAGTCCGGCCGGGCGCCGAGGACGAGCGGGAGCTGGCGGAATTCTTCGCCGCCATGCAGGCCAGGCATTTCGACCTCGCCGTCCAGCTGCACGGCGGCGGACGCTACTCCAACCCGTTCCTGCTCCGGCTCGGGGCCCGCCATACCGTCGGAACCAGGACTCCAGACGCCGCGCGGCTGGAGCGCACCGTGCCCTACCTGTACTACCAACACGAACCGCTGCGGGCTCTTGAGGTGGCGGGGTTCGCGGGGGCGCCGCCCCTTGAGCTGGAGGCCCGGCTCCGCGCCCTGCCGGAGTTCAGCCAGCAGCTCGCACCGAGGCTGCACAGGCCGTCCCAGGTTCCCGGGGCCAAGGGCATCGTGGTGATCCATCCCGGCGCCACGGATCCACGGCGGCGCTGGCCGGCAGAACGATTCGCGGCGGTCGCGCGAAATGCGGTCGACGACGGTTTCCGGGTTCTGGTGATCGGTGACCACAGCGAAAAGGAACTGGCCGAAGCGGTGGTGGAGCTCGCCGTCGGCCGCCTCCAGTCAGCTGGTCAGGTAGCCGGTCAGGCAGCCGGCAACGGCGGGCACGGCACCGCACCGCAGGTGGAGTCGCTGGCCGGCAAGCTCAGTCTGGGCGAGCTCGCGGCACTTCTTGCGGGCTGCAGCGTCATGGTGGCGAACGACAGCGGTCCGCGGCATCTGGCCCAAGCCCTGGGCACACCGACGGTGGGCGTGTTCTGGACCGGCAACGCCATCAACGCCGGACCGCTGGGACGCAGCCTGCACCGGATCCACCTCGGCTGGGTCACGCAGTGCCAAGTCTGCGGGGTCGATCTCACGCAGGTGGGCTGGACCGCCCCGCGGTGCCAGCACGATGAGCCCACGGTGGAGGCGGTCGCCCCCGAGGCGGTCTACGAGGACGTCCGCCAGCTCACGGCCATGAACCTTCCTCCTCGTGGCAGATGAGCATTTCCCTGATTTCGCAGCCCGTGGGCTGCGAAAGCACGAACAGGATGGCCTGGGCAACGTTCGCGGGGTCGTTGAGGCGGGAGTCGTCCTGCGGCTTGTACTGCTCGGCCCGGTCGTCGAAGAACCGGGTCTTCATGCCGCCCGGAATCATCGTGGTCACGCCGATCTCGCCTCCCGTCTCGGCTGCAAGGGAGTGGCTGAAGCCCACCACCCCAAACTTCGAGGCGCAGTAGGCCGATGCCTCAGGAAGTGCGCGTTTGCCCAGCGTGGACGCGATGGTCACCACCCTGCCGCGGGATTCCTTCAGGTAGGGCAGCGCCGCGCGGACCACCGACACCGTCCCCATGAGGTTGACCCCGATGACGCGTTCCCATTCGTCCGCGGCCACATCCTCGAGCTTCCCGCAGCGGTCTATTCCGGCAGCGGTGACCACGGCATCCAGGCCGCCCAGCGTTTCGGCGGACTGCCGGACGGCTTCACTGACTGCGGCGCGGTCCGAGACATCGACCTCGAAGGCCTTCGCAGCGGCGACGTTCCGGATGTCCCGGTCCAGCACCACAGGAGTGCCGCCCGCCTTCAGGACGGCATCCACGACGGCGGCCCCCAGACCGGAGGCTCCGCCGGTGACCAGCACCCGGCCGGGCCGGAAGGTCGATTCATTCATGGTGTTCCTTTCGTTCGGGTCTGTTTCAGCTGACCTTCGCCAGCGCATCTGCCAGGACCGACGTGGACCGGGCCTGGTGAAAAGGCACCGTCACGCACCGGCCGCCCCAGCTTTCCACGAGGCCTGCTTCGGGAAGCTGTGACGCCTTATAGTCTCCGCCCTTCACCCAGACGTCCGGGCGCAGCTCATCCAGGCAGGCCTCGGGAGTGTCCTCCTCGAAGATCATCACGGCGTCCACGCACTCGAGGGCAAGGAGAAGCTCGGCCCTGTCCTGCTGGCTGACGATGGGTCGCTGTTCGCCCTTGATCCTGCGCACGGACTCGTCCGAGTTCAGGCACACGATCAGGCAGTCGCCGAGGTCCCGGGCCGCCGCCAGCGTCCGGGCGTGGCCGGCATGGAGCAGGTCGAAGCATCCCCCGGTGGCCACCACGGTTCCGCCGTTGGCCCGGACCCTCCGGGCCATCTCCGGGGCGTCCTCGTCACGCCGATGCCGCCAAGTTGGCCGATGGCGGTCCGGCAGGGAAGACACTCCCCCAGCGCCCAGGAACTCGGCCGCCTCGTGGATGGCGAGTTCCACGGCGTCCTCGACGCCGCGGCCTTCGGCCAGGTGCACCGCCAGGCTGGCAGCGAGCCTGTCTCCGGCACCACACGGATCGCTGACGGCCGTTGGAGGTGCCGGTATTGTCCGCGGCAGACGATCCCGCCGCCCAAGCAGCAGTCCGCCCCGCTCCCCCATGGTCACCAGCACGGCCTTGCACTGCCAGCGGTCGAGCAGCACGTTGCCCGCTTCTTCGATTTCCGCAGGTGTCTCCGCCGCCATGCCCGCGGCTTTGGCGGCCTCGGCCAGATTCGGCGTGGCCACGGCAACCCCCGGCACGGGAACAGCGCCGGCGGGGTGCGGGTCCCACACGATGGGAACGTCGTCCGCCAGGGTCGTGAGCAGGGACCGGATCTCCGCGTTGGCCGCCAGGCCTCGGCCGTAGTCGGCAACGACAATAACCTCTGACTGCTCAATGGCTTTGAGCATGCCGGCCGTCGCCCCGGGAACCTCCGGCCGGCTGCAGTCCTCATCCACTCGGACCACAGGGTGGCTGCCGGCCCGGACACGGGTCTTCACCGGCGTCCTGGCCCCCGAAGGCCCGGCCACAACCCGCACGCCGCCGAGCGCGCCCTCGAGTTCCAGGGACGCGTCGTCGTCCGAAAGCACCGTCACCAGGGTGACCCGGTGCCCGTCCCTGGCCAGCATCCGGGCCACCAGCCCCGCGCCGCCCGCCCGCCGCCGAACCTCAGCGACGTCCACCACCGGGACCGGAGCGTCCGGGCACAGCCGCGTTGCTTCGCCGGCAAGGTCCACATCCAGCAGCACGTCACCCACTACCGTCATCCTCATCCGTGATCGTCCTCCGACCCGGCGGCCGTCCGGTCCCTGCGGGCGATCTCGGCCTCGAAGGACCGGCACATGGCATGCAGTGCGATGAGGTGACCTTCCTGTGCGTTGGCTGATACGGCGTCGATGGCCACGGCGTCGTCGCAGCAGGAGGCCAGCGGATTCGGACCAGGTCCCGTGAGTGCCCAGGTGGTCACATTGAGCCGGGCGGCTGCCTCGGCGGCGCGGAGCAGATTGGGGCTCTTTCCGCTGGTGGAAAGCAGCAGGAGGATGTCGCCGGACCGCCCGTGCGCACGCACCTGGCGGGCGAACAGCTCCGCGTAACCGTAGTCGTTGGCGATGGCGGTTACCGCCGAACTCTCTGCGTGCAGCGAGATCGCGGAGAAAGGCACCCGCTCGCCGTCGAACTTTCCCACCAGTTCGGCAGTCAGGTGCTGGGCCTCGGCAGCCGAGCCGCCGTTCCCGGCTGCCAGCAACCGCTGGCCGGCGAGCAGCCGGTGTGCCAGCTCCACGCCCCAGGCCGCCAGCCGGTCTGCCTGGTTCTCCAGCGACCGCAGCGCGGGAAGGACATTTTCCAGATGGATGCGCACTGCCTCGCGGGAAGCCGCGGAGACGGCAAAGTCCGGATCGGGCCCGTCCGCCCGGTGCTCAAACGCAGCGGGACCGGCCTCCAGCGGGTGCAGGGGCGGAAGCTCAGCTTCCTGCAAGGACCATTCCGTTGTCACAGTGCCGCTCCTTCCATCGGTTCCAGACTGGCGGCGTCTGCAGCTCCCGCGATGGCCAGCTGGTACGCCTTTTCGGTTTCCGCCGCGACCCGGCTCCAGGAATAGCGGGCCTTCGCCCGCCGCTCGCCCGCCCGGCCAAGCTTGGTACGAAGTTCGGGGCTGGCCAGCAGGGTTGCCAAGGCGTCAGCAATGGCCTCGGGATCCTTGGGCGGCACATGCAGGCCTGTTCCGTGATCGACGACGCTGTCCGTCAGGCCGCCGACCGCTGCGGCGACCACAGGGATTCCGCAGGCCATGGCCTCCAGCGGAACGATCCCGAAAGGCTCATACCAGGGCGTGCACGCAACAGCGTCGGCGCTGCGGAAAATCCCGGGCATGGCGTCGCGCGGCACCTGGCCGCGGAGCTCCACCTGGTCCGCCACACCAAGATCCCGTGCCAGATCCAAGAGCCGTTGCGCCTCGGGATCGTGTCCATCTGCCGCTCCGCCACCGCCAACGATCAGCAGCTCGACGTCGTCGAAGCCCGCCTCCTTCAGGTACGGGAGGGAACGGATCACCAGATCCACACCCTTGCGCGGAACCAGACGGCCCACTGACAGGATGCGGTGGGAATGGGTCCTGGAATCTGCCGGCCCCGCAGCGGAGAACAGTTCCAAGTCCACCCCGCACGGGGCGATGGACACCTTTCCCGTGTCAATCCCCATCGACTTCAGCTCGAAAACCTCGTCGGAACACGTGGCGATGATGCGGTCCGCCGACCGTCCCACGGACGGTTCGAGGAAGCGGCGCTCGGCCGGACTCGTGTCGTCCGCGCCCTGGTGCCGCCGTTTGACCGTGCCGAGGGCGTGGAATGTCTGCACCACCGGAACACGGCACCCGGCGGGTTGGCGGCGTCCGGCGTCCAGGGCCGCCATGCCGGACATCCAAAAGTGACCGTGGACGACGTCGGGCGGGGAGTTCCCCCAGTCCCGCGCCACACCGTCGGCGAGCGCGCCCATGAACGGCAGCAGTTCGTCCTTCGGCACGTGCGAAGCGGGACCTGCATCGATGTGAACCACCTCGAGCCCGGGCTGCACCCGCACCTTCGCGGGCAAGTCCGGCGAGTCGCGCCTGGTGTAGACCGTGACTCGGTGGCCGCGCCGGGCCAGGGCGATGGACAGTGCGGCCACATGGACGTTTTGCCCTCCCGCATCCACTCCGCCAAGCGCTGCCAATGGACTGGCGTGTTCTGAAATCATTGAGATTCTCAATGGGTATTCCTTTCTCGCGCCGGCGTTAAGGCCTCTGTTCCGGGCCCCATCGATGTTCCATTCCCCTCCGAAGTTTCCTGCCCCGTCAGAAGTCCCTGCACCGCATTCCCCCTCCGGGGCCTGGCCCTGAGCTCTGCCAACAGCGTGTCCCAGTCGGCCAGGAAGCGGTCGAGTCCATAGCGCTCCAGCACAGCCTCCCGGGCTGTCTTGCCCCGGCGGCGCGCCTCTTCGGGGTCGTTGATGAGGAGTTCGGCGCACCGGCGCAGCTCGTCCACGTCCGTTGAGATCCCGCCGGCCTCAGCAGGCACCGCCCGGGCAGCCTCAGTAGTGGCCAGGGCGAGGACGGGCATACCCAGGTGCATCGCTTCCAGCAGCGCGAGGCCCAGCGACGTCCACCGCAGCGGGTGAAGGTAGACCCTGCAGCGGGCCAGTTCCCGGTGGAGCTCTGCGCTTTTCAGGTCACCGCGGATCCTCAGTCTCGACGGTCCGAGCCCGGTGCTGGCATGAAGGTCGTCGCCGCCCATCCCGAAGACCTGGAGCGGGGCGGCCGCTGCGAAGCCGGGCAGCAGGTCCGTTCCGGTCACTCTCCCCCGGCGGACCGGTTCGTTCACCACCACGCCCAGCTCCGGAATATCCCCGGTGTAAAGGTAGCCGGGGTCGGGGATGCCGTGTTCGATCACGGTGGTCGGCGCCTCGCCGCTATCCCAGAAAAGCTCGTTGAAATGGGTCACGTGGACCACCGGAATCTCGCGCTGGCCGGCGAGCGGATGCACAGTGAAGGGGACATCACCCTTGGGCGTGTTGTGCTCGACGTACACGGCAGGCAGTTCGACGCCGGGGCGCCGCCCCAGCACCCTGGCCACCTCGGCTGCTTCCCCGGGACGCTGCAGGACGACGGCGTCAATGCTGTCCGCATCGAGCGTCGCCAGGGAGATCTCGCGGACTGACGCCGGCCAGTTCCTGCCGGCGCGGCCCAGGCCCCAGGGCCCGCCGTCGGGCAGAACCGGCAGGAGGTATTCGTGGCGGCCCCGGACGAACGCGTCCGTCCACGATCCATGCACGTGCCAGAGGAGAATTCTCATTGCCTGCGCACCTTTCTCCGCGTATTGAGCGAGGAAACCCCGCTGATCAGCCGCTCAACGGCGTCCACCACCTGCTCGGGCGATACTGAGCCCAGGCATGGATGCCCGGGAACGGGGCAAATCCGGGCGCGGGTCAGGCGGCACGGTGCATTTTGGTCACCGAGCAGTTCCAGCGGGACGCCGTAGGGCGCCCAGCGGACGGCCGGGACTACCGGTGAAAACAGGCTCACCACCGGGGTCCCGACGGCGGCAGCCAGGTGTGCAGGCCCGGTATTGCCGGCGACCACCACCTCCGCATTCGCCAAGACGCCGGAGAGGGTCTTCAAGTCCGTCTGCCCGCCAAGGTCAATACCGGACGGGCCGGCCACTGTGGCAGTGAGTTCTGTTTCTCCGGGTCCCCCGGTCACTACCACCCGGTGGCCGTTGCCCTCCAGCAATTCCACGGCCGCAGCGTGATGCAGCGGAGGCCAGGCCCGTGCCGGAACCGTCGCTCCCGGGTGCACCACCACGTAAGGCCCCTCACCCACCAGATGCCTTACGTCGGGCGGGTCCTTGACCATGAGTTTTCCGTCGTCGCCTGTCTTGAGCCGGAAGCCTGCTGCCCGGGCGATGCCCAGCGCGCGGACGGCTTCCGGCTGGTCTTCGGGGAAGTCCTCGCCCGGCTTCAGCCGGACGTCCAGGAGCGATCCGGCGTAGTCGGTGGACGCCCCGGTAATGCGGCCCACGCCTGCCAGCCGCAGGAGCAGCGCCAACGGGAGCGGGGACTGGTGAAAGGACGTGAGGATGACGGCCTCGGTGATCCGGGAGTTGCGGACAAAGTTCACGAGAGTTTCAAGGTGCGGTCCGGTCATGGGCGGCGCGGGGTTGGCGATCCACGGGCTGTCCCAGGCAAAAACATCCGAGACATGCGGCAGCAACGAGGCCGCGGCCCGTCCTTGCGGACCGCAGAGCACCACAACATCGTTGGGGCTGCCGCCGTCGGCCCTCTTGCCGTTTGCCACGGCCCTGACGGCGGGGCCGGCGAGCAGGACATCGCCCACGCTGTCCAGGCGGGCCACCATTATCCTGCTCATACCGGTCCCCGGAGGAGCAGCGCGACTGCCTGCTCCAGGTCCGTTGCGACCTCACCGGCAGCAGCAACCTCCTCGTCCCGCGTCAGGGGTGTGGGTACCAGGACGCCCCTGGCTCCGGCGGCCCGCGCAGCCTCCATGTCGCTGCCGATGTCGCCGATGAACGCCGCTTCAGCTACATCAATGCCCAACCGGCTGCAGGCACTGCGGATCATCCCGGGGGCAGGTTTGCGGCAGAGGCAGCCGTCCCCGTCGCCGTGCGGGCACACTTCCCAGACGTCAAAGGGGCCGAGCAGTTCCTCCACCCTTGCGTTGACGCTATCGACCTCGCCAGGGGACAGGATGCCCCGGGCAATACCCGACTGGTTGCTAAGGACGCCCGTCGCCAGTCCCCGGCTGCGCAGCTCGTCCAGGACTTTTCGCGCACCGGGGAACGGCCTGACCTTCCGGGGATCCCCGTTGTAGGGCACATCCACGACCAGAGTGCCGTCCCGGTCGAACAGCACAGCCTTGAGCACAGAAGCGTGCAGAGAAGCGTTGCTTGCCATACACGCTTCGTTCCCCCTCCGGCGGAGGCCTAAACAACCGGCCGCCTACTTCTTCGGACTAGACTCCTCGTCAGGCAGCCCGAACGGGCGGTCCTTCAGCCGAGGAGGGCAGTCAGTGGAAGCATCGAATGGCAATCAGGAACAGCCGATCCTGCTGGTTCTCCGCGCCTTAAAGCTCGGCGACCTGCTGGTCGCGGTGCCGGCACTCCGCGCACTGCGACGCGCGTACCCGGACCACCGGCTGCTCTACGCGGCCCAAGGCTGGCTGGCGGAAGCCCTGGAGCTGGTGGGCGGGTACGAACTGCTCCCCACCCACGGCCTGGACGTTCCGATTCCTATCGAACCCGGCCGGGTGGACGTGGCGGTGAACCTCCACGGCAGCGGACCGGAAAGCGACGACCGGCTGGCTGAAATCAGGCCGCGTACCATCGTTGGCCACCATGCCGACGGCAGGCCTGGCCCTGCCTGGATCAAGGACATCCATGAACGGGAGCGCTGGACCCGCCTGCTGCAGTGGCACGGTATCGAGGCCGAACCTGCTGACTACCGGCTGCTCCCTCCTGCGGTTCCCAGTCCCTGCCCCGGCGCCACGGTGCTTCACGTGGGCGCAGCCTATGGCAGCCGTCTGTGGCCTGCTGAGAGGTTCGCCGAGGTGGCCCGAACGCTGGCTGCCGACGGGCACAATGTCGTCTTCACGGGAAGCACTGCGGAGCGGCCGCGGGCGCTTGATGTTGCCCGCCTGTCCGGCCTCGGCGAGAACCACGTCCTGGCTGGCATATTGGGGCTGACGGAATTCGTGGCCGCTGTGGCAGAGGCGAGACTGGTGGTCTCGGCCGACACGGGCGCGGCGCATCTTGCCTCGGCGTATTCACGGCCCTCGGTCGTACTGTTCGGACCCGCCCCAGTGGAAGTATGGGGGCCACCGCCGGGACCGCACGTTGTGCTCACCGATGCTCAAGCGCGACGGGGCGACACCTTCGCTGCCACACCCGACCCGGCACTTCTGGCTGTTTCCGTGGCGGACGTGCTCACTGCGGTCCGCGGGCTCCCGCTGTCCTGATCTTCCTCAACCAGGAGCCGCTGCTGCAGCCGGACAAGGATGCGGGACAGTCGACGCGACACCTGCATCTGCGAAATCCCGAACCGCTGGCCCAGTTCGGTTTGCGTCTCTTCGCAGAAGTAGCGCCGGTAGAGCATTTCCCGGTCATCAGGGTCCAGCTCCTGGATTGCCTCATTCAGGCAGACCAGTTCTTCCAGGCGTTCTATGGCCGCATCGGGGGAAACCAGCACGTCTGCCATCGGCGGTCCGCCCCAGGGATCTGCGTTGTCGAGTGAATCGGGATGCATGCTGCTGCCCGCAGCCATGGCTTCCCTGAGTTCATCAGCCGACACCCGCATCTCAGCTGCCAGCTCCTGATCGGTGGGGACCCTGCCCAGGGATTGCGTCAGGTCCGGTGCCGTGCGCAACAGTTGGGTCCGCACGTCCTGCACCCTGCGCGGCGGCCGGACTGTCCAGCAGCGGTCCCTGAGGAAGCGCTTCAGCTCGCCGCTGATCGTGGGGGCGGCGTAGGCGGGGAAGCTCTCCCCCTTTTTCTCATCGAACCCCCTGGCCGCCTTGACCAGCCCAAGGTAGGCGACCTGAACCAGGTCGGCCCGGTCCCTGCCGCGTGTGGCGAAGCGCGCTGCGAGGGACTCGGCCAGGTCGAGGTAGTTCAGGACAAGTTGATTCTGGAAGGCCTCATGGAGGCGGCCGGCCTGCTGGGCCGGACGCCTGGAACGGCGCACATCAGGCCCATGGCAGGTGTCCTCGAACAAGGGTTCACCATTCCGGGCGCTATCCACGGTGTCATTGGGCGGATTCTCTGGCATTGTCGGGGATTCCTTCGATGTGGATCTCAAGAAAGCCTGCGGCAAGACTTAGTGGTAGGAAAACATAAGTGTGCTTATTACACAATGCCCCCAGGCGATAGGCTCAGGAAAGCATCAGGCACACGGCGGCCGGACCATAGCTCTGCCGCCGGAACCGGTCCAACGCAACCACGGAGGATATGACATGCGAATCGCCATTACAGGAGCGAGCGGAAACGCGGGCACGGCTCTGCTGCGCAGATTGCAGCAGGAGCCGAACGGCGGACCGGAAGTGGTGGGCATCAGCCGCCGGATGCCGGACACTTCACGGGCCCCCTATGCCGGGGTCGAATGGCACGCTGCGGACGTCGGCCTGGACAGCGACCAGGCCGGCATCCGCGCGGCGTTCGCCGGAGTTGACGCGGTGGTGCATTTGGCATGGCAGGTCCAGCCGAACCGGGACCTTGCGGTGCTGCACCGGACGAATGTCACGGGCACCGCCAACGTGCTGGCCGCAGCAAAGGAAGCGGGAGTCGGGCACGTGGTGTGCGCCTCCTCTGTCGGCGCCTACAGCAAGGCGGAGAAGGATCGGCGGGTGGACGAGGGCTGGCCCGCCAGAGGCATGGCCGGCTCCCACTACAGCCGGGACAAGGCCGAGCAGGAGGCGCTCCTGGACCGGTTCGCCTGGGACAATCCCTCCGTCACCGTGGCTAGGCTGCGGCCGGGGCTGATTTTTCAGCGCGATGCGGGAAGTGAGGTCGGGCGGTATTTCCTGGGCATGGTCCACCCCCGGTTCGTGCCGCGCCGCCCGGCGCTGCCCATCCTGCCCATTCCGGACGAGTTTGTCTTCCAGGCCGTGCATGCTGATGACGTGGCAGACGCCTACTGGCGCGTCATTCAGCGCAAGGCGGCCGGGGCGTTCAACGTCGCAGCCGAGCCGGTTGTCACCCCACAGAACCTGGCCCGCCTCTTCCATGCGCGGCGGGTGCTGCCCATTCCCGTGCGCTTCCTGCACGCTTTCGTGGACGCCACGTGGCGTCTCCGGCTGCAGCAGACGGATTCAGGCTGGGTCGAGATGGCCGCCGGCGCGCCGATCATGGAAACGGCGCGCGCCCGCACGGAACTCGGCTGGGAGCCCAGGACGTCATCCTTGGATGCCATTCAGGAAGTGATCGAGGGCATGGGGGCAGGGGCCGGCGTGCCCCCGTCCCCGCCGCTGAAGCCGCGGCACGCACTAAAGCCGCGGCGCAGGCTGCGGGGACAGCACTAGACGGGCACGGCCCCGTCGGTGCTCATGGGTGCACCAGCGCGAGTGGATTCACCAGCTGGATTCACCAGCGCGAAGCGCCGGCAGCCGTCACTCCCGCGGAGTGTTCCGTCGCGCATCGGTTGGGCCAGCCTCGGCACCGGAGTTGGTGCGCGTGTCGCTGGACGGATTGCGGTCGCTGCCCGGTTTGTCGCTGGCCGGGTTGCGTGAGGAGTCGACCCTCTGGTCGGGATCGGTCGCAGCCCCTGGACGCCGGTTGCGGTCGTCCTCCACATCCGGGTCCAGCGCGTTCGCCTTGGTCATATGCTTCTCCGAGTCGCTGCGCAGGCCCTCCGCCTCGGACTGGCGCTGCTCCGCCTCCTGGCGAAGCCGTGCAGCCTCGACCTGCGCCTGCTCCGCGTCCGACTTCGCGCGAAGCGCCCGGGCCTCGTTCTCCCGGGCCTCGAGTTCCGTGTTCTCCGCTTCCCTGCGGATTTCCGCAGCGTGCTGACGGTTGGCCTCATCGCGCTTTTGCCTAAACGCTTCCTTGCGCTTGCGGCTTGTCATGAGCAGCACAACGATCAGTGCCACGACGACGATTCCAACAACGATCCATACCCAGGCGGCTGTATCCACCGAGGATCCACCTCTTTCCATTTTCCAGCGCGGGCCGGCCAAGGCGCGGAAGCAAACCCAGCCCCAACGCCCGGCCGATTGAACTAACGGCAATCGGGGTACTTACTATCTAATAGTAATCATGCTTACTATTTTATAGCGAGTAACTCCGGTTGTGATCAGCAGCCCACCTTCTTTGAAAGAGAGCGATGATGACTGAGAACCAATGGCCGCAGGACGGGAGTGAACCACAGGCTGCGGCCTCGCAACGCTCGAAATCACCGGACCCGGCTTCCTCGAAGGGCGAGGCCGCCAAAGAGGACGCCGCCCAAGAGGAGGCAGCCCGGCAGGCACCGGACTCGACCGGCACTGCAGTGCCGCCGCCCCGCGTGGATCTTCCAGGGCCTGAGACCGCCTCCGGAAGCTACGTCCCACCGGCGGGTGCAGCCGTTCCGACGCCGCCCGTGGACCTCCCCGGCCCCGACGCCACAACAGCCGGGCTCGGTGAAGCCACCTCCTCGCCTGACGCCGCATCCCCTGCCGCCACGCCCCCCAGCCCGTTGGACTCGCCCCAACTCGTAGAGAACACGGAGTCCCCGACACACATTGCGAACGATCCGCTGGCAGGAAAAGAAGTCGCGGACGATCCGATGGGCAGTGACCCGCTCACGCGCGATCGATCGAATCCCCGTTAGGCACACGGTGGGCAGGTTGCCGCACGCCGCAGGGCAAGAACAACAGCCTGGAGCAACCTCCGCACCGCCTGATCCCCGTTGACCGCAGGCAGCTCCGCTGCAAACAGCGTGAGTCGTTTGCCAGCCTGCACATGCCCGAAAGGATGGTCACATGGCCACCAAAGAAGCCCCGGAATCCAGCACGGCGAAGTCTTCCACGGCGCCCGCCCCGGACGACGAACGCAAGCCCGACAGCCCCACGGACGTCACCAAGCCTTCCTGGATATACATTGTCAAGAAGACACTGCGCGAGTTTTCGAAGGACCAGTGCCCGGACGTCGCCGCAGGCCTCACCTACTATGCCGTCCTCTCGCTGTTCCCGGCGCTGCTCGCACTGGTTTCGCTGCTGGGAATCTTTGGCGACGCGCAGAAGACGACGGCGGCGCTTTTGGATATCGCCCAGGGCATCGCCCCGGGTTCCACCATTGACACAATCCGTGAGCCCATCCAGGAACTGACTTCTTCGCCGGCAGCAGGGTTCACCCTTGTCATCGGCCTGGCAACTGCCCTCTGGTCCGCTTCCGGCTACGTGAACGCCTTTGGCCGGGGCATGAACCGGATCTACGAAATTGACGAGGGCCGAGGCTTCGTCAAGCTCCGTGGCACGATGCTCGGCGTGACCCTGCTGTCCGTGGTGATCGTAGCGCTGCTCGCGGCCATGCTGGTGGTCAGCGGGCCGGTGGCGGAAGCGGTAGGCGGGGTCCTCGGTCTCGGCGGCGTGTTCCTGACCGTGTGGAACATTGCCAAATGGCCGGTCATCATCCTGCTGGTCGTCGTGGTCATCGCGATCCTGTACTACGCCACCCCCAACATCAAACAGCCGAAGATCCGGTGGATGAGCATTGGCTCCTTCATTGCACTCCTGGCGTTCGTGCTGGCCTCGCTGGGCTTTGCCTTCTATGTGGCCAACTTCGGCAACTACAACAAGACCTACGGGGCCATCGGCGGCGTGATCGTCATGCTCCTGTGGCTGTGGATCCTGAACATGTCCCTGCTTTTCGGCGCGGAGTTCGACGCTGAAATGGAACGCGGACGGCAACTCCAGGCCGGCATTGAGGCGGAAGAGACCATCCAGCTGCCGCCCCGGGACACGAAGAAGAGCGACAAACTGCAGGAGAAGGAAGAAGAAGACATCCGGCACGGACGCGAACTCCGCGAACAGCACAGCCGCGAGCAGAAGGACCGGGACTAACGCCCGCGACGCGCTCCTGTATACATCCACCGCCAGGACGGGTAGGTTCAAGAGAGGACCTTGCGGGCGCTTGCCCACAGCAGGCCCCTCCAGGGATTTGTGCACTCCCTTCAGGTATCGCCGCTGTAGCCAAATGGCGGCCATCACGCACTCTGAGGAAAGAGCCTGACATGGCCACCTCTGATTCCCGTCAGTTGGATGAAGACAATACGTCTCGCCAGCGGGAACGCACTGTCCGGACCGGCGCGAATGATCACTCCTGGGAACGCGAGCATCGCCACCCCACGGCAATCCAGGCCCATGCCATAGGCCAGCGGCGAAGGGAAGCCGAAGCAAAACTGGAGCAGCATTTGCAGGAAGCCCGGTATCGCTCGAGGGAATAGTCATTCTGTTCGCGCCCCAGCCACGCCCGGATGCCATCCAAACGTCCTCCTGGCTGGGAATAACGCACCGAATGTGAGGGCTGACGCGTTGCCGGCCGGAAGCAGGAGACCGGGAACAGTTAGAGGCGCCTGCGGCGTAACGTGGTCTGCAAGCCGAAGGGAGTTTGCGTGGTGAAGATTGCTGTGGTTGTTGGCAGTACGCGACCGGGGCGCCGGAGCAGGCAAGTGGCGGACTGGGTGTTTGCCAGGGCAACCATCCGGGGAGGTGCCGACTTCGAGATAGTGGACCTGGTCGACTACAACCTGCCGCTGTTGGATGAGCCGATGCCTCCCTCCCTCGGGAATTATCAGCACGAGCACACCAAGGTCTGGGCTCAGGCGATCTCGCGCTTCGATGGTTTTGTCTTTGTGACGGCTGAATACAACCATTCTGTGCCGGGGGTGCTGAAGAACGCCCTGGATTTCCTCTATGCGGAATGGAACAACAAAGCGGCTGCTTTCGTCTCCTATGGAAGCGCAGGCGGAGTCCGCGCCGTCGAATCCCTTCGCCTGATTGCCGGCGAACTGCAGATGGCTGACGTCCGGGCCCAAGTGGCTTTGCCCTTTGCAACGGACTTCGAGAACTTCACCACCTTCGCACCCAGCGAAGCCGCGGAAGAGGCGCTGGTACCGCTCCTGGACCAGCTCATCTCCTGGGCAACCGCGTTGAAAGCCACACGCGACTGATTGGATGTGAAGCTCGCCGTCGGAAATCGGCCTCCCGCGAGTACCTCCTTGACCATTGTCCTTGACCGGAGGGTGCCAACCTCAGTCGTCGTTGATGCCTGTGTTGCGGCCGGTGAGTTTGTCCAGGAGCCGGTCGACCATGCCGACGCCAGGTCCCACAGTCTTATGGAACAGCTCGGAATGCGGCGCCCTGGGGTGCGGCCTTGTCGGTGCCAGTTTTTTCGCCTTCTCGACTTTTTTGCCCAGGTCGACGAGTTTTTCACCGGGGATGTGAACTCGGAGCTTCGGGAACTGATCTGACTCCTCGTCGCTGGCGTGATGGCTCAGTTTTGCCTCGAGCTGGCGTACGAGTTCCATGAAGGCTTGGTCGGACGGCTCAACATTTTCCAACTGCTTCATCAGCTTGACGATCTCGTCGTGCTCCTTCTTGTCGTGTTCGACTTCGTCGGCGCCGTTGGGCACGTGATCTTCCATCGCGGGGTAGACGTACATCTCCTCGGCGACAGCATGACGCATTACTTCCGCGATCAGAGTATCGGCCAGATCCCTGCGCTGGCTCACATCGGGTGTGCTCTCGATCTGCCCGATCAGTCCCATCATGTCCCGGTGGTCCGCGGTTAGGATGTCCACGACGTCCAAGTTCGTCCCGGCGGAATCTGTGTCCGTCATGAGATGGCCCTCCTCCTCGATACCGTGTTGAGCGACTACGAGGGTCAAAGTACCACCACACACCAGCGGGATCCATAGGTCATTTCCCCACTGCAGCCGGTATTCGAGCCCAGGCTCCAGCAGAGGCAGCACCTGAGCTCGGTCATCTCCATTTGTTACCCGCCCTCGGCATGATCTATTTCACATCGCTATGCTGGATTTAGTCATGCAGCTGGCTCCGAACCGCTCCGGAAGGCCCCGGCATGACTTCCTCCTCAAACCAGCCCATCCGCTCTCCCAGGTCAGCTACGCCACCCCTCTCGGCGGAACTGGACGCAGCACGTCGGCACTTTCATCGATGGCCGCTCGTGCCTTCCCGCGAATTAAGACGTATCCGCCAAGTCCTGCTCCATCGCGCCAACGCAGGGAGTCCCGAATCAGCGAATCAACTGTCGGAACCCGCTCAGGCTCTGCTGGACCTTGTTACGGCAGAGCTCCAGCATCGAGGACAAACAGTCGGCCACACGGGGCCTCCGGACAGTTCGCGAGACTCAGCGCATATATCCAGACGCCCCGACAATCGGGGGGATAGCCACTCATGACCGGGCACTTTGAGCTTGTCACTGATTCATGCGGAGGATGCAGGCCAAACTCTTGGATAACGGCGGGAACGTACTGGCCGTGTCAGAGCAGTTTGACGATACGGAAGCCGCGGCGCGGGGAATCTTCGTTATTCGGGAGATAGCTGCCTCTGTCCTCATCGAGGATATGACGAGTACGTTGCCGGAACCTGCCGAGATTCCGAGGCCAGCCAGGAAGAAGTGCGCAAGCGGTACCTGGCCGTGGTGCGTGAGTATCCCACTCTCGGGCTCAAGTGTCCTGACCTACAGTCCGGGAACCTCGTGGCCATGCGTTCTACGTGCCCCTGCCCAGGTGATTCCCCGCCCTTGGAATGCCCGTTGGTTATCTGGGCATCATTGGAGCATTCCTTGCCGAGTCGGAGCATCAGCACCCTCGGAATCCAGCAGTTTTTCTGCCGCATTACGGGAGATCTTTTCAGACTTCCCCTTGCTCTCGGTGCTCTTAAATCCGCGCCGATCCGCGGCCGAAGGTCACCATGCGTGTTCGCCCTTGAGGGTCAGCGCCCCGAGTTCCGCGTCGTCGCGCGCCGCATGGTGCTGACGGACGTAAAGCGACAGGTCCGCCATGCATTTTCCGTACCGGTCGTCGAAGGCCAGCGGTCCCGGCCCAAGATTCTGGCTCACCAGCAGCTGAACGCGGTCGACGGCGGCGGCAACAGTTCCGCGGACCCGGAGCGCCTCGCTCCACGCACCGGCTCCCTGCCCGCCTCCGCTTTCTGGCGCTCCTTGCACTGCCTCTGCTTGTGCTGCCTCTGCGTGCGGGAGCCCTGCTGGCGGGACCTGTGGCTGCGCCGCAGGCGCGTCAGCGCTTCCCAGCCGGCCGCCGTCGATCAGTTCAGCCGCGCGGGCAAGGTACTGGGAGGTGGAAGTGAGGATCCTGTCCACCTCGCCCAGGCCGGCGAGGGCCACCTGGTCTGGCTCCCGCTGGGAATGCGTGCCCCGAATGAGTGCGGCCTTGAAGTACCGCCCGAGCGCAACGGCACCGCCCAGCCAGCATGCTGCCACACCCATGCCGCCCCAGGCGAATCCCGGGCGCTGAAAATACCAGCCGTCATCGCCGAGCGGCACCGCCGCCACGCGGTCGAAATGGACCGTCCCGCTGGGGATTTCCCGCAGGCCCCGGCTGGTCCATTCGGGGTCGGTGCAGGTCACGCCGGCATCCCTGAGATCGATGGCAAAGGCGCCCCGGCCTCCCGTTGCGGTGTGCGCGGTGACCACCGCGTGATCCACGAACTGGGCCAGCGAGCACCATGGCTTGGACCCGGTGAGCTGCACTCCCCCGGGCCGGGGTCCGGGTTGCGCTGTCAGGCGGGTGCCCGGTCCCTCAGCAGCGAAGACCCCCCAGGTTCCGGTGAAGGAGTCTGCCCTTCCGGCCTGCGAAAGTATGGCGCCGGCGTCAAGGTGCGGCTCAAGGATGCGTCCGGCGGCCACGTCGATGGAGGCGACGGACGCCAGCAGCTCCCAAAGCCGTGCGGTGCCCCCGCCTCCCGGCTTTGGCGCGGATTTCCCGGCCTCGTTGGCGGCAGCGAGCAGCGCGGGGACGTCCTCCACGGAAGCCGCGACTGCCTCGAGCGTCGGGTCAAGGTCTGCGAGCTGTTCCGGAGTGGAGCTGATTTGGACCGCCTGCCATCGGCGGCGCGGCGGGTTCACGGCGGCTCAGTCTTCCGCGGGCGCAGTCACAGAGGCCGACGCCGCCATGATTTCCGCGTTCACCATCCACGCCAGCTGCTCCAGGCGCGAGATGGCGGCATGCAGCAAGTCAGCGCTCGTGGGGTCTTCCTCGTCCACTTCGTCGTGGACGTCCCGTATGGTCTTCACGGTCTGCTCCAGCCGGGCGGTGATGAGTTTGACCGTGTCCTTGGTGGTTGTGAGCCCGCCGGGGAATTCCTCCAGACGTGTGCCGGCTGACACCGTTGCGCTACGGCCATCCGGAAGGCTGTGGAGCGCGCGCATGCGCTCTGCCGTCTGATCCGCAAGCACCCGGGCGCTGGCGATGATCTCATCCAGCTGGAGATGCAGGTCCCGGAAGTTGGTGCCTACCAGATTCCAGTGCGCCTGCTTCCCCTGCAGATGAAGTTCGATCAGATCGGTGAGCACCATTTGAAGGTTGCCGGCCAGTTTCCGGGACGCTTTCATTTCTTCCTCCGCTGCCATTGACGGGTCCCGGCCGCGTACGGCCGGTCAAGCTGATACCCAGCATACTTATCTTCTGCGGTCTACGCCCTGACTCCACTATTCCCCCGATGGCCACGCCACGGTTGCCTGTACCTTGTCCAGCGGAACGCTGCCATAGGTCCGGGAATCGATGGAGCCGGACCGGTTGTCGCCAAGCACAAAGACATGGCCTGCAGGGACCGTGACGGGCCCAAAGTAAGTGCCGTCGATGCGGCTGTGGTCGACGCCCGGCTCGGCCTGCGGTGTCCCGTCCACAACCAGGACGGAGTCTTCGATGGCCACAGACTGGCCCTGGAATGCGACGGCGCGTTTGAGCGTCGGGCGTCCGTCCTCGGGGCTGCTGAACACCACCAGGTCCCCGGCCCTGAGGCCGCCCAAGAGCGGACCGGGCTTGTACAGCAGGACCGTGCTTCCGCGGGGAACCGCCGGCTCCATGCTTTCGGAACTGACGGTCATGGGCTCAAGTACCCACAAGCGGGTGGCGAGCAGGCCGGCCGCCAGAACCGCCGCCGTCGTGGTTTTTCGGCCCCAGACGGACCGCCCGAACCTTCCGCCAGCGGTTTCGGGTGGGGCTGCCCGGTGACGTGCTAGCCGTCCCACGGGGTTGGTCCTGCCTCGGACATCGCCGTCTGGGGCAGTGACGTTTGAGACCGTGACGTTTGAGACCGTGACGTTTGAGACAGCACCGTTTGGGACAGTGCCGTCTGGGATGCCGCTGGCACGGGGCGCCGTCGGGAAACGGACATGGCTGTGCTTCCTTTCGAAGGACTGCCATGAGCATGCTCGGCCGTTCTTGGAAAAAACTGGGGTTGCGGGGCACCTGGACGGGCGTCCCCGGACTCACCCCCAATTGAGCCCCCTCAAATCGATGGTTTAACTGGGGGGCACTGATGCTTTAACTGGGGGGACAGGGTTTGCAGGCCATTTCCGTGCAGGGTCCCCCGCCATAGGCGCAAAGGCATTTCCCGCGCCCGCGCCCGGGAATGTCATAGGTATCGGCAGGCAATCTGGTGATGTCCCAACCGGCGGATGGTTGCCACCGGAAGAGTGACAAGGACCGCCGGGTACGGGCCGTAGCCCCAGCGGCGTCCGGTCCGGCGTCCCGCTGTTTGGGGGACATTTGCGGCCAGTTCGGGCGCGAAGTGGCAGGTCAAGCCCGGAAAGCTGGGATTCCCTGCATTTCCTATCCGAGATTAATCCAAGGTCTGTTGGTCAATGTGGCGGTGGCAGGGAATCCGCTTCCTGGCCTGGCCTTGAAGGTACTGGGGGCCACTAATCGAGTGTCCATTTGAGGAGTCACCATGTTTTCCAAGTCTGTAGATCGGCCCGAGATGCCGGATGGAGCGCGCAGCGCACGCCGGGCTCACCGACAGCCGATGACGACGACCTCCCGCCGTCTCGCCACCGTCGTGGCCGGCGCACTGCTGGCCGCGTCCCTGGCACCGCTGGCCGCCGTGCCGGGCAGCGCCGCAACCGCCGACGTCGGGCCCATTGACGATGCGAACGGTTTTCCCGCCTGGTATTCAGACGGGACCGTCAAGCTGCAGCTCTGCTACGAAGCAAACAGCGGCTGCCTTTCCGAGCCGCCCAACCCGGAGGCGCCCGTTTCCTACCCCGATAACTTCCCTGATGAAGCGTTCTGGTTTGCTGCCTCGGCCGATGTCGGCAGCATCGGTTCCTACGAAGCCGCTCTCGAAGCAGCGCACGCCAACGAAGAAGTAATCGACGGCGATCAGATGGGCTTCGGCCGGCTGCGGTTCCGGTTTGACAGCCTGCAGGCCGGAGAGTCGTACACCATCACCCACCCGTACGGCGTCCACACGTTCGAGGCAGACGCCGACGGAGTGATCAACGAAACCCTGGACGAGGGCTGCGAACCGACCGCGACAACTGCCTGCGATTGGGCAGGAGTCGGCGCCTCCTTCCTGGGTGCTTACACCACCGGTTCCACAGCTACCTTCCTCCAGCAGGTCGGCGCAGAGGCCGGCACCATCGGTAGTATCGACACCCCCCGGCCGGTCACGGGAGCCCCGTCTGGCAGCAACTTCGTCCAGGTAGTCGGACCGGACGCCGGCGGTCCCGGCGTCGACACGGTGACGGCGAACCTGTTCACCGTCCAGGGCCTGATTGCCGAGGGCACCGATGGCGGACCTTCCACCCCTGACCTGGCAGCCGCCAGCGACAGCGGCCGCTCCAGCACCGACAACATCACCAACATCACCGCGCCCACCCTGACCGGCACCCTGCCGGCAGGCACCGAGGGTCCCGTGGAGCTGATCGTCGACGGCGGCGCTCCGCTGGCCGCCACGGTCACCGGTTCGACATACTCGCTGACGCTGGCATCGCTGGCCCAGGGAAGCCACACCGTGCAGGCACGCGCCGGCGGTCTGACCTCCGCCACGCTCAGGTTCACGGTGGACACCACGGCGCCGGCGGTTGCCGTCACGGCACCGTTCCCGTCCACGCCCAGCCTGGACACCACGCCCAGCCTGACCTTCAGCAGCGCTGACCCGCAGGCACGGTACGAATGCCGGCTGCTGCCCACCAACGGCGCCTGGGATCCGACCTGCTCGTCGCCGAAGACCTGGGACGCCCAGACCAACGGCTTCTACACCTTCAGCGTCCGTGCCACGGACGCGGCAGGAAACGTAGGTGTCGTTGCCAACCGGAACGTCCGCATCGGTACGGGCACCGGCGTCACCAGCGTCTCGCAGGACTTCAACGGTGACGGACGTGCCGATATGGTGGCCCGCGACTCCAGCGGGGTGCTGTGGACCTACATGGGCAACGGCTCCGGCAGCTTCCCCACCCGCGTCAAGGTCGGTGCCGGCTGGAACACCATGAATTCCATCAGCGCCACCGGAGACCTCACCGGAGACGGCCGGGCTGACATCGTGGCCCGCGACTCCAGCGGCGTCCTCTGGACCTACCGCGGCAACGGCTCCGGCACCTTCCCGACCCGTGTCAGGGTCGGTGCCGGCTGGAACACCATGAAGACCATCAGCGCAGCCAGCGACGTCACCGGCGACGGACGGAATGACCTGCTCGCCATCGACTCCAGCGGAATCCTGTGGAGCTACAGCGGCAACAACTCCGGCGCCTTCCCGTCCCGCATCAGGGCCGGCGCAGGCTGGAGCCCCATGGCCATCAGCGCCGCTGGCGACCTTAACCGCGACGGCAACGCCGATCTCGTGGCACGGGATTCCAGCGGAGTTCTGTGGTCCTACATGGGCAACGCCGCCGGCGCATTCCCCACCCGGGTCAGGGCAGGCGCAGGCTGGAACATCATGAACGCCATCAGCGGCGCCGCAGACCTCAACAGCGACGGACGCGACGACCTCGTGGCCCGCGATACCAGCGGCGTCCTCTGGTCCTACATGGGCGACGGTGCCGGCACCTTCCCCAACCGGGTCCGGGTCGGCGGCGGCTGGAACATCATGAATGTGCTCGGCTAAGGGCAACTGCCCCGCACTGTAAAAGCACCGCCCGCGTACACGCAGTACGCGGGCGGTGCTTTGTCCGTTCTCCTTGAAGCCGTGTCCTCAGCTCCCGCCGCCCTCAACTCCCAGTGGCCCGGCTAGCGCACCACGGCCAGCGCGAAGCCGTCCCAGCCTTTGGACCCCACGGTTTGGATGACGGTGGCATCCAAACGGCTGTCCTCCCCCATCAGCTTCAGCGCGCTGAGGATCCCCGGCGCGTTGACCTCGTCCATGGACGGATCCAGCACGGCGCCCTCCCAGACCACGTTGTCCATCACAATGGTGGTGCCGGGCCGGCCCAGCCGCACCGCCCAGTCCAGGTAGCTGGGGTTGTTTTCCTTATCGGCGTCGATGAAGACGAAATCGAAGGCGCCGCTGCCCTCCGCCTCAAGAGCCGCCAGGGTGTCGAGCGCCGCGCCGATCCGGATCTCCACCTTGTGGCCGAGCCCGGCCGCGTCCACGTTCCCCCGCGCCACCTCCGCGTGCTTCGCGAGGTATTCACACGTCACCAGCCGCCCGTCGTCGGGGAGCCCCTGCGCCATCCAAATGGTGCTGAAGCCTGCGAGTGTGCCGATCTCCAAAACGCGTCGTGCTCCCGAAGCCCCGACCAGAAGCTTCAGCAGCTTTCCGGCATTCGGTGATACTTCGATCGGCGGCATCCCGGCGTCGGCGGCGGATTGCACTGCGCGCTGCAGCGCGCTGTCGGGATGCACGACGACGTCGGACAGGAACTCTTCTACGGCCACCCACTCGGGCCGAGCCTTGTGTTCAAACATGGCCCCAGTCTCCCAGCATTGGAATCGGCGGGCCAGAGTCGCGCACTGCCATGCCACTGAGCCGGCGGCATCCTGTTTCATGCCTGAGTCATGCCTGCCGCGCGCCTGTGTCATGCCTGCGGCGGTCCCTTCAGATTCAGGAACGGTCCCCGAGGGCGTCCTCCAGCCGCTCCACTTTTGCCGTCAGTTCGCCTGAGAATCCGGGCCGGATATCGGCTTTGATCACGAGCGAAACCCGGCTGCCGTATTTCCCTACCTCCTCGGCGGCGCGTTTAACCACGGAGAATACCTCGTCCCATTCGCCCTCAATCGTGGTGAACATCGAGTCGGTCTTATTGGGCAGCCCGGAGTCACGGACAACCCTGACGGCGGCGGCAACAGCGTCATGCACTGAGCCGTCGGCGTCCTCTTTGGCGTAGGCGGCGTCGGCAGGAATTCCGGACGGGGCAACTGAAAATGCAAGCAACATAGCCTCAGTTTGGCATGCCGGGAAATGGCAGACGGGCGTGCGCTGCGTCATATTTGGAACTACCAATCGGTAACGAAGTCGCGTGGACACCGCGTTGCTAACCTTTTACTTATGAATCTCGCAGTAGAGCGCAAGCCCCTTCGTGCCGATGCTGCCCGCAATGTGGACAAGATCATTAATGCAGCCCGCGAATGCTTCCGGGACCACGGACCCGATGTGCCACTGCAGACCATCGCCGCCACCGCCGGAGTGGGACCCGCGACGCTCTTCCGCAACTTTTCGGACAAGGAACAACTGGTCCTGGCCGCACTGAACCGCCAACTCCGGCTCACCGTGGACCCTGTCATCGACGTCGCCCTCGCAGGCCAGGACGCAGCCGACGGACTGTTCCGTGTCATCGACGCCGTGATGGCTGCGGCGAGCGAGAACGCCAACCTTCTCGGTGCTGTGGCCGGCCGCCGAGACCTGCTGACCGGCATCACGGGCAGCCTCATTGAATCCGTGGGGGTACTCCTGGGCCGCGGCCAAGGGCAGGGCACGCTCCGTACGGACATCTCGCTGACGGATATGGTCCGCCTTCTGGCCATGCTGATCGGGGTCGTTGACACCATGGAGCCGGGCTCCGATGCCTGGCGCCGGCCGGCGGCGCTCGTGGAAGATGCCATTCGCTGGGAGCGGCCGGTCCGCCAGTTGCCTCCCCAGGTGCCGTTGCCGGGAACACAGTTCGACTAGCCTGACGCCGCCAGAGTTGCGGACCCGGCCGCAGCCTGCTTCATCGGCTGCGGATATTCCCTTGCTGGGGCACGCACAGTAAGCTGGGCAGACCAGTGGTTAGGCAGGCAGCCTCGGGTAAAAATACGTTGCACGGAGCACACAATGGCACTCTTAACGGGTAATCACGTCCGGCTGGCGGAGCCAGCATGAACCGCTCACAGCTCTCGCATTTCATGAGAAATTCCGGCGACCCGGAGGCAACCGTGTCAGCAGCCTCCACGGAGGAGCTGGGCATCATCGTCGACGCGCTTTACCGCAATCTGGACACACCCAACCCGGTGCTGGGAGCCCAGGACTGGTATGACCTCGCCGTTGAGGAGCTGGGCCGGCGGTCGGAGCCGGAATCGCCGGACGCTTACGGGGCAGCCTGACCGGACGCAGTAATCCGGCGGCGTTCGGCTTACGCGGCGTTCAGCTTACAGGCGCATTCGGCGTCACCCGTCGGGGCAATGTCCGGGCAATATTGGCGCGCGCTACGAATCCTGGCGCTTGATGTCCGTCGAATCCTGCGCCTTTTTGGCGTGGGAACCTTTTTCGGGGGCACCCGCTTCGTGGCCCGCTCCCTCTGCTCCCTCTGCTCCCTCTGCGGAGTGTGTCTTCCCGCGGGCCGCATCCTCGGCATCGTGGGCGTGCTCCTTGGCTTCCATCAAATGCTGCTGCAGCTTTTCCTCGGCTTCGCGGCGCCGGCGTGACGTGTCGCGGAGTTCCCTCGTGGCTTGGGAGCCGCTGACCTCGATGTACGGGACTCCCGATTTCTCCTGGGCGTTCCTGTGGGACCCTGATTCCTCCGGGGTTGATTTGTCATTCACTCTGAGTCAGTCCTCTCTGAATTCAACAACACCAGGTTTCATCTCACGATCTACTCATTCACACCCGGCCTCACCCGTCAATCCCGGGCGTCAGTTCCAGCCCGCAACCCGCAGCAGGGCTGCAGTTCCCGCCCCGGCGATCACAACCACCAAAAAAGGTGCCCGGAACAGGAGGGCGATCGCGGCCGCAGCCAGCGCACCGATCCTGGCATCCAGGAGCAGCGACTGGCCCGACGCCACGGCGTTGACGATCGTCAGCGAGGCCAGCAGGCCGATCGTCATTGTCCCGGCGATCCGCGACGTCCGCGGATTTTTCAGCAGCGTGGCCGGGACCAGGTACCCCACGAGCTTCCATGCGTAGGCGAACAGGCAGGACAGCAACAACCACCCCCAGAGGTTCATCGGGCATCACCCCGCGGTGTTCCCGGTTTTTGATTGCGCTCGTGATGGGGCGGGTGATGGGGCCCGTGATGGCGCGCGGTGTACGGATCGATGTCAGGCTCCAACCCTTCATCCTTGGGCCCATGGCTGAACCATCCGATGAGTGCGGCCACTGCCGCAGCCGCCAGGATCGGCACCCCGGCAGGAACAAACGGCACCGCCAGCACCGTGGCGAGCGCGCACACGACGGCGATGGCCACCGGCTCCCGGCCCTTTAGGCGGGGCCACAGCAGGGCCAGGAACGCCGCCACCGCAGCGCCGTCGAGCCCCCACTGCCTGGGGTCGCCCAAGGCGCCCCCGGCCAGGGCTCCGACAGCGGTGAAGACGTTCCACAGCACAAAGATGCCGATGCCGGCGGTCCAGAATCCGCGTTGCTGCTCGGCCGGGTCCGTCTGCCCCGTGCTCGTGGCGGTGGACTCGTCGATGGTCAGCTGGGCGGCCGCGTACTTGCGCCATCCGGTGGGATGCAGCAGCACGTTGAGCTGCATGCCGTAGATTCCGTTGCGCATGCCCAGCAGGGTCGCGGCCCCCATGGCTGCCAGTCCGGATCCTCCGCCGGCGACCACCCCGATGAAGGCGAACTGTGAACCTCCGCTGAACAGCAGCAGGCTCAGGGCCATGGTCTGCCAGAAGTCGAGGCCGGATGTCACGGAGAGGGCGCCGAACGAAACGCCGTACAGTCCCGTAGCCACGCTGATGGAGAGGCCCACGCGAACCGCAGGGGACCCGAGAAGCCGGGCAGGCCAAGTGATGGGCATGGCACCACTCAACCACAGCGGTGCACGGGAACTAAGCCGGCTGCAGCTGGGCCAGAACCCGGGCAGGCCTGTTGGTGGTGATCTCGTGAATCCCAAGTCCGATGCACAGCGCCACGTCACTCTCGGCATCCACCGTCCACACCCTGAATCTGCGGCCCGAATCCAGCCAGCGTTGCACGGTGGGGATGTGCCTGCGGACATACCCGATGCCGGGGCCGGCAATGACGACTTCGCCGTCGTTGAGGATCTGTTCGCCTTCAAGCTGGGCGGCCTTCATGACGTTGGCAACGGCGCCGCCCGTCAGCGGGCCAAGCCCCAGTTCCTCGCGGATTGCGGAGACGTTGATGTCGTCCACCAGTTGGCAGATGAATTGAGGCGCTATCGCTTTGCGCAGATGCCGTACGGCATCCGGGCTGAAACTCATGAAGGTGATTCTAATGTTGTCCAGCCGGGATGTCCGCGGGTCCCACCCCTCCGCCCGGAGGACTTCCAGCACCCGGTCCTCCAGTTTCAGCTGGTACGGGCTGGGGTGCTTCAGTTCAATGGCCAGCCCGATCTCCCGCCCGGAGTCCCGGAGGAGATCCAGCAGGTCGGGGAGGGTGAGGAACTGTTCCGAGCGGGCACCGTACGCCTCGGGGATGCGGACGCCCTTCCACGACGAGAAGTCCAGCAGGCGCAGTTGGTTGATGGTGCGTTCTGCCACGGGTCCGGTTCCGTCCGATGTACGGTCCAGGTTGGCGTCGTGCAGCAGGACCACGTGCTGGTCCCGGCTCAGCTGCACATCGCACTCCACACCGTCGGCCCCGTCGGCAAGGGCCTGGAGGTAGGCCGCCCGGGTGTGCTCGGCGAAATCTGCGCTGGCGCCCCGGTGCGCGTAGACCAAGGGACGGGGCCGGAGTGACTCGTCGGTTGTCATGCTGACACGTTAGCGGACGGCTGCCGGGGAAGCGGGGCTAGGCTGGGCACATGCAGGTGAATTCTGAGCCAACCACGCAGCCAGCCGCCCCGGCCTCCGGCCCTACCCGCCCGGCGGGTCCGGCCGCGGTGCCGCACCAGCTCAGCCCCGGAGACGCTGAAAAGGCGGCAGCGCTGCGGAAGATGAAGCTCGTGGCGCTCGCCCTGCTGATCGCCCTGGCCGTGGTGTTCGTGGTCGCGTTTGCGCTGCAGAAGCAGTACCCCTGGCTGGAATATGTCAGGGCCGCGGCAGAGGGCGGCATGGTGGGCGCCCTCGCGGACTGGTTCGCGGTGACGGCCCTGTTCAAGTACCCCATGGGTCTGAAGATCCCGCATACCGCCATCATTCCCCGGCGCAAAGACCAGATCGGGGCGTCGCTGGGAGAGTTTGTGGAAACCAACTTCCTCTCCGAGCAGGTGGTGCAGGACAAACTCGCCAGCATCAACGTTTCCGGCAAGGTGGGGCAGTGGCTCGCCGGGCCGGGCGGTGCCGAGCGGGTGGCCAAGGAGGGTGCCGCCGTTATCCGCGGCACCTTCAAAGTGCTGAACGACGACGACGTCCAGGCAGTCATTGAGGGCATGGTCCGCAAGCATCTGCTCACCCCGCCATGGGGGCCTCCGGTGGGGCGGATGGCCGAACGTATTTTCGCCGACGGACATCACCACCAACTCGTGGACCTGCTGGTGGACCGGGCAGCTGACTGGGTGGCCGCCAACCATGAGACAGTCATCCGCCTGGTCACCGACCGTTCTCCGCAATGGGTGCCCAGCTTCGTTGACGGCCTTGTGGGCGACAAGGTCTACCTGGAGATCCTGAAGTTCACGCGTGCAGTACAAGCGGACCCGCAACACCAGGTACGCAAGTCAATCGACAAATACCTCACGGACCTGGCCCAGGACCTGCAGTACGACCCCGCCATGATCGCCCGCGCCGAAAGCATCAAGGCGCAGGTTCTCGGAGATCCGGAAGTCCGCGAACTCGCCTCGCGGACCTGGGCGACCATCAAGAGCGCGCTGCTCAGCGCCGTCGACGATCCCGACAGTGATCTGACCGTGAAATTCAAGGCCGCCGTGCGTGACCTGGGGGCACGGCTGGTCAGCGACGACGAACTGGCCGGTAAGGTCAACGCCTGGATCGGCGACGCCGCCGGCTACCTCGTCCGGACCTACCGCTCCGACATCGCCGGCGTGATCACCGATACCGTGGCCCGCTGGGATGCGGAAGAGACGTCCTCAAAGATCGAACTGCAAGTGGGCAAGGACCTGCAGTTCATCAGGATCAACGGCACTGTTGTGGGGTCGCTGGCCGGTTTGGCGATCTTCACGGTGGCGCATCTGGCGTTCGGCTGAGACCCTTCCGGGCACGCCAATCTTTTCTCCCTTGACAGGGGCGTCGGCCAGGCGCATTTTTGTGGCTACAGTACGCCCCCGGCCGTTGGGCCGGCGATCGCTTCCCGGTACCGAGGAAAGTCGGCACCGGTTCCGTGTCCCCTCCGTGGAGCTTTGAATGAGGAGCGATGAAGTCCCTACCCTTCACATCGGCGGCGGGCCGGCATGCCCACTATGGCCAGCCCTCCCGATGGGCTGGCCTCTTGCTTTCCTGCCTGCTTTTTGCCACAGCCCTGACAGCTCCGGCGGCGGCGGCCGACGTCAAGTTCCAGCCCGGAGATCCGGGTCTCGGTGATCCGTACTACCCTCTCGACGGCAACGGCGGCTACGACGTCACCCGTTACTCACTTGACCTCAGCTTCGACCCGGCTACTGGCGCGTTGGCCGGTTCTGCCACCATCCGCGCCCACGCCACGCAGGACCTCTCGTCGTTCAACCTGGACCTCGACGGACTGGACGTACACGCCGTCACGGTCGGTGGAGAGAACGCGATATACACGCGCAGCCAAGGCGAGCTCACAGTGACGCCTGCAGCCGGCATCCGGAACGGGACGAAATTCGAGGCGGAAATCGCCTACTCCGGGATTCCGACGCTTCTTCTTGACCAGTTCGGCCCGTCCGGATTCTTCCATACCGACGACGGCTCACTGGTGATCGGGCAACCCCACGTGGCCGCCACGTGGTTCCCTGCCAATGACCACCCGCTGGACAAGGCGGCATTCACCTTCCGGATCACCGTCCCCGAGGGGCGCGAGGTGGTGGCCAACGGCCTGCTCCGGGACTATTCCACGGACAACGGCAAGGCCACCTGGACGTGGCGGGCGGACGAACCCATGGCTACGTACCTGGCGACCGCCAGCGTGGGCCAGTTCGAACTCAGTAAGTACACCAAAGACCGCATCAGCTACGTGGACGCCATCGATCCCGATCTCTTCAGCCCGGTTGTGGAAGCAAAAACGGGCAAGAACTTCGCGTGGTCCCACAGCGGACTGAACTCCTACACACGCCTCACGAGAACCATCACCGTCCCGAAGGCCGGAGCAGCACTCTCCTTCTGGCTGCAACGGAGCATCGAAACAGGATATGACTTCACCTTTGTGGAAGCCCGCCCGGCAGGCTCCGGCGACTGGACCACGCTGAAAGATGACACCGGACACACGAGCGGCAACCCGGGGATAGCCTGCCCCGACCTTTTGGCATTGCACCCCTTCCTGAAGCACTATCTGACCGACAAGGGCGACGGTAAGTGCACCTCGACCGGCACTACCGGACACTGGTGGGCTGCCACGGGGCCGGGCTCCGGCTGGGAATCCTGGAGGGTCAGCCTCAGCCGCTTCGCCGGAAAGAAGGTGGAGGTTTCCATCACCTACGTGAGTGACGGCGTCCTGCCCTTCGACGGCGTGTTCGTTGACGACATTGGCGTCTCCACCGGAGAGGGCACCACGTCCTTCGAGGATGACGGGAACAAGATGGACGGATGGGCCGCTTCAGGGCCGCCCGAGGGGAGCCCGCCCAGCGAGGTCAAGTGGACCGCGGGCAGGGACGCGCCGCCCTCGCTCGGTGACCGCGTGCAGGCATCCTTCGAGAGGCAGCCCGAAATCATCCGCTTCCTGTCAGAGTACTTCGGCAATTATCCCTTCAAGGCAGCCGGCGGAATCGTGGATGACCTTGACCAGCTCGGCTTCGCCCTGGAGAACCAGACCAGGCCCATCTACTCCAAGTACTTCTTTGCGGACCAGCTGGCAGGAGACTCAGTGGTGGTCCATGAGCTGGCCCATCAGTGGGTGGGAGACGATCTCGCCGTGGAGACATGGCGCGACATCTGGCTGAACGAAGGCTTCGCCACATATGCCGAATGGCTCTGGAGCGGGAACGAGGGCAGGGAAACCCCGCAGCAGATCTTCGACTTCTACGCGCGTGCAATCCCGGCCGAGGCCCCGTTCTGGGCAGTCACCATCGGCGACCCCGGGCCTGAGGCACTGTTCGACCTGGCGGTGTACGTACGCGGTGCCATGACGCTGCACGCCCTTCGCACGCTGGTGGGCGACGAGGACTTCTTCGACATCCTGGAGGAGTGGACGGAGTCGAACACCGGAGGCAACGTCTCCACCGCTGACTTCATCAAGCTGGCCGAGCGGCTCTCCGGACAGGACCTGGCCGGGTTCTTCACGATGTGGCTGTACACCCCGGCCAGGCCCGGCATGCTGAACTTCGTTGACCGCCAGGCCCTCGGGCAGCAGCGCGGTGCGCCCGGCACGGCGCGGCTGCTGGAGGAACGGCTGGAATCCGGGATCAAGCCCCGCTAGGGCACTCCCCCGCCAGGGCACTCCCGGAAACGGCCGATCAGGCGAAGGGCTGCATCTCCACTCCGGCCTCCTCGAGGCCGGAGCGGACAGCGGCGGCCATGTCCACGGCGCCGGGCGTGTCGCCGTGGATACACAGCGAATCCGGGTCAACCCGGACCACCGTGCCGTCCACTGCGACCACCTCGCCCTTCAGCGCCAGGCGAACGGCCCGCTCAACAATGGGCCCGACGTCGTGCAGCACGGCACCGTCCTGCGACCGCGGCACCAGGGTGCCGTCCGGGAGATAGGCGCGGTCAACAAAAGCCTCGCGGAAGACGGGGTGGCCGGCTTCGCCGGCGTGCTTCAGCAGTTCAGAGCCAGGCAGTCCGAGAACCGGCAGTCCCTCGTCGTAGGCATGGATGGCGGCGACGACGGCGGCCGCCTGCTCCGCATCATGGAACGTCCGGTTGTACAGGGCACCGTGGGGTTTGACGTAGTCCACCGACGCGCCCACGGCGTGAGCCACTCCGTCCAGCGCCCCAAGCTGGTACAGGACATCCCCGAACAGCTCGTCAAAGGACATGTCCAGGGACCGACGACCGAAACCGGCAAGGTCCCGGTAGCCGACATGGGCACCCACAGTGACGTCCAGTTCGAAGGCAGCCCGGCAGCTGTCCAGCATGGTCACAGGATCCCCGGCATGAAAGCCGCAGGCCACATTGGCGCTGGTGACCAGCTGGAACATGGCGGCGTCATCGCCCATGCGCCAGGAACCGAAGGACTCTCCCAGGTCAGCGTTCAGATCCACCGTTGCCACCTTCGGGCTTAGGGGCCACAGGGGCCGTTGCTTCGGTTGCCGCAGCTATGCGCAACTCACCTGGAATGGTATCCGGCATCGGGCCGAACGCTTCCTTTGCATTGGCCACCACGGCCCGGCCCATCATGAGGTTGCCGGCTCCGCCCACCACCGCTCCGATTCCGAACGGGAGTGCCCGGCCGAACAGCGCTGTTCCCTGGCGCCTCAGCAGGCTTCGCAGGAATACTTTCTGGACGCGCTCGCGGATGGAGCCGAAGCCCGATGACGGCATCCTGCGGGCGATGACGTTCCCCCAGGCCTGCGTGGCCCCCTTGCCCTTGCCGAGTGCCTGGCCGCTCAGTGAGCCGAGCAGGGCAGTCCCTTCTTCGCCCAGCATCACGGCCATGACCATGGTGCTGGCTTTATCGGGGTCGGTCATTCTGATGCCATGCAGTTCAGCCAGCGAGGTCGCATAGAGGGCTGTCGCTTCGAGGAAGGCCACGGTGGCTGCCGCCGAAAGACCCAGCGAAGCAATGGTCCCGACACCGGGCACGACGGCGGTCGCTCCTACGAGGGCACCTCCGCCTGTGACGGCGGCCAGGTAGTCGCGTTCCAGCCTGTCGGCAAGCTGCGCGGCGGAAGCACGCGGATACCGCCGTTGAAGCCTGCGAAGGTTGGCCACCACCAAAGGCCGCTGGATGTTTACAGCCCGCAGCAGCAGATTGTGGACGCCGGGCTTGGGATTGCCTTGGGCATCGAACACCGCATTGTGTGCAGTTTCCTGGGCGATTTTCATCGCCGGGTTGCGTCGCTTGGCCATCTTCACCTCTACCTCGGAGCAGCCGACAGCAGGGTGCTGCCGTCTTGCCTTAACACTAGGCCACAGTGCAGCTAGACCATCCAGGATTCAGCCACGGCAAGGTACGCGGACGAGGAAGGGCCGCGCGGCCCCGGATAGACGGTGGGTGCGCCGGGCCATTCAACACCGAACTCAGACAGCCGCCCTGTACTGCACGGCAGGTAGACGTTGTTCAGGGAGGCGCTGGCGGGCCCGAGCTGGAACTCGGGTGCGGCGAACTGCCGCCGGTCCAGTACGCCGGTGATCTCCAGCGCAGCCCGGCGGCCCGTGGCTTTGAATCCGCGCTCAAGGTTTACCTGCACCTCGAATTCGTCCTGCGTGTGGCTGATGCCGTTGAGCGGGAAGCGCGCGGCCTCGGGGAAATAGCGGCTCAACTCGTTGGCCAGGGTTGCGGCGAAGAATTCGTCAGCGCCGTAGCTGCGCCAGCCCTGGAGGGTGGCCACCAGCAAGGCGGTCCCGGTTCCCCACTTGGACCAGTCGGCGACCCAGAAGGAGGCGAAACAGCTGGCCGGTTCACCGGGAACATGAACCCCGTGACGGTCCACGGGGTGCAGGGCGAGTCCATAGTTGGCCCCAATCAGCGCCACGCTGCGCCGCCGCGGTGCGGCGGGTATGTTCCCCATACCCCGAGCCTAACCCGGAGCACCTGTTACCCAACGGAGGTGCCGGGCCTAAAATTGCACCGTGCCACTCCCCCGCGCCCTTCGCCCCTTTGCCCACCGCGAGTACCGCGTGCTGATCGCGGCACTGGCAGTGTCCATCTTCGGCTCAGGCATGTGGGCCGTGGCCATGGTGTATCAGGTCATCCATCTCGGCGGCGGCCCGCTGGAACTTTCGGTGGTGGCCGCCGCCGGAAGCGTCGGGCTGGTGGCATTTGTCCTTGCCGGCGGGATCGCCGCGGACCGCTTTCCGCAGCGGCTCCTGATCATCGGCGTGGAGGGCGCCAACCTGGCGGTGATTGCCGGCATCAGCGGGCTGGCTCTCGCGGGCTGGCTCCAGCTGTGGCATCTGATGGCAGGAGCGTTCGTCCTGGGCGTGGGAGCCGCGTTCTTCTTCCCGGCCTACTCCGCGATTCTGCCGCGCATCCTGCCGCCCGGCGACCTGCTGGCGGCCAACGGCATGGAAGGGACGATGCGCCCCATGCTGCAGCAGGCCGCAGGGCCTGCCGTGGCCGGTATCGTCGTTGCCGCACTGTCGCCGTCGCATGCCGTGACGGGTGTGGCCGCATGCCATCTGCTGGCCTTCATCATCCTGAACTTCCTCGGCCAGCACGCTCTCGAGGCCCCGGCCAACGGCACAGCCCAGGAACACCACGGTCACGGGGAACCGCAGAAAGCTTCGTTCTTCGGGGAGCTCCGGGAGGGGATCAGCTATACACTGCAGACCCCCTGGCTGCTCTGGACACTCCTTTGGGCCTGCATCTCTGTCCTCTTCCTGATCGGCCCCATCGAAGTACTGATCCCGTTCGTCGTCCGCGACCAGCTGAACGGGGACTCCAGGATGTTCGGCTTCCTGCTGGCCGTCATGGGCGTGGGCAGCGCGGTTGCTTCGCTCGTGACCGCCTCCTTCCGGCTGCCCCGGCGCTACCTGACGGTGATGATGGTTTCATGGGGCGCCGGCACCCTCCCCTTGGCCGCGGTGGGAATCATCGACAGCTTTTGGCTGCTGGCCCTGGCGCTCTTCATCTTCGGCGCCACCGGCAGCGTGGGAATGGTGATCTGGGGAACGCTGCTTCAGCGGCGCGTTCCGCCGCATTTGCTCGGCCGCGTCTCGAGCCTCGATTTCTTTGTCTCGCTCGCCCTGATGCCCGTGTCCATGGCTCTGGCGGGACCTGCCGCGGAAGCGTTCCCCATCTGGGCCATCTTCCTGTTCGCGGGCGGCGTCTGCCCCCTGATGGCCGTCGTTGCCATGGCTGCCGCCCGGATGCCGGCAGACGAGACGGCCCACCCGCTGGACCGGCACCACGACGTCTCCGCTGACGCCAACGCCAAACGCTGACAAACACGGAACCGCACGCAATACCGCAACGTGGGAAACAAGATGGCCGGCTACCCCAAGGGGTAGCCGGCCATCTGCTGTACAGGCGCGCTTTATCAGGCAGGCGGCATCAGTCGCGTGCCCGCACCACCGGGATGCTTGCCGTGGGAGGGCCGCTCGGGAACACGGTGGGCTCGGGCACCTCGACGGGATCGAGTGCCACGTGGACGGCGTCGGCGCCCACTGGATGGATGCCGCCCCGTACATCGATGTCCAGCGGCTCGCCCTCCACCACACGCAGGATGATGCCGGCGGGGTCGAGGTCCACCGACAGCAGCCGCCCCTGGAGCTTGAGGTGGAACGAGAGGCTGTCCCATTCCGCGGGAAGCCGCGGGTCGAAGTACGGGACAGGGCCCTGGTCCCGGAGGCCGGCGAAGCCAGACACCAGGGAACTCCACACGCCGCCCGTCGAGGCAATGTGCACGCCGTCGATCGTGTTGCCGTGGGAGTCGTCCAGGTCGATGAACGCCGCATTCGTGAAGTGCTCCAGGGCCGCATTCCGGTAGCCGACCTCGGCGGCCATGATGCCCTGGACGCATGCGGACAGCGTCGAGTCACCGGTGGTGATGGGGTCGTAAAAATCGAACGCGCGCCGCTTCTCCTCAGGAGTGAACTCCTGCCACTGCAGGAACATGGCGAGCACCGTGTCGGCCTGCTTCAGGACCTGGTGCCGGTAGATCACGAGGGGGTGGAAGTGCAGGAGCAGCGGGTACTTGGAGCGGGGCGTCGTCCAGTCCCAGGGCTCCAGGGTCATGAAGTCGTTGTCCTGCGAGTACACCTGAAAATGCTCGTCGAACGGCAGCTGGATCCTGGCCGCCGCCGCTTCCCAAAGCTGCCGCTCGGCGTCGTCAACCGCCGCGTGGTCCAGCGCTGCCGCGGCCCGCAGGTTGAACCGCGCCATAACGTTGGTGTAGAGGTTGTCGTTCACCACGGCCGTGTACTCGTCCGGGCCGGTCACGCCATGGATATGGAACTGGCCGTCCTTTCCGAAGAAGCCCAGCGACGCCCACATGCGCGCGGTTTCGATCAGCAGGTCCGCGCCCATGCCGCTGCGGAACTCGGCGTCGCCGCTGGCCCATACGTACCTGTTGGCGGCGAAGGCAATGGCCGCGGCAATGTGGAACTGCGCGGTGCCGGCGGCGTAGTACGCGCTGGCCTCCAGCCCGTTGATGGTGCGCCACGGGAAGAGAGCCCCGTCCACGCTGAGCTCTTTGGCCCGGATCTTTGCCTCAGGCAGCATCTCGTGGCGGAACTCCAGGACCTGCCGGGCGCCGTCGGGGTTTGAGTAGGTCAGGTACGGCAGGAGGTAAACCTCCTGGTCCCAGAAGTAGTGCCCCTCGTAGCCGGAGCCGCTGACGCCCTTGGCCGGGATGCCGGCAACGCCGGCGCGGGCGGTGGCCTGGGCAAGCTGGAACAGGTTCCAGCGGATGGCCTGCTGCAGCTCGGGCTGGCCGCCCACCCTGATGTCTGTGGTCGCCCAGTATCCGCGGTAATGGGTCTCACTTTCCGCGAAGACTTCCGCCACCGTCTTCAGGCCTGCCTCGGCGGCGGCGGCCGGTTCCTGGCCCGCTGCGGCGTCAGCCGTGCCCGGCAGGCCCTCGCGGGTACCGCCGGCCACTGAGTAGCTGACGCTCTTTTCAAGCCGGAACGGCTCATCGGCTCCGACAGCCAGAACATACCGGACGCTGCTTTCGTCCTGGTCCACCTGGGTGTCGAACGGCTGGTGGCCTGCGGAGGTCCAGTGGTCGACGGCGATTCCCACACGCTGCTTCGACTCTGCGGCTTCCCAGGAAAGACGGAGCGAGCCGTCGCCGCCGTCGAGCTTCACCGGCAGCAGGACGCGGCCGGCGTGCCGGCCGGCACGGCGGGGATCGTGGGAGGAGTGGTCCTCCACAGGCTGGTCCTGCCGGTTGAGCACGCAAGAGGTGATATCGGCGGAGACCTGGCGGTCCGCCGAAAGCTCCAGGGAAATGCCGAGGCAGCCCCGGGACTCGAAGCCCACGGCACGGCGCTCCACGGTGGTGACGGTGGCGCCCGAGCGGCACTGCCACACGATGCGGCATTCGTAGACTCCTGTGGAGAAGTCGACGGACCGGCGGTAATCCAGCACCACGGACTCGGCGAGGCTCAGCGTCTCGCCGTCGACGATGACCGTGAAGTTGTTGGCATCGGGGATGTAGAGGATGCGCTGGCCGGTGCGGGCGAAACCGTAGGCATTTTCGGCGTGCTTGATATCCCAGATCTCATGGAACCCGTTGATGAAGCTGCCAGGAAGCTCAGCGTCCGCCGCTGCCCAGTGGGCACCCCTGATGCCCAGATGGCCGTTGCCAAGGGCAAAGAGAGTTTCCAGGGCGCCGGCGTTGCCGGGAGCATGGCTCGTCTCCACGAGCTTCCAGGGGTCGTTGGGGAAGCGGGCGCGGTCAGCAGTAATGAGTGCCATGAGTGGCGTTCCTTTGGCGGTTGGAGGTGCGGCCAGGGTTGGGGACCTGGCGGTAATTCCGGCGGGCCGGGGCTAAACGGGCCGGTTAGAGCAGCTCGTCGAGATCGTTGACGACGAGCGTGGCACCCGCATCCAGCAGTGTCTGGCGCCCTGCGCCGCGGTCCACTCCGATCACTGAGTGGAAGTTGCCCGCGCTGCCTGCCTGCACGCCGGAAACGGCGTCCTCGACGACGACGCACTCCTCGCTGGGCAGCTCCAGCAGCCTGGCCGCGTAGTCATAGGTCGCCGGGCTGGGCTTGCCGGGCAGGCCTTCCGCGGCTGCAACGACGCCGTCAACCACCACCGGGAAGTGGACGTCCAGCCCTGCCGCGCGCAGCACAGAAGGAGCGTTGCGGGACGAGGAGACGACGGCGACCTTGAGTCCGCGGGCGAGTGCCGCTTCCAGGAAGCGCACTGACCCTGTGTAGGGGTCAACGCCGGCGCTGACGATGTCGTTAAAGATCTTGTTCTTGCGGTTGCCCAGCCCCTGGACCGTCTGGTTGTCAGGGTTGTCGTCGGTGGGACCCTCGGGCAGTTCGATGCCGCGTGAGGTCAGGAAGTCCCGCACGCCGTCGAACCTCGGCTTGCCGTCGATGTGGTCGAAGTAGTCGCTCTCCCGGTAGCCGGTTGTCCCGGGCAGCGAGGCCAGGTAGCCGTCGAAGAGCTCCTGCCACGCGCGCTCGTGGACCACCGCGGTGGGCGTGAGGACGCCGTCCAGGTCGAAGAGGATGGCAGACGCGCCAGTCCAGCCCGTGTGGCCGTGGCCGTGGCTGGTGCTCAGAACTTCAGTCATGCCGGTGCGGTGTCCTTTCGGATTGCGGACAGCAGTGGTTGGGGACCATGCAGGGAGGGGGTGCCATCGTTGGCGGCAGATCATTGGGTGTGCGTTCTTCGGCACGGGTCAGTTGCGCGGCGCTGGGCTTCTTGCTGCGGAGCTTCTTGCTGCGGAGCTTCGTATGGCACGGGGTCACGTGGCGTACGGGCGCGGGCGCACTGGGAAACGTCTTCTTCCATGATGAGGGCGGTGGCCCGTGAGGGCAAACCTGCCATGTCTTCGTGGAGCATGCCTCGCTCGATCCAGCCCTTTCAGCACTCCGGCAGCGGACCGTTGGTCGCGGCCGAACATGAGTGTAAGCGCTCACAAATTTGCCCGGCAACTGTTTTTAAGACCGGTGTTTTAGAACCAGCTGAAGTTTTACGGCTGCGGGCCCGGTGACAGGACGTAGTGGCGCAGGAACGTGCTGACGTCCACCATCTCCTTCTTGGACATAGCATGGCCCATTCCGGGGTAGGTTCGTGCCGTCAGCTGGGTATGGGTGTCCAGCCACTCCGCCGTATAGGCGATGGCTTCGTCATTGATGACCATGTCCGCCTTGTCCCGCCCCCAGAAAAACGGCGGCGGGGCGTCAAAGGATTCACTCAAGGCCAGGAGATCGTTGTTCAGGACAAAACCGGAAAGCCCGACGACGGCAGGAAAGTCCCGGGGCCGCAGCCGCAGCAGCGTGCTGGCCATCGCCATCCCCTGCGAGTACCCCAGCAGGCTGACGCTGCTGTGCCCGCCTTTGACGGCGTCAATCCAGGAAAGGACCGAGTTGGCGGCCGCGATGACATCGGCAAAGTCGTTCGTAAGGAAGTAATCGAGCAGGAACCAGCCGTAGCCGCCCGCGATCGGCATCGGCGCCCGCAGCGCAGCGCAGGTGAATTCAGCCGGGAGGTGGTCGAAGAGGTTCACCATCCGCGATTCGTCCGTGCCATAGCCATGCATCATCACGAGCAGCGGCGTCCCGGCACGCTCAGCCGCCGGCTTCGACCACACCACCGTCTCCATTCGGACAAGCCTATCCAGTCCTGTACACCCTTCTTGCGCCTGACCTGCGCGTTTGATTGAAAGTGCGTTTGGTGCGATGTAGCCTGACGATTAACAGCATGCTTAGCAAGTGGCGCATGACAGGCCGTACTTACCAAGTTGCGAGAAGTCAGCTAATGCCGAGAAGTCCGCTAACGCAAGGAGCACGTCATGAGAATCGGTTCCGCTATTTTCCTTATTGCCCTGGGTGCAATCCTCGCCTGGGCCGTCACCCCGGGACTCATTCCCAACGTTGACCAGGCCCTGATCGGATACATCCTGATGGTCGTCGGCGTC
Source organism: Arthrobacter sp. GQ119 (assembly GCF_059759125.1). Lineage (NCBI taxonomy): Bacteria > Bacillati > Actinomycetota > Actinomycetes > Micrococcales > Micrococcaceae > Arthrobacter > Arthrobacter sp. GQ119. The sequence continues at coordinate 34,821 of NZ_JCAXEA010000005.1, read as the reverse complement.
ATCGGCCTGATCGTATCCCTCGTGATGGCCAACCCCGGCAGGAGCCGCCGCGTCAGCGAATCGCGCTCGGTGGTCGACCCCAACACCGGCGAGCGCATTACCCGCAACGAGAGCCGTGACGGCGGCGTATAACACCGCCGGCGCACCTCATTCCCCGCGCCTCAATCCACGGACAGTCTTCCGTGAAGCTGCAGATCAAGCACCGGACAGCCGGGCCAGACCTCCGGGTCCGGCCCGGCGTTTTGGTTTCATGTTGGTTTTTCGTTGACAAAGCAACATGAACAAAGATAAAGTCAAGTAATTGCAGATCATGTGATGGCAATCACTGGATGACAGTCGCCGAGATGGCAGTCACTGGTGAAGCCGCTTTCCTGATCTGGAATGACCGGATGTTTTCGCAGTACTAACACAGGGCAGTACTTACGCAATGGAGGGTATGTGTTCGCCGAGGAGCGTCAGCAGCAGATCGCAGGGCTCGTTGCAGCCAGCGGCCGCGCCAGCGTGACCGACCTCGCAGAACGCTTCCGGATCACCACCGAAACCGTCCGCCGCGACCTCGCCGCCCTCGAATCCGCCGGCACCGTCAGGCGCGTCCACGGCGGTGCCGTTTCAGCAGACCGCTTCAGCACAACTGAAGAAAGCATCCTGGAACGGACCATTCAGCGCCAGGAGCAGAAGCTCCGCATCGCGGAGGCCGCCCTCGCCTTCCTGCCGCAGGGACCCTCAAGCAGCATCGTCCTCGACGCAGGCTCCACCACCGAGGTTCTGGCCGACCTCCTCTCCCGCCGCAGCACCGGAAGGGCCTCTTCCAAGGGAGCAGACAGGGACCAGGAACTCGTGGTCATCACACACGCCGTCCCCATCGCCGCCAAACTTGCCAGCACGCCCGGCATCGCGCTGCAGATCCTCGGCGGCCGCGTCCGGGGACTGACAAAGGCGGCCGTCGGACAGGCAACCGTAGATGCGGCGAACAAACTCCGCCCGGACATCGCCTTCGTGGGAACCAACGGCATCCACGCAAGCTTTGGACTGAGCACCCCCGACCCCGAGGAGGCGGCCGTCAAGGCTGCCTTCGTCCATTCGGCCCGCCGCATTGTGGTGCTGGCCGATTCGTCCAAGCTGGACGCGGAAACGCTGGTCCAGTTCGCCTCGTTGAAAGATCTGGACACAGTGATCACTGACCGCAAACCCAGCCGAGAACTAGCCGCGGCGCTCGCAGACGCCGGCGTGGAGGTGGTCATCGCATGATTGTCACCCTCACAGCCAACCCGAGCCTCGACCGCACGGTGGCGCTTCCCGGGCCGCTCGAACGCGGCGAAGTGCAGCGTGCCGTCTCTGTGAGCCAGGAGTCCGGCGGCAAGGGAGTCAACGTCTCCCGCGCCCTCGTGGCTTCCGGGCTCGAGACCCTCGCGGTTCTGCCCGGGGCAGATTCGGACCCCGTCATCGCCGGACTGCGCGACGCCAAAGTTCCCTTTGCCGCCCTGGCCATCCACGAACCCCTGCGGACGAACGTAGCGCTCACGGAGCCGGGCGGCGTCACCACCAAGATCAACGAGCCCGGCCCCGTGCTCGATGAGGAGGCGCAGGAAGCCCTCATCGGCCTGCTGCTGGAACGCGCCCAAGGCGCCAGCTGGGTTGTCCTCGCGGGGTCGCTCCCGCCAGGAGTTCCTGCCGATTTTTACGCCACCGTCACCCGGAGGCTGCGTTCGGCGGACACTGGAAACAGCGTTCCGCAGATCGCCGTCGACTCCTCCGGGGCGCCGCTCGCGGCGGCCATCGCCGCCGATGCAGCAGGGGCAGTTTCCGGGAAACCGGATCTGCTCAAACCCAACGCCGAGGAGCTAGCGGAACTCGCTGCCGCAGCAGGTTTCGCCTCGGTGAGCACGGCTGAGGAGCTCGAAGCGGATCCGGAGGCTGCCGCGGCAGCCGCCGCCGCCGTCGTGCGTTCCGGTGTGGGGGCCGTGCTGGCAACGCTCGGTTCAAAGGGCGCTGTCCTCGTGACGGCCGACGGCGCGTGGCTGGCCACGCATCCGCCAGTCACCGCGGTCAGTACGGTCGGCGCGGGCGATTCGTCGCTGGCCGGCTATCTGCTCGCCGCAGACCAGGGCGCCGCCCCGGCTGACCGACTCCGTCAAGCTGTGGCGCATGGCGCCGCAGCCGCATCCCTGCCGGGCTCCACAGTCCCGGCAGTCCACCAAACCACCCCCGATGCCGTAACCATCACGGCTCTCCGGAAGGATTGACAGTGACTCAGCTCATCACCACCGACCTGGTCGAGCTCGACCAGAACCTGGGCAATTCGCCCGAGGACGTGATCCGGCATCTGGCAGGCCGGGTTGCCGCCGTTGGCCGCGCCAGCGAAGTCGAAGGCCTCTTCACGGACGCCTTCGCCCGCGAGCAGAAAACCGCCACCGGCGTGCCCGGCGGAATCGCCATCCCGCACTGCCGCTCGGAGGCGGTGACCGAACCGACGCTCGCCATGGCCCGGCTCTCCCAGAAGGTTGACTTCGGAGCGAAGGACGGCCCCGCAGACCTCATCTTCTTCATCGCGGCACCGTCCGGCGCTGACCAGGAGCACCTCAAGCTGCTGTCCAAGCTCGCCCGGTCCCTGATCAAGAAGGACTTCACCGCAGGCCTGCGCGCCGCGTCTACGGAGGCGGAGGTTGTAGAACTCGTCGAAGGCGCGCTGGCTGACAAGCCGGCTGCACACGCAGCTGCCGCCCCCTCCGGGGAGCCGGTGGCCAGCGGTGCAGAAGCGTCAGCGGCCGGGATGCCGGGAGCTACCGGCGGCGCTACCGCAAAGAGCGGCCCCAAGCGCCTCGTGGCCGTCACGGCCTGCCCCACCGGCATTGCACACACCTACATGGCTGCCGACTCCCTCGTGGCAGCAGCGCAGGAAGTGGGCGTTGACCTTCAGGTGGAAACCCAGGGTTCCTCGGGCGCGAAGCCGCTGGACCCGGCTGTTATCGCCGCGGCCGACGCCGTGATCTTCGCCGTGGACGTGGATGTGCGCGGCAAGGAGCGCTTCGCGGGCAAGCCCGTCATTAACGCCCCGGTCAAGCGCGGCATCGACGAACCCGCCAAGATGGTGCAGGAAGCACTGGACGCCGCGGACAACCCCAACGCCCGCCGCGTGCCGCACTTCGGCGCCGAAGAGCAGGCCGAACAGGAAGCCACCGAAAAGGGCGAGCACATCGGCCAGAAGCTGAAGAGGGCACTGCTCACCGGTGTCAGCTACATGATTCCGTTCGTGGCCGGCGGCGGTCTGCTGATCGCCCTGGGCTTCCTGCTGGGTGGGTACGACATCACCGAAGTCGCTGACACCGTTGTTCTCGAGAACAACTTCGGCAACCTGCCTGAAGGCGGCCTCGCCATCTACCTGGGTGCCGTGATGTTCAAGATCGGCGCCCTGTCCATGGGCTTCCTGGTGCCGGCCCTGGCGGGATACATCGCCTACGCCATTGCGGACAGGCCAGGCATTGCACCGGGCTTCGTTTCCGGTGCCGTGGCCGGCTTCATGGGTGCCGGCTTCCTCGGCGGCATCGTCGGCGGCCTGCTCGCCGGCTACATCGCCCACGTGATCGGCAGCTGGGCCGTACCGCGCTGGCTGCGCGGCCTGATGCCCGTCGTCATCATTCCGCTGCTGGCATCGATCGTCGCCTCCGGCCTGATGTTCATGGTGCTGGGTGGCCCGATCGCCGGCCTCACCGCCGCACTGAACGGCTGGCTCTCGGGCATGACGGGCGCCTCGGCAGTTGTCCTCGGAATCATCCTCGGCCTCATGATGTGCTTCGACCTTGGCGGACCGGTTAACAAGGTGGCCTACGCCTTCGCGGTTGCCGGCCTGAGCGCCGGAAGCGCCACCAACCAGGCGCCATGGCAGATCATGGCAACCGTCATGGCCGCCGGCATGGTGCCGCCGCTCGCCATGGCCCTCGCAACCGTCCTGGACAAGAAGCTCTTCAGCCTGGCCGAGCGCGAGAACGGCAAGGCCGCCTGGCTGCTCGGTGCCTCCTTCATCTCCGAGGGAGCCATCCCGTTCGCCGCAGCCGATCCGCTGCGCGTCATCCCGGCCAGCATGGCCGGCGGCGCCGTCACCGGCGCACTCAGCATGGCCTTCGGCGTCACGTCGCAGGCGCCGCACGGCGGAATCTTCGTATTCTTCGCCATCGGCAACGTGCTGATGTTCGTCCTCTCCATCGTGGCCGGAATGGTGGTCACTGCCCTGGCAGTCCTCGCCCTAAAGCGCTGGGCCGTCCGCAAGTCCGTTGATACCGTGGAGCAGGTTCCAGTAACTGTCTGATCCGCTGGCCTCCAGCACCCCAATCACCACTGCAATTGCAAGGAGCAGAAATGTCCGAACGTACCGCAACCGTCGCCAGCCGAGTGGGCCTGCACGCGCGTCCCGCAGCTATCTTCGCCGAGGCAGCAGGCGAGTTTGACCTCGACATCACCATCGCCCGCGAAGGTGAGCCGGCGGACGAAGCCATGGACGCCGCCAGCATCCTGTCCCTCATGAGCCTTGGCGCATCGCACGGCGACGTTGTGGTGCTGCGGGCAGAGGGCGACGGCGCGGACGCCGCCCTCGACCGCCTGGTCCAGATCCTTGAGACGGACCACGACGCCGAATAAGTCGCTGGCCTCTTAGCGGCCGGCCCCTGCAGCTTCCCGACAGACCGGGAGGCGTGCAGGGGCCGGCCGCTGCCGTTTCCGGATTCTTTCACCTGCCGAAAACTGATAGCTAAGCAAACTTACTAGTTTCTTGTTTTTGCCCTTCAGCCCCACTAGTTTGGAAATGTGGTTCCGCTGTTCCACAAGCACCGCGTTCCATGAGCACCGCGTTCCATGAGCACCGTTCCATAAGCACCGACACCGGTCTGAAGGAGGATGACAGAGTGGCAACCCTGCACGAAAGCATCGAGGTCGAAGTTCCGGTCAGCACCGCCTACAACCAGTGGACGCAGTTCGAATCCTTTCCCCGCTTCATGAAAGGCGTGGAGTCCGTCAAGCAAATCGATGAGACTTCGCTGCATTTCCGTACCAGGGTGGCCGGGGTCAAGCGGGAGTATGACGCCCAGATCCTGGAGCAGACGCCGGACAAGTGCATAGCGTGGGTCAGCAAGGACAAGCCACGCAACGCCGGAAGGGTCACGTTCGAAGGCCTCGGCGAGGATCTCTGCCGGGTGAACGTGGAGCTCGAGTGGGAGCCGGAAGGCCTCCTGGAGAGGACCGGCGCAGCGGCACATGTCGATGAAACCCAGGTCGAGTCCGACCTGCTGCGCTTCAAGGAGTTCATCGAGTCACGCGGCATCGAAACCGGCGCTTGGCGGGCTTCCGTTGACCGCGGAGAGGTAGACGCCCCGTAGGGGACGCCAGCCCTGGGAACCCAGCACTAAAAACAGAGTCCTGGAGGTAGCGATGCCTGAGAAAAAGAACCCCAGCGTAAAGGATCCCAAAGTCTACGAAAAGCTTCGTGATGAAGGGGCCTCAAAGCAGAAGGCGGCCCGCATCTCGAACGCAGCCGCAAAGAAGGGCCGGTCCGAGGTAGGCCGCAAGGGCGGCAAGTCCGGGGACTACGACGACTGGACGGTGGACCAATTGAAGGCCAAAGCCAAGGAGATTGGCCTCAAGGGCTACTCAGGCAAGAAGAAGAGCGAACTCATCTCCGCGCTCAGAAACTCCTGAGCGGCCGCGCATGGGAATGGCGGGCAGGGTGCCCGATACCTCAGGCGCCCTTCCTCGCTGCCTTGGTGGCGGCCGTCTTGGTAGCAGTCTTGGTGGCCGCCGTCTTAGTGCCGGACGTTGCGGCCGCCGTCTTGGTCGCCGACTTGGCCGCAGGTGCACGCTTCGTGGTTTCGGCCTTCGCGCCGCCGCTCTTGGCGGTTCCGTCCGTCGTCGAGCTGTCCGATTTGGCGGCGCTCCTGCTGGACGTGCTCCTGCTGGAAGTGCTCCTGCTCGACGTACCCTTGCCTCGGCCGGCGCTGCCCGTACCCGCGCTCTTGGCGGCAGTCCCCGTTCTGGCCCTGCCGGAGGCCCGCTTGGCCGTCCCCGCCTCCTCAGAGTCTGCCTCGTCAGATTCGGCTGCATCGCTCCCGGATTCAGTCTCGTCCTCGGACTCGTCAGAGCCGCTCGCTGCCCTCCCGCCTCCTCCGCGTTTCCGGTCCAGGCTGCGCTTGAGGGCCTCCATCAGGTCGATGACCTCACCCTTGCCGCCTTCCGCGGCCTCGGCACCGAAGGTCTCTTCCGTGTCCACGGCATCGCCCTTCTCCAGCTTGGCCTCAATCAGCTGGCGCAACTGGGCCTGGTAGTCGTCCGTGAACTGCTCCGGCTCGAAGTCCGAAGCCATGGACTCCACCAACGCGGCGGACATCTCGCGCTCCTGGGCGGAGATCCGGATGGACGTGTCCAGGGCAGGGAATTCCGCTTCGCGCACCTCATCCGCCCACAGCAGGGCCTGCAGCATCAGGACATCGTCGCGGATCCGGAGGGCACCCAGACGCGTCTTGTCGCGCAGCGCAAACTGCACGATCGCAACCCGGTCGGTGTCCTCGAGCGCCCGGCGCAGCAGCATGTAGGCCTTGGGCGACTTGGAGTCAGGCTCCAGATAGTAGCTTTTCTCGAACATGATGGGATCGAGCTGCTCGGACGGCACGAACTGGACCACTTCGATCTCGTGGCTGTTTTCCGCCGGAATGGACTTGAGCTCCTCGCGGGAAAGGATCACTGTCCGGCCGTCGTTCTCGTAGGCCTTCTCGATGTCCGCATAGTCCACCACTTTGCTGCACACCTCGCAGCGCCGCTGGTAGCGGATCCGGCCGCCGTCGGCGTTGTGCACCTGATGGAGGCTGATGTCGTGGTCCTCGGTGGCGCTGTACACCTTGACGGGGACGTTGACCAGCCCGAACGCGATGGCACCTTTCCAGATGGCTCTCATGAGACAAGTGAACATCACGCTGCCCCGGAGGTGAAGCCCCTTGGCCGGCGGTAAGGAACGGGTCCGCGTCGGTGTCCGCGAGCTGACGCTGACAAACCTGGACAAGGTGCTCTACCCGGCCACCGGCACCACGAAGGCTGACGTCCTGGCCTATTACGCCGCCGTGGCGCCGGTCCTCATCCCGGCTGCGGCCGACAGGCCGGCGACGCGCAAGAGATGGGTCCACGGCGTAGGAACAGCGGACGAGCCCGGGCAGATGTTCTTCCAGAAGAACCTTGACCACTCCACCCCCGGCTGGGTTCCCCGGGCTGCCATCACCCACAAGACCAACACGATCTACTATCCGCTGGTGAACGACCCCGCTACCCTGACCTGGCTGGCGCAGATCGCCTCGCTGGAGATCCACGTCCCGCAATGGCGGGTTGACTCGCACGGCAACGCCCTGCCCCCGGACCGCATCGTGCTTGACCTGGACCCCGGCGAAGGAGCGGGGCTGCAGGAATGCGCCGAGGTGGCCAGGCTGGCCCGGGCCATCCTGAAGGACGTGGGACTCGATCCGATGCCGGTAACCAGCGGCAGCAAGGGCATCCATCTGTACGCCGGCCTCGACGGGACCCAGTCCTCCGACCAGGTTTCCGAGTTCGCGCATGAGCTGGCCCGGGCCCTCGAGGCCGATCATCCGGAGCTGGCCGTCAGCGACATGAAGAAGACACTGAGGACGGGCAAGGTCCTCGTCGACTGGAGCCAGAACAATGCCGCCAAAACCACGATCGTTCCGTACTCGCTGCGCGGCAGGCTGATGCCCACCGTTGCGGCTCCACGCACGTGGCGGGAACTGGCTTCCGCCAACCTCGGACAGCTGGACTATGAGGAGGTCATGCGCAGGGTCAAGAGCGGCAAGGACCCGTTCGCCGTCGTGGACGAGATCAGCGGACAGGCCCACGCTGCGGCCTCCGGCGCAGGCACCGGCGCAGGCGCCGGCCGCGGCGGCCATGGGGACCCCAGGCTGCACAAGTACCGGTCCCTGCGGGACCAGAACAAGACTCCGGAACCGTTCACCGCAGAAAACAGGGCCGAAAACTTGGCCGGGACCACGGATGGCAAGGAAATCTTTGTGATCCAGGAGCACCACGCGAGCAGGCTCCACTACGATTTCCGGCTTGAGCACGACGGCGTGCTGGTTTCATGGGCGCTGCCGAAGGGCGTACCGGAGTCCGGGGCCAAGAACCACCTGGCCGTCCAGACCGAGGACCATCCCATGGACTACGCCGATTTCGAAGGCACCATCCCCAAGGGCGAGTACGGAGCCGGCACCGTCAGCATCTGGGACAAAGGCGTCTACGAACTGGAAAAGTGGGTCAACGGCAAAGAAGTGATCGCCACGCTCACGGGCCAGGAGGGCGGCGGCCTCGGTGGCACCCGGAAATTCGCCCTGATCCATACCGGGGAGGGCGAAGGCGGACAGGGACAGTGGCTCATCCACCTGATGGAGAAGCCACACGGCCTCCGGGGCAAGCGCAGCACGCCCTCAGTGGCCCCAGCCAAGGCCGCTCCGGCCGCGTCCCCCTCCAGAGGCGCCGGCACTGCCACCGCCACAGCTATCGGCGCAGGCACAGGCGCAGGCAAGAGCACCATCATCGAGGATCCGGCGCCGATGTTGGCGACGGCCGGGACTCCGGCGGATCTCCACGGCAGCGAATGGTTTTTCGAACTCAAATGGGACGGGATCCGAGCCCTGGTGGTGGCTGACGGGGAGAAGATCCGGCTCCTCAGCCGCAACGGCAACGACATGTCGGCCAGCTACCCCGAACTGACTGACCGTGGCTGCTGGCCGCCGCAGGACTTCATCGCGGACGGCGAGATCATCGCCGTCGGGCCCCGCGGCAGGCCCGATTTCGGGCTCCTTCAGGGAAGGATGAAACTGACCAAGCCGGGAGATGTGAAGAGGGCCAGCGCTGCCATTCCGGTGCGGCTGATGCTGTTCGATCTGCTGGCCGAGGGCGGTGAAGACCTTCGCAGGCGCCCGGCCCAGGAGCGCAGGGAACTGCTCGAAGACTTTTACCGCCCGTCGGATTGCCCGGTGCATCTGTCCGAAACACTGGACGAGCGGGTGGAGCACATCCTGGAAAGCGCGCGGGAACTCAGCCTGGAAGGCGTGATGGCCAAACGCGCCGACAGCCGGTACGTCAGCGGCCAGCGGAGCCGGTCGTGGATCAAGCTCAAGATCGAGCAGACCCAGGAAGTAGTGGTTGGGGGCTGGCGGCCGGGCAAGGGAGAGCGGTACGACACCGTGGGGGCGCTGCTGCTGGGGCTGCCGCAGGGCAAGAAGCTACGGTATGTGGGCCGGGTTGGCAGCGGCTTCAGCATGCAGGAGCTCAAGGAACTGCGCCAAACCATGGAACGGCTGGCCCGAAAGACCTCGCCCTTCGAGGAAGTACCGGCCCTCGACGCCGCCGGCGCCCGGTGGATCGATCCCGACCTGGTGGGCGAAGTGACCTTCGGGGAATGGACCGGCAGCGGAAAGCTCAGGCATCCGGTGTGGCGCGGCTGGCGCCTGGACAAAACACCGGAGGATGTCGTCTCCGAGTGACCAAAGCTGCCTGAGACGCGCAAAGCTTCCCGTGACACTCAAACGGCCTGGCGACACGCGAATTCGCGCGTCGCCAGGCCGTTTGCGTATCTTCAGACCATTTGCGGGTCCTCAGCAGCTCATGACGAGTGCGGCATCTGCGGACGGCTGGTCCGGTGGACAGCGGTCACAGCGGCCCCCTGGCCCATGCGGCCGCGGTTCGAGCCGCGGTCCTTGGGATGGCGGTGCTTGCCGTTGCCGTCTGGCCACTGCTGCCCGCTACCCATGGCCGAAGTGACGGCGATGGTTTCGGGCGTGGGCAGCGGCGGCCTGTCCATTGACTCGGCCAGGTGTGATGCCACCTCTGGTTTGATGGAGCGTCCCTTGTTCATGTCAGCCATTTGTTCTTCCTTTCCCCGATGAAACGAAGCCATTGCAGGACTGCCTTCGGGCTGCCGGCCGGCCGGAGTCTGGATTTCCGGCGATACCGGGAACACCACGGAGGCAATGCCTCAACAGGCGTGGATTTTTGTGGTGTGGGTGGCGGGGCGGCAGGCCACGGAGCAATCCGTCAGCGGCCGGACGGCCACCTACTCAAAGATCAGTGTTCCCATGGATCCACGATATGCAGAAACCTGCCGGGCGGGAACCCCCCCGTAAGGCGTTCAGTCCTGGGCATCGCTGCTAAAGGAGCCCTCCCAGACAGCGCGGGATCCGGCTTCTCCGATCTGCACCACCGCGATGACCGTCCCACCGCACAGGACAAGAACCAGTACGACGGCGATTGCTCCGGCAATGCGGCTGCCGGCGGTTCCGAGCCTGCTCCGCATTCCGTCGGCCTGAGTGGTTCCGTACCGGAACCACAGCCACTGCGCCACGGCCACGATGAACACACCGATAACCCAGGGCAGGAGTGTGCCACCGAGGTTGGAGTGGGCTGTGATGGCAGGGGTCGTGTCCACCCGCTGCATCAGCCATTCCCCGGACTGCTGGGTGATGGGGACCATGATGAGCGCCACCAGGGCAAGGAGCGGGGTCACGATTCCAAGCCGCCTGCGGGCCGCGGGCCAAACGATGCTCAGCACCGTGCACAGGGCGGCCAGCGGCACGAAGACCACGGTGCCGTGCACTATGAGTACATGCAGTGGCAGGCCGCTGATTACATAGTCCATGCCGAACACCCCTGACTGGAATTGCCAATCCTGTTCCACACTCCCGGATCCCTTACCGGGTTTACCCGATCAGACGAGCACCGCCGTCGAACGGTTCAATGTCCATTGATATCGGGCTGTGATGCGGGTGTTCCCTGCGGTCCACCGGAGCGCCGATACCCCTGATGTCGGTCCCAAAACGGGTCCTGAAACAAAAATTTTTGATAACGATGCCTGCATGGGCCCTGATTCCGCGGAATTACGGGGTGAAACCGGGCAAAACATCTCTGGGATCTGACCCGCATTCCGGCCTGAAACGCCGGATCATACGGCACGAAACCATGGGCAGCCATGCATTTCGCGTAAAATTGAAGGTCTGCCCGGAGCGGGGCAGCTACAAGTCGCAAGCAAATGACCTCCACAGGAGTCGCCCAAATGCCCATAGACCGAAGCACGACCGACTCTTCAGCAGGCGTTCTGAACGCCGGCGGAACCAACCCAGTGACACCCCAGGGTGTGAAGAAACCAAAGCTTCTCGCGCGTCGCCGGCTCAAGGAGTCCGACGTCAACGTCGTAGACCAGCCCATGCTGAAGAAAGCACTCGGCGGCACGATTGTCGGCAACACCATGGAGTGGTACGACGTGGGCGTCTTCGGCTACTTGATCACCACGATGGGGCCGGTGTTCCTGCCCGAAGCCGATGCCAAGGTCCAGACTCTGTTTCTGCTGGGCACCTTCGCAGCGACCTTCATCGCCCGCCCGCTCGGCGGAGTGATCTTTGGCTGGCTTGGTGACAAGATCGGCCGCCAGAAGGTCCTCGCTGCCACCTTGATGCTCATGGCGGCGAGCACGTTCGCCATTGGTCTGCTCCCGGGTTATGCCCAGATCGGCATCTGGGCAGCCGGCCTGCTGGTGCTGCTCAAGATTGTCCAAGGATTCTCCACCGGCGGCGAATACGCCGGTGCCACCACCTTCGTCAGCGAATACGCCCCGGACAAGCGCCGAGGCTTCTTCGCGAGCTTCCTGGATCTGGGAAGCTACCTCGGATTCGCCCTCGGTGCGGCCCTGGTTTCCGTGCTCCAGCTGACGATGGGCCAGTCCGCCATGGAGGAATGGGGCTGGCGCCTGCCGTTCCTCATCGCGGGCCCGCTCGGACTCATCGCCGTGTACTTCCGTAACAAGATCGAGGAATCCCCGCAGTTCCAGGCAACGCTGGACGCCCAGGAGGAGCAGGCCAAGGACGCTGCGGCCGAAGACGCTGCCGCTGTCAAGGGCCCGGTCGGAATCGTCAAGGCCTACTGGCGCTCACTCATCGTGGCCATGATCCTCGTGGCCGCTGCCAACACCGCTGGCTACGCCCTGACGTCCTACATGCCGACGTACCTCACCGAGGCCAAGGGCTACGATCCGGTCCACGGCACGCTGCTGACCATTCCCGTCCTCATCATCATGAGCCTGTGCATCCCGCTGACCGGCAAGCTGTCCGACCGCATCGGCCGCCGCCCCGTCCTCTGGATCGGCGCGGGGAGCACCATCGTGCTGGCTGTCCCGGCGTTCATGCTGATCGGCATCGGCAGCACCTGGTCCACGCTGGCTGGCCTGGCCCTCGTGGCCTTCCCGGTGACGTTCTACGTGGCCAACCTGGCCTCGGCGCTGCCCGCCCAGTTCCCCACGGCCAGCCGCTATGGCGCCATGGGGATCGCGTACAACTTCTCGGTAGCGATCTTTGGCGGCACCACCCCGTTCATCGTTGCCGCTCTGATCTCCGCGACGGACAACGACATGATGCCGGCGTACTACCTCATGGCCACCTCGGCTATTGGCGCGATCGCCATCTACTTCCTGAAGGAATCGGCGCGTCGCCCGCTGCCGGGTTCCATGCCGAGCGTGGATACCCAGGCGGAGGCCCGCGAACTGGTGGCCGGCCAGGACGACAACCCGCTGCTTGACCTGGACGAGCTGCCGTTCGAAACCGTGGACGCCGAGAAGGACATCCTGGCGGCACGGGCGGACAAGGACATGGACATGGACAAGGACAAGGACAAGGTTCCCGCCAACGCCTGATGCACCGCCCCGCCTCCGCGGTGAAGGCCTGTCCGGCGTGCTGTCCTTGGGGGAAGCACACCGGGCGGGCCTTTGCCATCCGCAGTGCTAGTTTCTATAGGGATGTCCCTTTACAGGGTGCCGCCCCGTGGTACGGCGGACCATATGAGTTGGAGGAGTTGCCGTGCGGCCTGTCCTGAGGCATGTCCGGCAGCTCCACAGCCTGGGACCCGCGAACAATGACCACGTTTCCGCGTTGCGGGTGGCCATCAGCGTGGCGGTTCCGTCGCTTCTCCTGTTGCTCGCCGGCCGGCCGGACCTGATCACCTACGCCGTCTTTGGCGCCCTGACCGGAATGTACGGCCGCAATGAGCCACACCAGCTCCGGTTCAGGCACCAGCTGCAGGCTGCGCTCGTGCTGTTGTCCGGCGTGGCGGTCGGCGTTTTCCTGTCTGTCAACCATCTCCATTCCTGGTGGCTGGTTGGCGTGGAAGCTGTGCTGGCAGGTGTTGGCTCGCTGTACTCAGACAGGGTGAGGCTCAAGCCCAACGGCCCCTTTTTCGGCATCCTTGCCCTCGGTGCCTGCGCATCAGTACCCACGGCCGTTCCCTGGTACGTTGCCCTGCTCATCGCGGCGGCATCCGCCGGTTTCTCGCTTTTCGTGGGTTTCGGCGGCTGGATCCACGGCCGGGTGTGGGTCCCCCGTGCAATGCGGAATCCTGTCAGGTTACAGGGGCAGCTGCGGCAGCGGGCCGTGGTGCACGCCGCGCGCTACACAGTCGCGGTGGGCGCTGCCGGTGCTGTGGGTGTCCTGACCGGCAGCGGCCATCCGCATTGGGCGATGGCGGCCGCGGCTGTCCCGCTCGCCGGCGCGGACCTGCCCAGCAGTGTCCACCGCGGCATCCACCGCATCGTCGGAACGCTGCTGGGGCTGGTGATTGTCGCCGTCGTGCTTATGCCGGGCCCCTTGGCCCCGCTCCCCCACTTCCCGGGAGCCGAAGCAGCCGTCCTGGCGGTCCTGGTCATCATCTTTCAGTTCACCACCGAGCTGTTCATGGCGCGGCATTACGGGCTGGCGATGGTCTCTTTCACGCCGGTCATTCTCCTGATGACCCAACTGGCGGCCCCGGACGACCCTTACGTGCTCATTGCCGAGCGCGGAGTCGAGACAGCCGTGGGGGCCGTGACCGGCATCCTGGTGGTGGTGTTTATCCGTTCTCGGCGGAATTCTTCCCCGACGCCTTCGGTTTCCTCGGCGGGCCAGCGGTGATCCTGTCCGGCAGGATCCGCGCGGCGGCGGCCAGCACTTTGTAGCGCTTCGTCGGAATGGACACCGCCTTGCCCCGGGCGTTGTCGGCCAGGCCTTCCCGGACCACCCTTCCGGCGCGCAGCCAGGTCCAGCCGGGTGCGACGGACTTGTCCATTCCCATCCTGTCGTGGAACTCGGTGTGGACGAAGCCCGGGCAGACCGCCGTGACCTTTACTCCCCGCGGCGAGTAAGCAAGGTTGGCCCAGCGGCTGAACGTAAGCAGCCACGCCTTCGCCGCCGAATACGAACCGCGGGGAAGGAACGCCGCCACGCTGGCCACGTTGATGATCCGTCCCGAACCGCGCTCCAGCATCCCCTGCAAGGCGGCATGACTGAGCTCCATGGCCGTCTGGACATGCAGTTTCAGATGATTCCTCTCATCCTCGATGCTGTTCCGGTCAAAGTCCTCGAGCAGTCCCATGCCGGCATTGTTCACCAGCACCTCGACGGGACGCGCGGCGTCGGAGAGACGGGCGACGACGGCGGCCACCCCGGCGTCGTCGGTCAGGTCCGCGGGCAGCACCTCAGCTGTGGTGCCGTACCGCCGTTCCAGCTCCGCTGCGGTCGTCTGCAGGCGTTCCCCGTCGCGGGCCACGAGCACGACGTCGTGGCCCTGTTCCGCTAGCTGGCGGGCGAATTCCGCGCCGAGCCCCGCGGTGGCACCGGTGATGAGGGCTGTCGTCATGACGCTAGCTTAGCGCCGCCCTTCCCGGGACGCGCCGATCCCGGGAAGGCGTGCCATCAGGCAGGACAGCCGGTTCACGGCCTGTACATCGGGTTCGGCATGGTTCCCGCCTTGGGCACGGGCGGACGGGTATCGAGATCGGTGTAGCCCAGCCGCAGGCGATAGCCGTTGAGCGGGTAGCGTCCGAACTCCTTCCCCAGGAAACCGGTGGCTTCCAGCCGGGCAGCCTGCCCGGGATGGGAGTCGGCGTACTCCGTGATGACGTCGCGGGTGAGGTTCCACAGGTCCGCCGATGCCACCGGCAGGCCACGAAGATCGAGCAACTCACCGAGCGGGGCCCACACGCCAAGGAACAGCGCGTCAACAATGTACTGCCGCAGCACGTGCCACGGTTTGCGGGGCAGGACACGGACGTGGCCGTCCGGTTCCCAGGAACGCGCCGGAACCGGGTCGGTGCTCACACACACGTCGTCGACGAGGTCCTTGATCACCAGCCGGCTCGGCATTCCCTCAGCGTCACAAATGACCATGAGGTTCTCGCCGTGCGGGTTCACGCTCACCCCGTAGGTGTGCAGCAGGTGCAGCAACGGCCGGACCGTAACGGACACCAGTGCAGCGAGCCAGTCCGCCAGCTCGCGGCCGGAGAGTTCGGCCAGCGCTTCGAGCGCCGTATCACCCATCGGGTCCTCGTGCAGCACCATCGCCAACGGCCATACCGTCTCACCCTCCGCAAGGGCGGGGTCCACGGGCTCCCGCCAGATGCAGCCCAGTGTCTCGTCCCATTGATAGGGCACGCCCGGGTAGTCCGCCAGGTGGGGGTGCCGGACGGTCACAGACGCAACTTCACCGAGCAGTACGGTGTGGCGGTTAAGGAAGGGGTCTGCGTCCCAGATGGAGCGCATCCAGTGCGTGGTCATCGGAGCCGCCAGCGAGCAATGCCTGGGGATACCCCGGTACACCGAGGTGTTGAGGATCTTCAGCGGCAGCTTCATCTGGAGTTTGGACGGCTCATCAACGTTCACGAGGGTACGGATCGACTGTGTGGGGAGGTAGTGGTCCTCCTGTTCCCCCAGGACCACGATCTGACCGGACAGCAGGCTTCCGGACCACAGCTGCCGGACCACGTGATCCACCTGCCACGGATGCGCAGGGAGCAGCACGTAGCCGGCCGGGTCGGCCCCGGCATCGCGCAGGACGGCCTGGAAGCGTTCCTGCGTCGCGGGATCCAGTTCGCGGTCGATCAGGTCCTGCTCCGACATCGATGGAACGGACCGGAACTCGGCCAGCCGGCGTGACACGGCCAGCCACACCGGACGCAGCGGCTTGCCGGCTTCCGGGGCGTACTGTGCGCAGTCGGACGCCGAGAAGCCGAGCCTTCCCTTGTTGGCCACCAGCAGGGGGTGGCCGGTCAGCTGTCCTTCCATCTGGGCATGCGGCAGGCGAACCAGTTCCTTCGCCGGGATGCCCTTCACTGCCAGCTGCGCATCGGCGGCGAGTGTTGCGGAAAGCTCGGCGATGTAGTTGGCGACGGTCGTCCCGGTCAGCCCCAGCGTGCTGGCAGCATCCACGACGAACCGGCCCGGATCGTCCGCCGGTTCGCTCTCGTCGTCGCCGAGCACGCCCCGGCTGACCCGGCGGATGGTTCCCGGATCGACGACGTAGGAGCCGAAGCCGGTCCGCCTGGCCTGGAACAGATAGGACGAACTGTCGAGGTGGAGCTGCAGGTGCTCCGTTTTTGCTGGTTCGGCACTTGCTGGTTCGGCCTTTACTGATTCGGCACTGGTTGATTCGGCCCTTACTGATTCGGCACTGAGCAGTTCCTCGGACAGCAAGGCTCCGATCAGCTTCGCCAGAAGCCGTGCGGATGGCAGATGGGTCACAGCGGGGCTCCTTCGCGGCCGGCTCTATTCGCATGCTCAAGCGATCCTGTGTCCCGCCAAGGCAGCGGAGGCTCGGCAGCCATGAGCAT
Organism: Arthrobacter sp. GQ119; assembly: GCF_059759125.1. NCBI lineage: Bacteria > Bacillati > Actinomycetota > Actinomycetes > Micrococcales > Micrococcaceae > Arthrobacter > Arthrobacter sp. GQ119. Next base: position 18,161 of record NZ_JCAXEA010000005.1, on the reverse strand, counting down.
TGCAGTCTTGTCAGGCAGCTGCACGGCATCCACTGCCGCAAAGCCGGCGTCGCCGAAGGCGCGGTGGGACCGTTTGTTCAAAAAGTCCGGCTCCGCCACCAGACGTCCGCAGCCGGGCAGGATCATCGGGGAGCTGTCCAGCACCGCGCGGATTAGGCGTGCACCCAGGCCCCGTCCCCGCGATCCTTCCCCCAGGGCGAGGTGCATCCCAAGATCGGTCTGCGCGTGGTCGATATGCCGGCCAAGGACGTCGGCTGCCACCCGATAGACCTCGACGTATCCTGTCACGCGGTCGCCTTCGGCCAGCGTCAGCGCCAGGCTGTCGGGGTCATGCAGCAGGCCGGTAACGTATTCGGCCCATCTGTCCGCCTCCCACGCCTGGTGCCACCACTGCTCGACGTCGGGCTCCGCCATGAGCGCGGCCAGGCCTTCGGCGTCAGCCGGCGCGGCCAGCCGCAGGACGTGCCCCTCCAGCACCAGGTTCCGGTTCCAGTTCAGGCCCGTCATGCGCTGGCCACCAGTGGGTTGGGAACGTCAAGGTAGACCGACTGGGCGTCCAGCGGCGCCACCACCTCGTCGATGCCCGCCAGCCGGGTCGCCAGGTGCGCCTTGCAGGGCAGGGACGGGGCGTTCAGCCAGCGGTTTACCAGCCGCACCCCGGCCGGGCCCGCCTCGGCCAGGGACGGGAGCGCCGCCTGCAGGCGCTCGCGGACCACCGCAAGCAGAATTTCCTCACCCGCCATTCCTTCGGCTGCCATCGAACCGACCAGGGAGAGCACCTGGTTGTGCAGGAGGTAGTAGGTGAGCCGGTCATCGACGATGCCGTCATCGACAACGGCAAGGGTGCTGCTCTCCTCGCCCGTGCGGGCCAGGACGTCGGCGAGGCGGGAGGCGGCCAGGTAGTAGCCCTGGTTGTCGCGGTAGGCACCTCCCGTGATCCGGCCGTCGGCGTCCAGCCGGACGAGGGTGTTCTGCTGGTGGCCTTCCAGCCCGATGCCCGTGCTGGCGTACAGGCTCAGCATCGGCAGAAGCACGCGGTCAACATAACTGCCAAGCCAGGCCACGGGATCGCCGCACCAGCGAGCGAGCAGGCTGGGGCCCCACGCGCCCGGCCCTGAGGTAGAGGTGCCGAAGGTGGTGGAGAGCCCGGAGGGGGCCGAAGGCGCGATCAGGCCGGCCAGGCACACCATCCGGTCCACTCCTTCCGGAACCTCGCGGAGGGAGACGTCGAGTCCGGTCAGGGTTCCGCCGGTGGCATCCGAGGGGTCGATGACTGCCGCCCAGGCAGGGTCCTTGACGATCGTGAAGCCCGGATCGCTGTAGCTGACATAGCCGGCATCAATGAGCCGGTTTACCTCGACGCCCCGCTTGAGCTCCGTGGCGGTCGCCTCCCTGACGGAGTTGGTGATCTTCAATCCTGTGGAGACCTTCAGCATCACCGGGTGGTCCGGGTGGAAGAGCGTGCGCAGGCTTGACGTGGCCCACCACTCGTCACCCAGGGGGCCCAGCGGCCGGAGCAGCCCGGCGGCCATCAGTTCCTGGACGGCCTGGCGCTGCTGGACTGCCTCCGCCTGCCAGGGGTGTGCCGGGATCAGCACGTGACCGGGCGCAGGGCTGTAGCCGGCGATGGCGGACAGCAGATCGTGCACGTCCTTGCCCCCGAGAGAAGGCGCGGCCGCCGCCTGGTCCTGGGTGACCACCGAACTGTGGGCCTCGAACCAGTGCAGCTGGAAGCGGCCGCTGAGCTCGGGCGAGTACGCCTCGAGTTCGGCTGCGCTGAGTTCGTCCCTGCTTTTCGGAGCGGGATGCTGCAGGTGGCCAAGGAGCAGGGACCGCTCACCGTCCAGGAACAACGGCCCGTCCAGCGAAGCGTTCCGTTCCCGCGCAGCGAAGGTGCTGACGTTCCGGATGGATTCCCGCGTGCGGCTCAGCAGGAGCGAACGTTCCTGTTCTTCGGCCCCTGTTGTCAGGAGGGCCAGCAGTTCTGCGGCGCCCACGGCATGCCGCGTCCCGTCGGCGTGCACCACCGCCACGTCGGTGAAGCTGTGCAGGCCTGTCCGGGAGAAGTGGGTGCAGCGGGCGCTCACGTTCAGCGCAGTGCCGGGAACCGCCGTGAAGATGCCGTCGTCGTCGACCGCCACCCCGCGTTCCCGCACCCAGCAGCGGAGTACCGCGTCGACGTGCGCTGAGTCAGCCAGGATCTGCAGATCGATGGTTTTTGAGGCGCTCATGATGCATCCCCGATCTGGGTGGCTGCGGAAACGTGGGACTGTGGCATGGGAAACTCCATCTGCTGGGGTAGGTGTTGAAGGGGATCGGATTGGGGAAAGGACTGAGGCGCCCCGAACTGCTGGAAGGCGATGCTGCGCTCCACGGCGTAGACTTCCCGGCCTGTGACTTCGCGCAGGATGCAGGAGTTCCGGTATGCAGCCATGCCGAGGTCCGGGGTGACGAAGCCATGGGTGTGGAGCTCGGCGTTCTGGACGAAGATCTCGCCGGGTTCGACGCCGGTGCTGTAGTTGCGCTCGACGGCGAACCTGCCGTTGCTGTCCCGGGCGATCCGGTCCTGCACTCCGGCCAGGAACGCCGGCTCGCGGTAGCTGTAGCCGGTGGCAAGGACCACGGCCTCGGTGTCCAGCGAATAGTCGGCGCCCTGCTCCTCATGCCGCAGCCGCAGCGTGTGCGACCCCGACGCGGGGTCCCACGACGCTCCGGTCAGCGCCGAGTGCGTGAACAGCCGCGTATCCACGAGGCCGGAAAGGCTCTTGGTGTACAGGAGGTCGTAGATGGCGTCGATGAGCTCGGAATTGATGCCCTTGTACAGGTTCTTCTGGCTCTTGATGAGCCCGTCGCGCCGCTCCTGCGGGAGGCCGTGGAAGTAGTCCACATACTCCGGGGACGTCATTTCCAGCGTGAGTTTGGTGTACTCCAGCGGGAAGAACCGGCCCGAGCGGGTGACCCAGTTCAGCTGGTACCCGTGGACGTCGATCTCCTGCAGCAGCTCATAGTAGATTTCGGCCGCGCTCTGGCCGCTGCCCACGATGGTGATGCTGCGCTGCTTCTGCAGTTCACTCTTCCGCGAGAGGTAATCGGCGTTGTGAAGGACCACTCCGCCGCCGTTGGCTGCCGCATCGACGATTCCGTCGCAGGCGGCCGGAACATACGGCGACGTTCCGGTACCGAGCACCAGCCGCCGCGCGCGGAGCACCTCAGCGCCGGCCGGACCGACCATCGACAGCGTGTACACGCCGTCGTCGTACGTGATGTCCCGGACGTCCGTGCCGAACCGCACCGAGTCGAGCTGGCCTGCCGCCCATTGGCAGTACTGGTTGTACTCGGCGCGCAGCGGGTAGAAGTTCTCCCGGATGTAGAAGCGGTAGAGCCGTCCGGTCTGCTTGAGGAAGTTCAGGAACGAATAGGGCGAGGTGGGGTCCGCGAGGGTCACGAGGTCCGCCATGAACGGCACCTGCAGGTGGGCGGGCTCCAGCATCATGCCGGGGTGCCAGTCGAAGGATTCGCGGCGCTCCAGGAACACCGCGTCGAGTCCCTCAACCGGCGCACTCAGCGCGGCGAGGCCCAGGTTGAAGGGCCCGACGCCGATTCCGGCGATGTCGTAAATGCGGGCCGCACTGGAAGTGTCAAAGGCGGGGGTGCTCATGCTGCCGACTCCGTCCGGTTCAGCAGTGCAGCACCGGTTCCGCGGAGCAGGCTGACGATTTCACTGATGTCCTCGAGCGTGGCCTCGGCGTTGAGGAGGGTGAACTTGAGGAAGTGCCGGCCGCCCACCTTGGTGCCGGCCACCACCGCTTCGCCCGAGTCGAAGACGGCTGCCCTGATGGCGGGGTTCAGAACGTCCGCCTCCTCCTCGGAAAGGCGTGTTCCGTCGTCGAGCAGCGGCCTGTACCGGAAGACGAGGGTGCTGAGCTGGGGCCGGGCGGCCAGTTCGAAATCCGGGTCCGCCGCCAACACAGCGCCCACCCTCCCGGTGAGGTCGATCGCTTCGTCGAACAGCGCTCCAACGGCGTCCGCTCCCATGATCCGCAGGGTCAGCCACAGTTTGAGCGCATCGAAGCGCCGGGTGGTCTGGATGCTCTTATCCACCTGGTTGGGAATGTCGGCCAGGGCGGCGGCTTCCGGGTTCAGGTAGTCGGCGTAGTAGGTCACGTGGCGGAGCATGGCGCCATCCCGGACCAGCAGTGCGCTTGAGCTGACCGGCTGGAAGAACGTCTTGTGGAAGTCGACAGTGACGGAATCCGCCAGGCCAATGCCTGTCAGGAGATGCCGGTACCGCCCCGACACGATGAGCCCCCCGCCGTACGCGGCGTCCACGTGGAACCAGGATCCGTAGGCACGGGCCAGCGCGGCGGTTTCGGCAAGCGGGTCCACCGCACCGAAGTCGGTGGTGCCTGCGGTGGCCACGACCGCCATCGGCACCAGCCCGCTGTCCTTGGCGTCCGCGAGAGCCTCGGCGAGGGCGGCGGGGTCCATGCGGTGGTCAGTTTCGCAGCGCACGGGAACTACTGCGTCGTAGCCCAGCCCCAGCATGGAGGCCGACTTCCGGATGCTGAAGTGGCTGTCCTCGGAGGTGAAGATTCGCAGCCTGTCCAGCAAGGCAGGGAGCCTGAGCCCTGCGGCTTCTGGGTTCTGACGCAGGGCAGCCACGGCGTGGTTCCGCGCAATCAGGAGGGCCTGGAAGTTGGACTGGCTTCCCCCGGACGTGAATACACCGTCCGCAGCGGCGCCGAGGTGCAGGCGGTCGGCGGTCCATTCTACGAGGCGCCGCTCGATCATGGTGCCCCCGGCGCTCTGGTCCCAGGTGTCCAAGGATGAATTCACGGCCGAAAGGACAGCCTCGCCCACGAGCGCCGGGATGACCACGGGACAGTTCAGATGGGCGGCGTATTTGGGATCGTGAAAGTAGACGGCGTCGCGGAGGTAGACCTCCTCGAGTTCCTCCAGTGCCGCTGCCGTATCCGGCAGCGGCCGGTCCAGGTCCACCTCCCGTACGCGGCGCTTCATTTCCGAGGGTCCGACGCCGGTGAACGGCCGGGTGGTCCGCTCGAGTTTGGTGGCCACGGCGTTGACGCCCTGCAGGACCTGGGCCACGTAGCGCGGGGCGTTGCGGGCGTTGAAGAGATGGTTGCTGGCGGACAACGCGAGCTCTACGCGGGACCCAAAGTCGGGATAGGCGTGGCCCGGAGGCGCCTTCTCCGCGCCGGCGTCGTCGGCAATTCCTTGGTCGGCGTAGATCTCGCTCGCTGACATCTCATGAACGGGGGGCAGCAACGTCACGGCGGTGGTCCTCTTCTCGGGCTTGGAAAACACTCAGAGCAAGGCAAGCCTTACTTAGGTGATCCTTTTAGTCAAACTTTCGTGATGTAATTCCAAACACCCGCGGATTGGCGGGGATTTTCCATGTAAAGCGTGCGTCATTGACTTTTCCCCTGGTGGGAGGAGGGAGCATAATGCCGGTTTTCGCTGGCCGGGATGAAGGGCGCTCCCTCAGGCTCCGCCCCAGCCTCCGCGCCAGGCCCGTGCCACAGGACAAGGGCCGCATTCGCTGCCATGGCCGCCGGCAGACCTCCGGAGTAGAGTTCGTTGCAAGGTTGCCAACAGTCCTGTGCACCGGGGCAACCCGTGCACGGCGGGAAGCAGGGGATATGTCCGACGCCGGTTCTGACCCGATCAACTTCAGGGAGATTGATGCGCGCGGAAACCCTTCCCGCTATGGCCGCGAGCATGCGGGCAGCGGACCCGGCACCGGCAGCTACAGCCCGGGAAGGCGCCAATGGGGCGCGGCGGAGACCGACGCGGCGGGGCAAAGCAGGCTGAACGTCAACCCATTCATCGTCATCCTCTGGGCAGTCGCCATAGGTCTGATCATGGCTGCATTCGGGGCATTCACGGTTGCCCAGGAAGTGCTTAACTCACCAGGGTCAACAGAGTCCACGCCAGTGGGCTACATGTGGATGACTTTCGCACCCTTCCTGCTGTTCGCCGGGCTCCTGGGCATCATGGGCCTGCTGTTCTGGCATGCAGGCCAGTGGCGCCGGAACCGGGAAAACCAGTGGCGCCGCGGCCTGGAAGAGGAGCCCCCGCCGTTGTAGCGCGCACAGGTTTGCAGCGCAGGCGCGTGGCGGGCCGTATTGCTAGCTGGCCGGGACCTCACGGCCCGCTGACCCGGGGGGTGCCCTGCCCGTCGGATTCCGCAGGCTCGGGACAGGCCCCCGTCAGCCGCCGCAACCGCAGTTCATCCCTGACCTGGGCGTACCACGAGTGGGCGCCGAAGGCGGGGCTGGGGGTGTCCAAATGACGGTAGAGCGCGTCCGCCAGTTCGGCGAGCGCCGGCTCCGACATGGCTGCGACTGTCTCTGCCGGGTCGACGGATTCGTCGAGGCAGCGGGCAAGTTCTTCCGCGTTCATCTGGCACTCCCCGCCTTGGCGGGCACGGGGAAATTCGCCTGGGTCAGGCAGCCACCGAGGTCGGGGGTGGCACGTCCTGGATCAAGGTCCGCTCGGGCAAGGGCACGCAGTTTGTGGTTCAAAGAATTCTCCAGGAGAAAGTCCGCAAGCCAACTGCATAGCTCAGCCCGAGCCTACGGAAATGTCGCGGCGGTCACAAGCCTGTGCGCGGTTCAGGTCCCGAGGAGTTTGGGCGCTGCCTCCTCCGGCCAGTCGATGCACTGCGTATAAACCTCATGCTGGCGAAGGTACCGCGCGGTGAACGGGCAGTGGGGAATGATCCTCTTGCCCGCGGCCACGACGTCGTCCAGCGCGAAGTGCACCAGGACGTTGGCGAGCCCCTGGCCCTGGAACTCCTCGGCCGTTTCCGTGTGGATGAAGTCGACGTGCCCGGGCTTGTCCATGAACCGGATATGCACCGCGAGCTTTCCCCCAACGTGCAGCTCGTAGCGGTGGAGTTTATCGTTCCGGAAGGTGCTGACATCCGGGGTGAATTGATCCTCGGTGGATACCGTGTTCTCCGTCATGGTTCGACATTGGCACTTAAAGACCGGGCTGGCAATGCTTCTGCCGCACGCGGCGGCACCCTGCCCAGAAGCAGGACAGCAAGCGTGAAGCAGGCGGCACCGCCGCCCAGGAGGGCCAGCGTCACGCCGTTGAACGCTGCGTCCGCCACCGGGACAAAGACGACGACGGCGGCAGTCACCACAGCGGCACGGGGCCGCGCGCGGGAGTGGGCCGCCGCCGTCGGCCGTTCCTCCAGCCGCCCGAACATGGCGACGACGGGCAGCAGCAGCACGACAACGCCAAGTAGCACCAGCGGCCGCGACCACCACCAGGCTGCGGTGGCGGACGCGGGCTTGGGAAAGTCGGTGAGCAGGAGCAGCCCGGCCATGGCGGCGAGCAGGGGCAGGTGCCAGAGATAGACCGTCATGGCATGCCGGCCGACTGCGGCAACCATCGTCCGGAACCAGGGGACAGCGGCGATCCGGTGCAGCGCCGGCCGGAAAAGCTGCAGGGTGGCGGCCTGGGAAATACCGAGCAGCAGCAGGCAGAAATTGGGTGGGTTCAGATTCACGAGCATGTTGTCCCGGTATAGACCCAGCCCGGTGAGGGTCAGCAGCAGGAGATTGCTGGCCGCGATCAGCCCCACGAGCCACGACCCGCTGCGGCGGGCGAGGAATCCGTCGGCCATGAAGAAGCCGAGCTGCTGCACGGCGCACCACAGGAAGAGCATGTTGACGTAGGCGAGGAGCGGCATGGCACCGCGGAAACAATCGATCGCAATGACGAGCGCTGTGAGTGCCCCCAGCGTCAGCCAGGGCGCCCGCCGGTGGAGCGTGGCCAGGAGGGGGAGGTTCAGCTGCGCGGCGAGGTATGCGGCCAGGAACCAGAGCGGCATCCCGGCCCCGCTGGCCGACAGCTCCACCACCTGGGGATCGACGCCCAGCAGCAGGGCGGCCCAGAGGGCGGCGAACATCACCGCGAGCAGGGCCGATGCAGGCCGGATGAGGCGCAGCAGGCGCGTTTGGGCGAACTCATAGCCCGTGCCTCCGCGGGCCTGCATCCGGCGCCACGACTGCAGCCCGGTGATGCCGCCTGTCACGAAGAACAGCGGCATCACCATGAAGATCCAGATGATCAGCTCAAACCAGTCTTGTTCGGCCAGGGTGTTTTCGGTGGTGACCGTGCCGTCCGGGTGCAGCACGGGGCTCGCCATCATGCAGTGCCCCACCACCACGAGGGCGAGGCAGACGAAGCGCGCCAGGTCGATGGCCAGGTCACGCTCCGGTGCGGCCGTGCCGCCGCCGGACCCTGGCCGCTGCGATGAACCCTCCATGGCGCCCCTCACCAATGCGGAACTGGCGAACGTCGTTTGTCACGTCCATTGTCCGTCCGAGCGGGGCACGGTGCCAGCAGCCGCAGTGCGGCCTTCAGATCAGCGGCGTCAGCGGGTCAGCATGGCCAGCGCGGACGTGGCGAAGTCCTTGGCGGACTCGTTCCAGCGGACCAGCAGGCCCTGAAGGTTCTCGCCGTCCGCCCGGTGCGCGGCGGTCTGCGCCTCCAACGTGGACAGAACACCGGTACGCAGCTCGGTATTGAAGTTGACCTTGCCCACGTTCATGGCCGGGGCCTTCGCCAATTCCCCGGCCGGAATGCCGGATGCTCCGTGAAGAACCAGCGGGATGTGCGTGCGCACGGCGATGTCCTGCAGCACGTCCCAGCGCAATTCAGGCTTGCCCTTGTATTTGCCGTGGACGTTGCCCACTGCAACGGCAAGCAGCTGTGCGCCCGTCCTGGCCACGAAGTCCTCCACTTGGGCCGAATCAGTGAGTCCGGCCGAATCGTTCCCGGCAGCGCTGTCATCCGCGCCGGCCCCGAAGGCGCGGTCTTCGTCTCCGGCGAGCCCGCCAAGTTCCGCCTCAATCACGACGTCGGCGCTCCCCCGGGCCTCGAGCGCGGCCCGCACGTCGCGGACGAGGGCAATGTTGTCCTCGTACGGCAGCGACGACCCGTCGGCCAGCACGGAGTCGGCACCGGCGGCGACGGCGGCCGTAATGACCTCAAGGTCGGACGCGTGGTCCAGCTGGACGGCCACGGGCACGGCGGCGGCATCCGCCAGCCCCCGAAGTGCGGTGATGAGCCTGAGGCCGTTGGCAGTGGCGGCCGTCTTGGGTGCCACCAGCAGAATGACGCCGCGACCGGCCTCTTCGGCGGCACTGACCACAGCGAGGGCCGTGGTGAAGTCGTAGCAGGTGAAGGCAGGGACGGCGGAGCTCTGTCGGAGGGCGGATCCGACCAGTTCATCGAGCTGCGCGCGCATTAGAGCGCCGCCCGTTCCATCGGGTCAGGTGCGGTCGGGGCGGCGTTCACGGTGGGTTTCTCCTTCAGGGCAACAGCTGCTGGCCCGCGGCGCGGGCAGTTGGGTGATCGGCGGGCCGACGACGGCGGAGGGGGAACCGCCGTCGTCGGGAGTTCCGTTAAGCGGCAGTCCGCTTGGTGGGGGCCACAACCTTGATCACGGCGGAGTCGTCCGCCGCGGCGAGGCCGTGCGCCTGGCCGAGCAGGTAGAGCTGCTCGGCAGCGGCGGCAACCGGGGTGGCCAGGCCCGCCGAACGGGTGGCCTTGCCCACGATTCCCATGTCCTTGACGAAGATGTCGAGGCGGCTCAGCACCTCGGCGCCGTCCTCGGTGTAGGCCTCGAGGATGCGCGGGCCGCGGTTGGAGAGCATGAAGGATCCGGCGGCACCGGCCTCGAGGGCGGCGAGCGTCTTCGCCTGGTCGAGGCCGAGGGCATCAGCAAGAGCCATGGCCTCGGCGGCGGCGGCGATGTGGATGCCGCACAGCAGCTGGTTCACGGTCTTCAGTGCCTGGCCGTCGCCGGGCTTGTCGCCCACAACAGTCAGGGTGGAGGCGAGCAGTTCCAGGACCGGCCGGGCGGACTCGAGCGCCCCCGGCTCGGCGCCAACCACGATCAGCAGGTCGCCTTCGCCGGCGCGCTTGGGGCCGCCGGACAGCGGCGCGTCAATAAGCGCCACGCCGTATTCGGCCAGCCGCGCGACGGTAGCCGGGATGGCCTCCGTTCCTACGGTGCTGGTGAGGATGACGACGGCACCCTGCTTCAGGACACTTGCCACACCGTTCTCGCCGAACAGGACATCATTGAGCTGTTCGCTGTTGCGGACGGCCAGCAGCAGGGCGTCCGTCTCCTCTGCCGCGGCGCGGGCCGAGGCAAAGGTGCGGACGCCGGCGTCTTCAGCGAGCCGGAGGCGCGGTTCGGCAATGTCGAAGCCGTGGACGGTGAGCTGGGTGGCGAGGCGCGTGGCCATGGGCAGGCCCATCGCGCCGAGGCCAAGGACGGTGACTTTGTAGTTCGAGGTCATGGTGTTCTCCATTGAAGTGTCTAGAGCTGTGCGGCTGCTGGAGCCAGTCGAAATCACGGCCTTAGCCGGCACGTGACGTTAGAAGGTGCTGCTGAGCTTGCGGGTGACCTGGGCCAGGGACTCGTCGTCGCCCACGTTGCCGGCGAACACGATGTAAGGAATGCCTTTGGCGGGGCCGTCCACCGGCTCCCACAGGCTGACAATGCCCGGCAGCATCGGCCCGCGGACGATCGCGTGCCGGATCTCCAGACCGTGTGCGGCCACGTCCGAGGACGTGATGCCGCCCTTGGCAATGACGAACCGCGGCGGGAACGTCTTCAGCGTCCGGTTCACCACCGCGACGACGGCGGCCGAGACCGTGCGCGCGATCCGCAGGCTTTCGGCGGGGTCCTCCGTCTTGATGAGCAGGCGGCTGGTGTGGACGATGACGTCACCACTGTGGAGGGCCTCGACGACGGCGTCAACCGTTTGGTCCAGGTACACGTCTGCGGCATCACCCAGCAGCTTCTCGACGTCGATCTCCACAATGCGGGCCGCGCTGTGCTGATCCGTCAGCACCTTCAGCTGGCGCGTGGTGACGCCCACGTGCGAGCCGACGACGATCAGGCCGCCTGCCTCCGACGGGACGTTCCCGGCATAGGCCTCGTCACCGGTGAGCGCGGTCCGGATGTCCTGGCCGATGCGGGCACGGACGAATGGCGGGCCAACGCGGTAAAGGAGCTTCTTGCCCCGGCGTTCCGCTTCCTCCAGGCCGAGCGCGAGGGCGCGCAGGTCGTTCTCCGTGACGATATCCGCAACGATGGGAGTGGACGCGGTGGCGGGTTCGATCGCGTCGGCAATGGCCTTCGCGGAAACGTCCGCATCGCCCGTGGCGGCACCTGCCCGGATGATGTTCAGGTCCAGCACGATGACGGAGCCAGCGGCGAAGCGGCCCTGCGACTTCTCCTCGACATACTTGGCCATGTCCGAGTTGGCGAAGCCGAAGGTCGCATCCTTGGCGAATTCCGTCTCCGCCACGGGAGTGAGCCCGCCGGCGTCGTTTCCGGTGCCGCGCATGTAGTGGACACCGCCGATGGTGACGCGTCCGGCGTCGGGGAAGGCCGGGACAATGACGACGCCGTCAGTCGCGTCGCCGCTCTCGCCGGCCACGGTGGCGGCAATAACATCGGGTTCAAGCGGGAAGTGCCCGCGAAGTGTCGAGTCGCTGCGGCTGACGAAGCTGAGGCGGATTTCCCCCTCACCGTTCCGGGCGGCAGCGAGGGCGTTCCGGACGATTTCCTCATTGCGCGCGGCTGCTTCTGCCGGGTCCAGGCTCCGCGTGTTGGTCAGCACGTAGACGGCGGCCTTGCCTTGATGAAGAGCCCAGGTGAAGTCCTCGATTGCCCAGCGGGTGAGCACGGGCAGGTCAGAGACTGACTGCGTACCGGTGGGGTCGTCGTCGAGGACCACCAGGACACGGGGCGTCGTTGCGGCCGAAGCCGCGACAGCGCTGGCCACCTGCTGCGCCGGGATCTCGAGTTCCGCCGGGTAGGCGGCCAGGATGTCTGCTTCAAGGGGCACTGTGCACTCCGTTGTGTTCGAAACTATGTTGCTGATTAGCTTTATCAGATGTCAGACATCTGTCGTTTGAGTGCTAGTGTGGCATATAGCACAGCACGCACGCAAGTAGACTTGTCAGACATATAAATTAGAAGCGCTGATTGGGGAAAATGGCACGGAAATCACTGGTGGGCGTCGTAGCCGACGAACTCCTTGACCGCATAATTGCCGGCGAATTTCCGCCGGGTGCCAGCGTGCCTGGCGAGCTGGAACTCAGCGCCCGGCACGAGGTCAGCCGGATGACGGTCCGCGAGGCGATGAAGACGCTCGAGGCGCAACGCATCCTTAGCGTTGAGCGCGGCCGCGGCACGTTTGTGAACCCCCTGAACCGCTGGTCGTCGCTGGAGGCGGTGCTTCGCGCAGCGTCGGAGGGACAGAACGGTCCGGCTGCGGCTATCCAGCTCATTGAACTCCGTAGAATGCTGGAAACGGGCGCCTGTGAACTTGCGGCTCAGCGCATCACCGATGCCGAGCTCGAGGACCTCCGCGCCCGCGTGGAGGAGATGCGGGAAGCCCACCAGGCCGATGACCTGCCCCGCTTCGTTGCCGCAGACCTCGCGTTCCACGACCAGATTTTGCAGGCTTCGGAGAACGTCTTCGTGGCCGTTCTCTTCGAACCGCTGCACCGCGTGCTGGAGAAGCGCCGCACGGAAACCTCGAAGGTTCCGGAGATTCAGGAGCACGCCATCGGCCACCACCAGAACATCTTCGAGGCCTTGGCTGCGCGCGATCCCCTGCGGGCGCGGGCTGCGATGGACGCCCACATGCAGCAGACCCTGGACGATCTCAGAAGCTACGTCCTGGAAGCCTGACCCCCAATAACCTAGTCCCGGGACCCTCCTTCCGATACTCTGCAGGAACGGCCAGCGGCCGGGTAACCGCAGACGATCACGAGGAGCGAAGTTGTCTAATCACACCTACAGCATTTCTGAAATTGTCGGAACCTCGACCGAAGGCGTGGACGCTGCCGTCCGCAACGGAATAGCCGAAGCCGCCAAGACCCTGCGGAACCTCGACTGGTTTGAGGTCAAGGAGATCCGCGGCCACCTCGACAACGGCCAGGTTGCAGACTGGCAGGTCACCATCAAACTCGGCTTCCGGCTGGAGCGCTAAGGGCGCCCCAGCCGTTGTTCAATCCGCCGGTCCAGGCGGACGCTGCTGCAGCCTGCGGCCTTAGGATTCCTGGCCCGCGGACCGGCGACGCCATACGGTGGGTGCTCCCTGGTAGACAGGGAGCACCTGGCCTTCAAAGAATGTGTGCACGTCCTGCGGCGACTCCTCCGGGGACCATACGCCGGAGGCCGGGCAGTGGGTTCCTGTTGAAGCTGACGGCGCCTGTCGCGCCCTGAGCAATGCGATGCGTTTCATCGTTGAATCTCATCCTTGGTGGTCGAAGTAGTTCTCCTCCAAGGCTAGGAAGGCACCGGCCGTGGCCCAATGGGCGGATGGCCAGAATCCCCTCCCCCGTCTGGGCAGCAGCACAGCCTTGCTCCAAACAGGTTTCGCTCCGCCGCCACTTTGGGTGGAGGTCCACGTTAGGGAAAATCCATGCAGTACACCCATCTGGGACGCTCCGGGCTGAAAGTCTCCAGGCTTTGCCTGGGCACCATGAACTTCGGGCCGCAAACCGACGAGTCCGCAGCTCACTCGATCATGGATTCCGCGCAGGACCAAGGCATCAACTTCTTCGACACTGCCAACGTTTACGGCGGTGCAGGGCACAGGGGCTGGACCGAGGAAATCATCGGCCGCTGGTTCGCCAAGGGCGGCGAGCGGCGCGAACGGACCGTTCTGGCCACCAAGGTCTACGGCACCATTACTGACCGCCCCAACGAGTCCAGGCTCTCGGCACTCAATATCCGCAAGGCGCTCGACGCCAGCCTGAAGCGCCTGCAGACGGACTACGTCGACCTTTACCAGTTTCACCACGTAGACAGGAGCACGCCCTGGGACGAAATCTGGCAAGCCATCGAGGTGGCGGTGCAGCAGGGCAAGATCCTCTATTCCGGCAGCAGCAACTTTGCCGGCTGGCACATTGCCCAGGCACAGGAGGCCGCGGTCCGGCGCAACTACACCGGCCTGGTCAGCGAGCAGCCCATCTACAACCTGCTGACACGCAACGCGGAGCTGGAAGTTATTCCCGCCGCAGGGCATTACGGGCTGGGTATCATTCCCTGGTCACCCCTGCATGGCGGCCTTCTCGGCGGGGTGCTCAAGAAGGAACGAGACGGCGTCAGGCGGCTTGAGGGGCGCGCGCTGGAGACCCTGAAGAAGCACCGGGACCAGGTCCGGGACTACGAGGACTTCGCAGAAGAACTCGGTAACGAGCCCGGTGACGTCGCCCTCGCGTGGCTCCTGCACCAGCCGGCCGTGACCGCCCCGATCGTTGGCCCCCGCACGCAGGACCAGCTGGACGCCGCCATCCGGTCCCTGGGCATAACTCTCAGCGGGGACGCCCTCAAGCGCCTTGACGGCATCTTCCCGGGATACCTCACGGCTCCCGAGGACTACGCATGGTGACAGGCCCCGCCCGCCCCGCGACACGACTCAGCGCGGCCGACTCCCTCGGACGGGCGCAGCTCACTCGGGCGGCGAAGCCGGGCGCTGCGGGTCCTCCAAGGCCGGCTCGTCGGGCAGGCCATCCGGCCCCGTGGGTGGTCCCGGGGTGACCTGGGGAGGAACTGCCGGCTCCTCCGGCGGCGGGTCCTGTTCCGGATCAAAGGGAAAGCCCTGCGGGGCGTTCTGCTGCTGATCCTCCGGTGCGTCCTGCCTGGATTCGTCGGGCGTTTCACTCATGATCAGGATCCTTTTCTTGTTGGGAATGCCTGTCTGCCAGCGTAGGCTGCGCGCCTGTCCCGGCGCCGGTGTCCCCTGCCGGTCATATCCAACGGTTACCAGCGCGGCGCGCCGTAGTCCAGAGCGTCGAAAACGCCTGCCTTCAGTTGTGAGACCGAGACCGCGACGCGAACTGGCTGTCGTGGCGTAGGTGCTTCCGCTCAAGCTCCACGATGTCCCGCCCGAACGACGCCGTCAACACAGCGAACGCCAGGGCCAGGGCGGCAAAGCCGATTTCCTCCGGCATGCCGGGCATCAGCGCCAGCAGGAAGGCAATCGGTTGGTAGGGGCCAATGACCTTGCGCAATCTGCTCGCCCCCAGCTTCCCCCTCAGGGCAGGCCGGAACCAGCCGGCTGCTGTGAACAGGTACCACATCAGACCGATGGCAATGACCCACGGGCCGTGGCTTCCTGCCGCTGCGCACGACAGAACGAGAACCAGGGCCGCATCGGTTTGTACATCCAACTTTGCGCCTGCAGGGGACGCGCAGCCAAAATACCGGGCCACTGCTCCATCCACCGCATCAAGCACGAACGCCAAGGAGCCGACGGCGATGAACAGGAGACCAGGCGTCCTGCCGCCGATGATTATGGCGGCAGCCATGGCTGCGCAGCATGCCACCAGGACTGCACGGACCAGCGTCACGCGATCCGCGGGCGTGATCAGCGGTGGCCTGCGTCCAAGAATTGTGAAGGCCGCGCTTCCCATGACTGCAGCCCCGGCCAGCAGCTCTGCATACACGAGCGGTCCTGTTTCGCCGTAGGCGACGGCCATAAGCCACGTACCGGCCACCAGAAAGGCAGCCATCGTTATTGCCGCATCCCTCTGCACGCGGCGCCTGGTTGGGAGCTCCATCTGCCACCTCGCGCTCATCGTAACAAGCGATGGCCGAAGGGCAACACAAGCGGCGGGCCCCCGTCCGGACGTGGGCAACGGCCCTGTGCAAAAGGCTGCTGATAGGAAAGACTCTTGGCATGGCACTCTCACCGCTTATCGAGCTGAACGACGGCCACCCGATACCGCAAATCGGGCTTGGCACCTGGCCTCTGAACGATCGCGAGGTGGCGGACGCCGTCGTCCATGCGGTTGAAGCCGGGTACCGCCATATCGACACTGCCGTGAAATACGGCAATGAAGCGGGGGTTGGTGACGGAATCCGAAGGAGCGGCCTGAACCGCGAAGAGTTCTTCGTGACTACCAAACTTGATGGTGACTACCAGGGCGATGACCGGGCTGTGGCCGGGCTGGAGGGCTCTCTAAAACGGTTGAAGATGGATTACGTGGATCTGCTGCTTATCCATTGGCCCCTCCCACGGCGCGGGGAATTTATCTCCACGTGGAAGACCTTCGAACGGCTGCAGGCGGACGGCAAGGCCCGCTCGATCGGTGTGTCGAATTTCAAGCCATCCCACCTGGAACAGCTCATGTGGTCCGCGGACGTGATTCCCGCGGTCAACCAGATCCAGCTCAACCCGTCGGTCACCCGATCGGCCGATTGCGCCTACCATGAGCACCACCGCATCGTCACCGAATCATACAGTCCGCTGGGAGCGCATTCGGGCCTGCTGTCTGCCCCGGTGCTGAACCGGATTGCCAGTAAACACGGCAAAACGGAGAGCCAGGTCGTGATGCGCTGGCACGTTCAGCAAGGCCTGGTTGCCATCCCCAAGTCCGCCGATCCGCAACGGATGAAGGAGAACATTGACGTCTTTGGGTTCGCCCTCGACGCGGAGGACCTGGCAGCCATCGACACGCTTGATGAAGGGCCAGAGGCGGGCGTAAATTCCGACGTACAGGGCCACTGAGAACTGCGGACCGGCCCGGGCCAAAGGAGGTTGCCTCGAGAACCAACTGGCAGAAAAATAGTAAGCATGTTTAGTATTGGGGAGAAGGACGAAGCGTACCCGGCATACCGGGTGCCTCCTTTATGAGGAAGAAGGAACGATAAAAATGGGTTTTTTCGCATTTCTGATTCTGGGCCTCATTGCCGGAGCCATTGCTAAGGCGATCCTCCCGGGCCGACAGGGCGGCGGCATCCTGATAACACTGCTGCTTGGCGTTGTCGGAGCAATTCTCGGTGGCTGGATCGGCAGCGCACTCTTCGGGGTGGGAATCAACGAATTCTTCTCGCTGTCCACGTGGCTGCTGGCCATCGGCGGGGCGGTCATCGTCCTGCTGGTTTACGGCATGATCACCAGGCGCAGCGTCCGCTAGCCGGAGCGCGCTTGGAAGGCGGCCCCGGGACTTTACCCGGGGCCGCCTTCATAGCCGATGCCTTTGCTACGCGAATTTTCACTTCGTACATATCCCTCTCAAGAGCAGGAGTTCATCATGAAATCCAAACTTCTCTTCGGCGCCGGAATAGCTGCGGGCTACGTTCTCGGATCGAGGTCCGGCCGGGCAGCGTACGACACGCTCAAGGCCCGTGCGGCCAGCATCTGGGACAGCAAGCCTGTTCAGGAGAAAGTCACTGCTGCCACGGAGGCGGTCAAAGAAAAGGCGCCTGAGGTGGGCGATCAGCTCTCCGAAGCTGCACGCCGCGCGGGGACGGTCCTGAGCTCGGCCATGCACCGCGACTCGTCGAAACACGACACCACAACGGGCGTCACTGCCGCCAGCGGCAGCGATTCAGGCAGTAAAGCGTCCGACGGCGGAACTGCAGACAGTGCGCATGTTCCGGCCCACAGCACGCACCCGGAAACGGTAAATCTCGGCACGTCGGACGTGGAGTCCGATCCTGCCCTGAATGATGCCGCCGGCCAGGACTGGTCTGACGAAGGTGGCGCCACTAAAGCAGGTGCCGCGACCAACGTGGACGCCAAGAGGCCTTAGTCGCCTGGCTGGTACCCGAAGTCGGCACCGATAAATTGTCGGTCCCCTCTGGGACAGTATTCCTATGGAAGCCATTGGGGGTCGCAGCACAGGCACAGCGGGGCGGACAGGAATGCCCGCCCCGCTTGCTGGCCTGCTGCGCAGCGTTCCCCACTCGGGAGCACCAACTCCTGATCCATATTCCGGCACCGCCGTTGCGGACACTTTTTCGTCCGACGGCGGTGCTTCCGCTAATCTGCACGCCTGCCTCGCGCTGGTGGAATCGGCGGTGGAGTCCGCACCAGAGGAACTGGCCGCGGCCGGTTTCGGGGACGCTGCGGATTTCGCCGGCCTGGCGGAGGAGCTGTCCCGCCGGGTCGAGCACCTCCAGCTGCTCGCCGCCGCCGCGGTCGAGCGGACCCGCACCGCAGCCATCAACACCGCCGGCCCGGCCAGCAAAACCACCGGCTGGACCACCGGCTGGCGCACCGAACCCGGCACCGAACCCACGACAGCGGCTTCCGCTCTCCCGGCCCCGGCCGCCCGGCCGGGGGCGGTGAATCCGGCTA
>NZ_JCAXEA010000049.1:0-4385 GCF_059759125.1 Arthrobacter sp. GQ119 | reverse complement strand
ACAAAACGGAACACCCCGGCCGGCATCTAAACTTACCAACTATGACCCCTCCTTCCGGTGACGCCTCGTCCGGGCGCGGCCCCGGCGCATCCGCGGGACCGGCAAAGCGTGCCACCATCCTTGACGTGGCCGCGGCGGCCGGCGTCTCCCGGCAAACTGTCACCCGCGCCATGAACGCCATGCCGGGCATTCGGCCGGAGACGCGCCAAAGGGTCCAGGAACTCGCGCGCGAACTTGGGTATACGCCCAGCCGCTTCGCCAAGGGGCTCGTCCAGGGGGCGAGAACGTCGGTGGGGCTCGCGATTCCGGATCTCACTAACCCTTACTATCCGGCATTCGCCTCCAGTGTGGTCGAGCTAGCCACGCAGCGAGGCTGGCACGTCGTCATGGATGACTACGGGCATGGCGGTGCCACCGGCGTGGAGTCTGTGGAACATCTCGCGCCCCAGGTGGACGCCGTGATCGGATACCTGGGCGGCGCCGCGGACGAAGCGCATGCCATTCTTGGCCCCCGGCCCCTGGTGGTTCTCGACCAGCCGTCGGGGTCAGCCTCAGGCCGGATTTCCTTTGACTACGGCCATGCGGCGCGCGCGGCCCTGGAGCACCTGCGGGCCAGGGGCTGCCGCCAACTCGCATACATCGACCGTGCGGATTCAGGCCCCGGCCATGCCGCAGCGTCGTCCCCCACGGGGGAGGCGGGAGGTGCAACAGCCTCCGCGCAGGGCGTGGTGACTGCCCGCGGCCACGCCTTCGCCCGCAGCGCCGCTGCCTCCGGCGTGGCGCTGGCGGTGTCCGTATCACCTGAGTCGGCAGCGGATGCCCGCCAAGCGACGCACCGGCTGCTCGAGGAGCACCCCGGCACAGACGGGATAGTGGTGTTCAACGACCTCATGGCGGCGGGCACTCTGAAGGCCCTGGCCGAGTCGGGCCGCGCTGTCCCTGCGGATTGCGCCGTGATTGGCATGGACGGCATTCCGCTCGGGGAGCTGCTGACGCCGGAGCTCACCACCCTCGCACTGGACCTGCGGGAGGTGGGACGGGCCGCCGTCGAACTTCTGGACGGCCTGCTCACGGGTGCCATCGAGCCCGGTGGACCGGGTTCGGAGCTGGTGCTCCGCCACCGTCTGGTGCTGCGGCAGTCCGCCTGACCGGGCCGGTTCCCCTACCCAAATGACTCCGGCCACAGTAGTCTTGGACACGTTCGTGAACGTTCACGAGAGCACATCCAATGCCCAACCCAGGGGACAAGCATGTCAGTCGACTCATCCACGGCGCCCGCTGATTCACGGCCGGAAGGTTCCGCCGGTCGCTATCTGGACGTCGGGGCAGGGCAGGTCAGGGAGCTCGAATCGATGGCGCCCGCCGAAGGCGCGCTTCCGGCCCGCGCCTACCTCCACAGCGATGCGCCCCGCAAGGTCCTGAACGGCACCTGGAAGTTCCGGATTCACGGCGGGGCAAGGCTGGCCCCTGAGGACGGCTGGCAGCTGGGCCAGGACCTGACGGGCTTCGAGGATTTACCGGTGCCGTCCAGTTGGCCCATGCACGGACACGGCTCGCCCTGGTACACGAATGTGCAGTACCCGTTCGCAGTTGAGCCTCCCCACGTTCCGGACACGAACCCCATCGGAGACCACCTCGTGGAGTTCGACGCCGGGCCCGGGTTCTTTCCGCGGTCGGTCCTGCGCTTTGACGGTATCGAGTCTGCCGGCACCGTGTGGCTGAACGGAACCAGGCTCGGCACCACCCGCGGCAGCCGCCTGGCGCACGAGTTCGACGTCACAAACGTCCTGGTCCCGGGGCGAAACACCCTGGCTGTGCGTGTTGCGCAGTTCTCGGCTGCCAGCTACCTCGAAGACCAGGACATGTGGTGGCTGCCGGGAATCTTCCGTGATGTCACGCTCCAGGCGCGCCCCAGCGATCGAATCGACGATGTCTTTGTCCATGCAGGATACGACCATGTCACCGGGCAAGGGCTCCTCATGGTGGAGGCGACCCGGGGCGGTAAGGCGATCGACGCCGTCGTACGCCTTCCCGAGCTGGGGCTGGAGCTGGCGGCCGGAAGCGAGCTGCGCATTCCTGGGGTGGACCCATGGTCCGCCGAGCTCCCGCGACTGTACGGGGCCACGGTCAGCACCGCCGGTGAGACCGTAAACCTACAGGTGGGCTTCCGCTCCATCACGATCGAGGACGCGCAGTTCAAGGTAAACGGCCGGCGGATCCTGCTGTGCGGCGTAAACCGGCATGAACACGATCCGCGGCTGGGGCGTGCGGTTCCGCGGGAGGTGATGGAGGCGGAGCTGCGGCTGATGAAACAGCACAACATCAACGCCATCCGCACCTCCCATTACCCGCCGCACCCGGAATTCCTGGCCCTCGCGGACCGGCTGGGTTTCTACGTGGTGCTGGAATGCGATCTGGAGACCCACGGCTTCGAAAGCGCCGGATGGAAGCAGAATCCCAGTGACGACCCGCAGTGGCAGCCGGCCCTGCTGGACCGGATGCGGCGCACTGTTGAGCGGGACAAGAACCACGCCTCTGTGATCATGTGGTCGCTGGGGAACGAGTCCGGCACGGGGCGGAACCTGGCGGCCATGTCCCGCTGGACAAAGCACCGCGACCCGTCCCGGCCCATTCACTACGAGGGCGACTGGAGCTCGCCCTACGTGGACGTCTACTCGCGGATGTACGCCGACCAGGCCGACACCGCGCTGATCGGTCAGGGGATGGAGCCTGCCCTGGACGATCCCGGGCTCGACGCCCGGCGGCGCGCCATGCCCTTTGTCCTTTGCGAATATGTGCACGCGATGGGCACCGGCCCGGGCGGCATGACCGAGTACCAGGAACTCTTCGACCGGTATCCGCGGCTTATGGGCGGCTTCGTCTGGGAATGGCTGGAGCACGGCATCACGTGCACCGGTAATGACGGCCGCGAGTACTTCGCGTACGGCGGCGACTTCGGTGAGGAAATTCACGACGGCAATTTCGTCACGGACGGCCTCGTGGATGCCGGCCGAAAGCCCAGGCCCGCGCTGTTGGACTTCAAGAAGGTTATTGAGCCGCTGGCCATCACCATCGCGGCGGACTGGACAAGCTTCACCGTTGCCAACAAGTTCGACTTCGCGGACACGTCCGCTGTCAGGTTCCGCTACACCGTCGAGGTCGACGGCGGCACTCTCGACGGCGGTCCGGTGGACGTCGCGCCGTTGGCGCCCAACAGCGAATCCTCCATTGTGCTGCCGGCGGGACTGGCTGAGCTGGCCCGCGACGCGGCCGCCGTGCTGACAGTCCGGGCCGAGCTGGCGGAGGACACTGAGTGGGCCGCCGCGGGGCATGAGGTCGCGTGGGGCCAGGGATTCATCAACCAGCCCGAAGTCCCTCAGGTCCGTGCCACTGAAGTCGTGGCCGAGACCGGAGCCGGTGAGCTGCGGCTGGGTCCGGCGACCTTCTCCCGGGCCACCGGAGCGCTGACCCGCCTGGGCGGGCTGCCGGTGAATGACCTGCGTCTTGTACTGTGGCGGGCCCCCACGGATAACGACCACGGACTGGACTGGTGGGGTAACCCTGAAGCCCCAACCCTCGCGCAGCGGTGGCTCGAGGCCGGCCTCAACCGGCTGCACGCCCGGCTCATCGGCATATCGGCTGTGCCCCGCGCCGAGGGCGGTGAGTCACTGGAGATCAGGACGCGGGTCGGTATTGCGGACAAGCAGTACGGCGTGTTTGTGGATTACCTCTGGACCAGCGACGGCGGAAGGCTAAGCCTGCGGACCCGGGTGAGTCCTGACGGGGACTGGACCGATAGGGGACGCGACGTGCCATGGGCGCGGATCGGACTGGAGTTCGTTTTGGGCACCGAGGCCCGGCACGTTGACTGGTTCGGACAAGGGCCCCACCAGGCTTATCCGGATACGGGACAAGGCACACGCAAGGGGTGGCATTCCCTGCCCGCCGCCGACATGGCCGTGGACTACGTCCGCCCGCAGGAGTCCGGCGCCCGCGCGGCTGTGCACAGCGCAACGCTGGAACTGGGCGCTGGCAGCCTGGCTGTCAGCGGGGAACCCTTCGCACTGACAGTGAGGCCGTACAGCCAGGCTGCGCTTGATGCCGCCAATCACCAGCCGGACCTGGTGCCGGACGGAAGCACCTACGTCTACCTCGACCATGTCCAACGCGGAGTGGGAACCGGTGCCTGCGGTCCTGGAGTGCTGGAGGGCTACTTGATCCACCGACGCGATGCAGACTTCACCCTGGTCCTTGAAGTCACGGGTTGATGGCTCGGATTCCGGTTCATCAGGAGCACGTCCACCGCCCAACAGGAGCACGGCCGGAATGTGACGCGCTCCATAGCGGGCAAATAGCTTCGAATCCGCCCGGCGAACGACCGATAC
>NZ_JCAXEA010000048.1:0-4598 GCF_059759125.1 Arthrobacter sp. GQ119 | reverse complement strand
TCGCCCTCACGACGCGGACGATCACCAAACGGCTTACGCTCCCCGCTGGAGTCACGGCGAGGGTCGTCAGCGCCGCGTCCTTCCCTGGACCTGAATCCCCTCGGATCTCCGCCGGAGTTGTTGGTCCCCCTGAATGGACCACCCCGTGCACGGTTGCTGCCCGAATTGTCGCGGTCATGCCCGCTGCGATTGCCGCCGTTGTGCTCAGCCATGGTGGATTCCTCCTGTAGTGAGCCGACCACTGGCGCGATGCGCAGCCGCTCGTATCCGTGTTTTGTTGTCCTGCGCAACCCGATGTGAACCAACTCGGCGTCCGCTTATCTCTTGCAATTCTAGGCGAGGGCAGGTCCAGTCACTAACGTCCGGGCCGCCTGGAGGGGCCGGTGTGTATATCGTCACAGGCCGCCGTCCTGCTGGTCTGCGATCCCTTCACCTTCCTTCCACAGGGTAACTCCAAGGAGCGGTGGCGAGACTGAACACGAAACAGGCGCCGAGGGGGGATTATGAAGCGGTCAACCGCCAGGGCAGCCGCGGCGGCGATTGTCGTCGTCGGATGCGGCCTTGTGGCCCTTGCCATTGCTTACCACGATCAGGCCGGCTCCGAGGCCGGACTGTTGACCAGGACGGGGCCGGCCGTTATTTGGGGTCTCCCCCTCGTAAAGCTCGTCTTCAATGTGGCCGCCGCGTGCACCATCGGGTCCCTGATGCTTGCGTTGTTTGCCCTGCCTCCGAAGGGAAAGGCCTTCACCCAGGCGCTCACTTTGGCGGGTATCTCCGCCGGATTGTGGACGGCAGCCAGTGTGTCCATGAGCTTCCTCACCTTTCACTCCCTCGCGAACCTGGCCTTGTTTTCCGAGGGGTCCGGAACCGCGTTCATCAGTTTTCTCATGGACGTTGACGCCGGAAGACGGGGAGCATTGAGCTTCCTGTTAGCGGCTACGGTGACAGTCCTTTGTTTTATTGCCCATGGGCACCGGGAAGTTTCACTCACGGCCCTGTTGTCATTTGCGGGGCTCGTTCCACTCGCCTTGAACTCGCATGCGACTGGCAGCGGCAGCCATCCTGACAGCGCCCTGTCCGTGGTGATGCACATGGCCGCTGCCGCAGTCTGGCTGGGTGGACTGCTGGCGCTCGTGGTGTTACGCAGGACCGTGGAGCCGGCAATGATGCCCGCGGTGGTCCGGCGGTATTCCACTCTGGCGCTGGTTTCCTTCGTGGCCCTGGCGGTATCGGGACTTCTGGCGGGCTGGTCCGCCATCGGCACTTTGACGGCGCTTGCCACCCCGTACGGAGCGATCCTCGCCGCAAAAAGCGCAGCGTTCGTTGTGTTGGGGATCTTCGGATTGCTCCACCGCAAGTGGGTCATAACCAAATTGGAGCAGGCGCCCCACCGGGGAGCCAGGGTCTTCACTGTGATGGCTGTGGCCGAACTCGCCGTTATGGGGGTCTCGTCCGGAATGGCCGCCGCACTTGCACGCACTCCTCCTCCAACTATCGCCGAAACGGGCGCGGCAGAACAAACGACCCAGATTCCTTTAGTTGTCGATGCGTTCTCCGCGTGGAGGCCGGACCCGCTGTGGAGTCTCGCCTGTGGATTGGCGATCGTCCTGTACCTGGCCGGAGTGCGCAGGCTCCGTTCGCGGGGCGGCTCCTGGCCTGCTTACCGGACTGCCCTATGGTTGAGCGGCGTTGCGGTTCTTTTCCTCGTGACAAACGGCGGGCTCCACGCAGCCCAGGAATACCTCATCAGCGCCCATGTCCTGACCCAGATGACCATTACAGCTGTTGTGCCCCTGCTGCTGGTGCCGGCGGCACCGCTCAACCTGGCGGAACAGACAACCGCACGACGGAACGACGGAAGCAGCGGTGCCGCTGAGGTCATCGACGCTGCTATCCGGCCAGTCCTGTCGGCTACGGCAGATCCCGTTGTGCCCGCGGTGGGCCTGGCAGCGACGTTGACCCTGTTGTACTACACCCCACTGCTGGAGTATTCCTCGACCACCCAATTCGGGTATGCGGCCATGACGATGCTCGCACTGCTGGCTGGCTGTCTGCTTATCACATCGGTGACCCGTGCCTTCAGCGGCCCTGCAGCGGCGGCCCTGACAGCCAGGTTGCTTGCTCTCGGGGGTACAGCGGTGTTCTACAGCTTTAACGGCTGGGCGCTGGCCCAGCAACCTGACCAACTTCCGGACGCCCGGAGGGAGCCGTGGCAGATATACGTGGATCCGGCCTTCGACATCGCATCCGTTGTGAACGCAGAACCCGCCGGTGTCGCCATGTGGTTGATCGGGGCGGGCAGCTTAAGCGTGGCGATCGCCGTCGTGCTTCTTTCAGCGCGCCGCAAGACGGGCGTTCTTCCAGATGGCCTGGGACGCCACGCGGCGGCAAGGGAGCTGGTGGCGGCCTGCACGCCTGCGGCCGCTGTAAAGCCGGTCTTCGAGTCCCATTCTGAAAGGTCCCCCAAAGCCGGGCGGGCACTAAACAACGTGCCGCTGGACCCCTAGTCCACACAAGGTTTTCGCAGGGTGGACCAACAACTCTTTATCTAAAGCATTTGGATTTTCGGCGTTTCATAGGAGGTAATCATGTCAGTTTCACGCCGTCAGGCATTGCAAATCGGTGGTGTGGGCGTCATCGGAGCCTTGGGGCTGGCAGTGCCGCTCTCCTCCGTTGATGCCAAATCTGCCAGTTTGCTGGACTCCAGAAACATGCCCAGGCCGTACCAGCGAACGCTGCCCATTCCACCGGTGCTCACTCCCAGCAGCACGACCATTGGCGCCGACGGCCAGAAGGTTCACCTTTACCAGATCGAGCAGACCGCCGGCATGGGCAGCATCGTCCCCGGGCTGAAGACGCCGATCCTGGGGTACAACGGGTTGTTCCCCGGTCCCACCATCAAGGTGAACCGGGGTGAACGGATTACGCTGGAGATGGACAACCTGTTGCCGCTCTTCCACCCGCAGTGGGGCTACCGGCTGGACACCTCCACCCATCTCCATGGTTCTGCCTCCCTGCCCCAGTACGACGGCTACGCCAACGACATCACCGGTCGCGGCATGTGCAAGGACTACGAGTACCCGAACTTCCAGCCGGCCCGTACCCTCTGGTACCACGACCACGCCGTGCATAACACCGCCCAGAGTGTGTATTCAGGCCTTGCCGGCCAGTACCACATTCACGATGCGGTTGAGCGCAGCCTGCTTCCACAGGGAAAGTTCGACGTGCCGCTGACCATCTCGGACGCCATGTTCGCCAAGAACGGGGCGCTCGGCTACAACGACAACACCCACTCCGGGCTGTGGGGCGACGTCATCCTCGTCAATGGAGCACCATGGCCAGTCATGAGGGTCCAGCGCCGCATCTACCGCTTCCGCATCCTCAACGCCTCCATCTCACGCTCCTACCGGTTCCAGCTGGGGGCGGGGGATCCGGTCACCATGGTTGGCACAGACGGCGGCCTCATGCCTGCCGCCCAGCAGGTGACCTCCTGGCGCCAGTCCAGCGCTGAGCGCTACGAGATCCTCATCGACTTCTCCAAGTACCCCGTGGGCAAGCGGGTCGAACTGCGCAACCTGTCCAACCAGAACAACATCGACTATGACTACACCGGCCGGATCATGGCGTTCGACGTGACGGGCGATCCGGTGGACACCTCGGGGCCAGCCGCCAGGGTGATGCCTACCCTGCTGACCGGCAGCGCCACAATGAACCTGAAGCCGTCCCAGTCGGTCAAAACGCGCCGCATGCGCGTCAAGAGGGACAACGACATTTGGACCATAGGCGGCATGACGTGGGACGAAGTCATCGAAAGCGGGTACAAGAAAGTCCTGGCGGACCCGGACCTCAACGACATCGAAATCTGGGAGATTGAGAACAGCTCGGGCGGATGGTTCCATCCCGTGCACATCCACCTGGTGGACTTCCAGATCCTCAGCCGCAACGGCAGGCCCCCGTTCGTCTACGAACGCGGCCCCAAGGACACCGTGTACGTGGGTGAGGGCGAGACAGTCCGCCTGCTCATGCAGTTTGGGCCCCACCGGGGCCGGTACATGATCCACTGCCACAACCTGCCCCACGAGGACCATGACATGATGGCCCAGTTCAGCGTGGGTTATGACCCCAACGACCCTGATCCCAACGATCCGATCGGAGCCGTCAGGCCGCATCCCATCGGGGAGCTGACGACGGACGACTCAGGGAGCACGGCGCCCACAGAGACGGCAGCACCGGTCACGACAAGCCAGCCCACGCAGACGGCAGCACCAACAACAACGCAGCCGGCGTCACAGGCCGACGTTGTTACGATCACCACTGCCCGGCACCGGCTGAAAAAGGACATCGCCTTCGCAGGCACGTCCCAGTACACGGGTACATCAGCGGGGGCCAGCGTGGTGATCTATGACGTCACTCCGGGCCGCACTGCCTCGCGCCTCGGTGCCACAACCATCAATTCCCTCGGAAACTGGTCCTGGACAACCAAGCCGGGGCCATCCCGCCAGGTCACCATGGTCCGTGTGGACTCCAGCCGTGGGGGCACGGCAACGGCCAACGTTCGCACCGACTGAAAGTTGACCAGGCCCCAACCGTACCGGACG
>NZ_JCAXEA010000047.1:0-5109 GCF_059759125.1 Arthrobacter sp. GQ119 | reverse complement strand
AAATCCGGAGCGGAACTTGGTGCCGGCCGTGGTCAGCGAGGCCGCACCGACGGTCCTGCCATGGAAACCGCCGTGGAAGGAGATGATGTTGGGCCGTCCCGTGGCCATGCGCGCCAGGCGGACAGAGGCTTCCACGGCCTCGGACCCGGTCGTGGCGTAGAAGACGCTGTCCAGCCCCGTCGGCAGGTAGTCGCCGAGCTTTTCGGTGAGCTCCAGCAGGGGTTTGTGCATCACGGTGGTGTATTGGGCATGAATAATCTTGCCCACCTGCTCGCGTGCTGCCGCTACGACGTCGGGGTGGCAGTGACCCGTGCTGGTGACACCGATACCGGTGGTGAAATCCAGGTAGTTCTTGCCGTCGGTCGCGTGGATCCAGCTTCCGAGTGCGGAGTCGACAATGACAGGAGTGGCCTGCTTGAGGAGGGGACTGAGAGTTGCCATGGCTTCATACTTTCTGAGAGTTGTGGAGTGTCAACAACGGGCGATGCTGACTCGCTCAGTGTTTGTCTTGGGTCCGAACGCTGGTCTTGAATCGTTGTGGCCGCACGAATTCGAGGCCGTCGAAGGAACGTTTGCCCAAGGCCTCGCTTGCGGCAATCTCGCCAAAACCGGTGGCGTTCTTGAAGCCCCCTCCGGAGAATCCGGTGGCGCAGTAGATCCTGCTGTTCGCCGTAAGCCGGCCCAGCAGGGGATGCCCGTCTTTGGTGAAGAGGTCCGGGAAAGCGTCGGAGCGGACGATGGTGGGGAACAGGCCGGGGAAGAACTCCGTGACGGTTTCGGTCGTCTCGGTGATTTCCGCGGGGGTCAGTTCCCTGGGCACGGAGTTCGGGTCCGGTGTTGGTCTGCCGCGGCCGTCCAGCGTTGCCTTGACAGTCACACCATCCACGGCGGGCGCCCCGTACATGGAGCGGTCCTCGTAAATCCGGATGAAGATTGGGAACCTGTCCGGTGTGAATGCCGCCCCGTCTTTCGCGACGAACCACGTCAGGAAGATCCGTTTGGTCTGCGTTGCTGCCTTGAGGTAGTCGGGCATGAGCTTCTGGGACCAGCCGCCGGAGGAGACGATGACGTTCTCGAACGTCCAGGACTTCTCCCCGGAGGTGATGACGACGCCGTCGTCCGTTTCCTCGATGCTGTCGATCGGGGTGTTCGTGTGGACTGTCGCCCCGTTGGCCTGGGCTGCGGCGACGGCCGCTGTGACGGCGCGGTCGGTGCGCAGGGCACCGGCGTGGGGGTCGTAGACGGCGATGTCGTCGGGCCGGAGGTTGTGCTGGGGGTAGCGTTCGGCCATGGCCTCGTGGCTGAGGATTTCGTGCTCGGCGCCGTTGGCCCGGGTGGTTTCCAGGAGCTTGGAGATGTACGGGCCGTCGGCGGTGCCGATGGACAGTCCGCCGCAGCGGGTCAGGATGTCCTGGCCGGTTTCGGCTTCGAGCTCGGCCCAGAGGCTGCGGGAACGCTCCAGGACGGGGTAATAGTCGGGCACTCCCCGGTACAGCATTCGGAACAGTCGCGTATCACCGCCCACGGCGCTCCGGGCATGGCCTGGAGTCTGGGCCTCGAAGCCCACCACCGAGTCGGACAGGCGGGAGGCCTGCCACAGGGCCATGCTTCCGATGCTGCCAAGGCCAACGATCGCGACTGTTCCGTCCATGCCTAGAGCACCATTTCCAGGAAGGCCTGCGTCCGGGGTTCCTTGGGGTTGGACAGGATTTCCCGGGCGTCGCCGCGTTCAACCACGTAGCCGTCATCCATGAAAATCAGCGAGTCGGCCACTTCACGGGCGAAGCCCATTTCGTGGGTAACCACCACCATGGTCATGCCCTTCTTGGCGAGGTCCTGCATGACCATGAGCACTTCGCCGACCTTTTCGGGGTCCAGGGCGGAGGTGGGTTCATCGAAGAGGATGATCTCGGGGTCCATCGCGAGGGAGCGGGCGATGGCGACGCGCTGCTGCTGCCCGCCGGAGAGCTGGGCGGGGTAGTAGTCCCCGAACCCGGCCAGGCCGACACTGGCCAGCAGCTCGTGGGCCCGCTTGGCGGCTTCCTTCTTGTCAGCGCCCTTGACCAGCACCGGCCCGGACATGATGTTTTCCTGCGCTGTCATGTTGGGAAACAGGTTGAACTGCTGGAAGACCATGCCGATCCTGGTGCGCTGCTCAGCGAGTTTCTTCCGGCTTACCGCGAGGTAGGCATGGTCTGTCTCGTAGTAGCCGAAGTCCTCGCCGTTGACCTTCAGAACCCCGGAGTCCACGGTCTCCAGGCCGTTGATGCAGCGCAGGACGGTGGACTTGCCGGAGCCGCTGGGGCCGATGATGCAGCAGATCTCTCCGCTGGCGATGTCCAGATCAATATCTTTCAGGACCGTTTTGTGTCCGAAGGACTTTCGGATTCCGCGGGCGTGAATGGTGCCGTCGTTGCTCATCGCAGGGTCCCTTCCGGTTCGGTCAGCACAGCTTTTTTCGCCTTCCGGGGAAGCCGGGAGGTTGCGCGGGAGTATTTTTGCTCGAGCTTGGACTGCGGGTAGCTCAGCAGCAGGGTCATCACCAGGTACCAGAGGCTGGCGACGATCAGCAGCGGGATGGTCTCGTAGGTGCGGGCGTAGATGAGCTGGGCGCTTTGGAGCAGCTCGGCGACGCCCAGCACGCTGACCAGGGAGGTTCCCTTGAACATGCCGATGACCTGGTTGCCGGTCGCGGGGATGATCGAGGGCATCGCCTGGGGGATGATGACCTTGCGCATCTTCATCGCCCCGCTCATGCCCAGGGAGTCGGCGGCCTCGATCTGGCCCTTGCCGACCGAGGAGAACCCGCCACGGATGATCTCGGCCATATACGCGGCCTCGTTCAGCGTCAGGCCGACCAGGGCCGCAGTGATCGGCGCCATCAGGGCGTTCACATCGATCGCGGTGCCGATGTCCGTAAACGGAATCCCGATGAACAGGTCCGGGTACAGCGCCGCGACGTTGAACCAGAAGATCAGCTGCACCAGGACCGGGGTGCCACGGAAAATCGTGATGTAGACGCTGGCCGTGGCCGCGACCGGTTTGATGCTCGAGGACCGCATGATCGCCAGCCCCAGCCCCAGGAGCGTTCCCAGGGCCATGCTGGCAAGCGTGAGGAAGATCGTGAGCATCAGGCCACGCAGGATGGATTCATGCGTGAAGTACTGGGCGACAACACCCCACCTGAAGTTGGGGTTGGTCGACACCGAGAGCAGGATGCCGATGCCGATCAGGCTGCAGACCACCCAGGCGACATACTCAAAAGTGCTGCGCCGCCGGAGCCGTGGCTTCAGATGCGACTCTTTCCCACTCATGGGGGTTTCGTTTCTTTCGATGGTTGTTTCCTGCATGGACTTCCCCTTAGCGGATTGTGGCTTCGGTGATGACTGATTCGCCCAGGCCCCAGTACTCCAGGGACTCCTTGTATTCCGGGGTCTCCAGAACGGACTGGATGGCCTTCTGCAGGGCCGGCGTCAACGGGGAGCCCTTCTTGACCCCCATGGCGACGTTGGTGTTCGTGCGGGTATCCATCCTCGGCTCCAGGACCGTGAAGTGGTTGGGCTGCTGCTCTGCGGCCCAGGCCAGGCCACTGGCGTCATAGAAAACGCCGTCGATCCGCTTGGAGTCCAGCTGCGTCAGGGCCTCCTGGACGTTGGGCAACGTCACGCCGTTGATGGCCGGCTTGCCCTTTTCCTCACAGGTCCACTTCGAGACGTTCGGCAGGTGCTTCAACTGCTGGGTGGAGCCCTTGGTCACGCCGATGTTCTTGCCGCAAAGCTCGTCGTTGGCCAGATTGTTCGGGTTGCCATGGGGCACCGCAATGGCCGAGCCGCCCTTAATGTAGTTGATCATGTCCAGGACCTTCAGCCGCTCTTCCGTGGCGGACATGGTGGTGGCGGTGAAGTCGTAGCGGCCGCCGTCGATACCGGGAATGATCGTGTCAAACGCCGTGTTCTCGAACTTCAGCTTCAGCCCCAGCTTTTTCGCCACCAGCCGGGCGAGGTCCGGGTTCACACCAATCGGGGTTGAGTTGTCCTCGGCCAGGAACGTCATCGGCGGGGAACTCAAATCCATCGCCACGCTCAGTTCACCCTTGGCCTTGTAGGACTCCGGCAGCAGCGCCACCGCGGCCGCATCCGGCTCGACACCCTCGGAGACGTCACGGGTGTTCTGCGTCTTGGGAATGTCCCCTCCCTGGGTGCCGGTGGCAGCGCCGCCACAGGCACTCAGGGACAGCAGGACAGCAAGCCCCGCGGCTGCGGTCTGAACTTTGTTGATGGTCTTCATGGTGCTTCCCTTCGAATGGTTTCAGCGGATTGGATCCGCCAAAACGACTGCATCTCATGCGGGGGATGTGATCCGCATCTCGTTCCGCATCTAAACCAATGCAACCCCCTCGTCTGCCGATTGTCAACAATTGACGACAAGAAAAATTTACCGGGTCTGTGACCGGGGGCATAGGACGCCAAACTGTTGACAATTTACAATTTTGGGTTCTACAGTCGAACGTATCGGCAGCAGAGTTCCCATAGGGGGAGAATCCACATGATCTGAGCATGCCTTGGACCCTGCAGAGGCTCGGCGCCCCGGGCCCTCCGAACAACTTCGACGAACGGATGAATCATGGCAACGACTAACTCCCGGCCGAAGTACATCTCTTTTGATGTCTATGGCACGCTTATCAACTTCGATATTGATCCCACTACGCGTCGTCTGCTGGATGGCCGTATCTCTGAGGAGCAGTGGCCTGCGTTCAAGAAGCAGTTCCGTGGGTACCGGTTCGACGAGGTCACGGGCGACTATAAGCCGTACGAGGCGATCCTGCAGGATTCCTTTGACCGGGTGTGCAAGCGCTGGGGCATTGGGCCGACTCCTGGTGCCGGTGCGGCGTTCGCTGAGGCTGTGCGCGGCTGGGTTGCGCACGAGGATGTGCCGGTTCCGTTGAAGCTCATGGGTGAGAACTACAAGCTGGTGGCTTTGTCCAACGCGGACGACAGCTTCCTGGACATCAGCATTCCCAAGCTCGGTGCGGAGTGGCACGCCGTGTTCACCGCTGAGCAGGCCCAGGCGTACAAGCCGCGGTACCAGGCGTTCGAGTACATGCTCGAT
>NZ_JCAXEA010000046.1:0-5240 GCF_059759125.1 Arthrobacter sp. GQ119 | reverse complement strand
GGTAGGCAGCGTTGAGAACAAGACCCTCACTGTGAACAACGGGCGGGTAACCGCGGCCAAAACGTTCATCTGCACCGAAGGGTATTCCGGGGAGCTGCTGGGCAGCAGGACACTGATACCGATCAATTCCTCGATGATCGTAACCAAGCCACTCTCGGAGGAGGCGTGGCAGCAGATCGGCTGGAACGGGCTGCAGTGCCTCAGCGACTCCGCACACACCTTCATCTACGCCCAGCGGACAGCGGACGGCCGTATCACCATGGGCGGCCGGGGCATGCCCTACCGCTTTGGCTCCGGCACAGGAGGCGATGGTTCAACACCACAGTCCACGATTGACCTGATCTCCACCAAGCTCCGCTCCTTCTTCCCCGGTATCCCCTTCGAAGTGGACCATGCCTGGTCCGGAGTCCTCGGGGTTACCCGTGACTGGAACGGCGGCGTGCACTGGGACCAGGCATCCGGAATCGGATCTTCCACCGGCTACGCCGGACACGGCGTCACGGCAGCCTATGTCGGCGGCCGAACCCTCGTGGAACTCGCCTTCGAACAAAAAACAGAACGCACGGCACTTCCCTGGGTTGGCTACCGCGCACGGAAGTGGGAACCCGAACCCATCCGCTGGCTCGGTGTCCACGGCATGTACCGGCTCTTCGGCATCGCCGACCAATGGGAAGAACGCAGGGACTCCACCAAAACCTCACTCCTGGCCAAATTCGGCAGCAGACTCGCCGGACTTCACGAATAGTCCGTCAACCAAAACCTGCACCTGAACCCCCTTGAAGGGAAGCACCATGAAGACCATCAACAAAGTCCAGACCGCGGCTGCGGGGCTTGCTGTCCTGCTGTCCCTGAGTGCCTGTGGCGGCGCTGCCACCGGCACCCAGGGAGCGGACATTCCCAAGACGCAGAACACTCGTGACGTCTCCGAGGGTGTCGAGCCGGATGCGGCCGCGGTGGCGCTGCTGCCGGAGTCCTACAAGGCCAAGGGAGAAATCACGGTGGCG
The DNA here is from genome assembly GCF_059759125.1 of Arthrobacter sp. GQ119. Lineage (NCBI taxonomy): Bacteria > Bacillati > Actinomycetota > Actinomycetes > Micrococcales > Micrococcaceae > Arthrobacter > Arthrobacter sp. GQ119. The sequence continues at coordinate 4,236 of NZ_JCAXEA010000046.1, read as the reverse complement.
ATGGATTTGAGCTCCCCGCCGATGACGTTCCTGGCCGAGGACAACACCACCCCGATTGGCGTGAACCCGGACCTCGCCCGCCTGGTGGCGAAAAAGCTGGGCCTAAAGCTGAAGTTCGAAAACACGGCGTTTGACACGATCATTCCCGGTATCGACGGCGGCCGCTACGACTTCACCGCCACCACCATGTCCGCCACCGAAGAGCGGCTGAAGGTCCTGGACATGATCAACTACATTAAGGGCGGCTCGGCCATTGCGGTGCCCCACGGCAACCCGAACAATCTGGCCAACGACGCGCTCTGTGGCAAGAACATCGGCGTGACCAAGGGCTCCACCCAGCAGCTCAAGCACCTGCCGAACGTCTCGAAGTGGACCTGTGAGGAAAAGGGCCAGCCGGCCATCAACGGCGTGACGCTGCCCAACGTCCAGGAGGCCCTGACGCAGCTGGACTCCAAGCGGATCGACGGCGTTTTCTATGACGCCAGTGGCCTGGCCTGGGCCGCAGAGCAGCAGCCCAACCACTTCACCGTCCTGGAGCCGAGGATGGATACCCGCACGAACACCAACGTCGCCATGGGGGTCAAGAAGGGCTCCCCGTTGACGCCGGCCCTGCAGAAGGCCATCCAGTCCGTTCTGGAAACCCCGGAATACAAGGAGTCCCTGGAGTACTGGGGCCTGGGCGAATCAGCCATCACCGAAGCCACAATCCGCTAAGGGGAAGTCCATGCAGGAAACAACCATCGAAAGAAACGAAACCCCCATGAGTGGGAAAGAGTCGCATCTGAAGCCACGGCTCCGGCGGCGCAGCACTTTTGAGTATGTCGCCTGGGTGGTGTGCAGCCTGATCGGCATCGGCATCCTGCTCTCGGTGTCGACCAACCCCAACTTCAGGTGGGGTGTTGTCGCCCAGTACTTCACGCATGAATCGATCCTGCGTGGGCTGATGCTCACGATCTTCCTGACGCTTGCCAGCATGGCCCTGGGAACGCTCCTGGGGCTGGGGCTGGCGATCATGCGGTCCTCGAGCATCAAACCGGTTGCGGCCACGGCCAGTGTTTACATCACGATTTTCCGTGGCACCCCGGTCCTGGTGCAGCTGATCTTCTGGTTCAATGTCGCGGCGCTGTACCCGGACCTGTTCATCGGGATTCCGTTTACGGACATCGGCACCGCGATCGATGTGAACGCCCTGATGGCGCCGATCACCGCGGCCCTGGTCGGCCTGACGCTGAACGAGGCCGCGTACATGGCCGAGATCATCCGCGGCGGGTTCTCCTCGGTCGGCAAGGGCCAGATCGAGGCCGCCGACTCGCTGGGCATGAGCGGGGCGATGAAGATGCGCAAGGTCATCATCCCGCAGGCGATGCCCTCGATCATCCCGGCGACCGGCAACCAGGTCATCGGCATGTTCAAGGGAACCTCCCTGGTCAGCGTGCTGGGCGTGGCCGAGCTGCTCCAAAGCGCCCAGCTCATCTACGCCCGCACCTACGAGACCATCCCGCTGCTGATCGTCGCCAGCCTCTGGTACCTGGTGATGACCCTGCTGCTGAGCTACCCGCAGTCCAAGCTCGAACAGAAATACTCCCGCGCAACCTCACGGCTTCCCCGGAAGGCGAAAAAAGCTGTGCTGACCGAACCGGAAGGGACCCTGCGATGAGCAACGACGGCACCATTCACGCCCGCGGAATCCGAAAGTCCTTCGGACACAAAACGGTCCTGAAGGACATCAACCTGGACATCGCCAGCGGCGAGATCTGCTGCATCATCGGCCCCAGCGGCTCCGGCAAGTCCACCGTCCTGCGCTGCATCAACGGCCTGGAGACCGTGGACTCCGGGGTTCTGAAGGTCAACGGCGAGGACTTCGGCTACTACGAGACTGCGCACGCCTACCACGCGCACAGTCCCAAGAAACTGGCTGAGCAGCGGACCAGGGTCGGCATGGTCTTCCAGTCGTTCAACCTCTTCCCGAACATGACCGCCCTGGAGAACGTCATGTCCGGGCCGGTGCTGGTCAAGGGCGCCGACAAGAAAAAGTCGGCCAAGCGGGCACAGGAGCTGTTGGCCAGCGTAGGCCTGGCCGGGTTCGGTGACTACTACCCAGCCCAGCTATCCGGGGGGCAGCAGCAGCGCGTCGCGATCGCCCGGTCCCTGGCGATGGACCCCGAGATCATCCTGTTCGATGAGCCCACCTCCGCGCTGGACCCCGAAAAGGTCGGCGAGGTCCTGGCCGTCATGAAGCAGCTGGCGAAGAAGGGCATGACCATGGTGGTGGTCACCCACGAAATGGGCTTCGCCCGTGAAGTCGCCGACTCGCTGATCTTCATGGATGACGGCTACGTCGTCGAACGCGGCGACGCCCGGGAAATCCTGTCCAACCCCAAGGAACCCCGCACGCAGGCCTTCCTGGAAATGGTGCTCTAGGCATGGACGGAAAACTCGCAGTCATCGGGCTGGGCAGCATCGGAAGCATGGCCCTGTGGCAGGCCTCCCGCCTGTCCGACTCAGTGGTCGGGTTCGAAGCCGCGTCCCCCGCCCACGGCCGCAGTGCCGTGGGCGGGGACACCCGGCTGTTCCGCATGATCTACCGCGGCAACCCGGCCTACTACCCCATCCTGGAGCGCTCCCGCAGCCTTTGGGCCGAGCTCGAAGCCGAAACCGGCCAGGACATCCTGACCCGCACCGGCGGACTGTCGATCGGCACCGCCGACGGCCCCTACCTCTCGGCCCTGCTGGAAACCACCCGGGCCAACGGCGCCGAGCACGAAATCCTCAGCCACGAGGCCATGGCCGAACGCTACCCCCAGCACAACCTCCGGCCCGACGACATCGCCGTCTACGACCCCAACGCCGGTGCCCTGCGCACCGACCGCGCCGTCACGGCTGCCGTCGCAGCGGCGGAGGCCAACGGGGCAACAGTCCACACGAACACCCCGATCGACAGCATCGAGGAAACGGACGACGGCGTCGTTATCACCTCCGGGGAGAAGTCCTGGACGTTCGAGAACGTCATCGTCTCCTCCGGCGGCTGGTCCCAGCGGCTCATGCCCGACTACCTCAAGGCAGCAACTCAGACCAAGCGGCTCATCCTGACCTGGTTCGTTGCCAAAAACGCATCAGAGTTCTCGCCGGAGAAGTTCCCCGTCTTCAGCCGGGTCCACGAGGGCCGCGCCATGTACGGCGCTCCCGCCGTCGACGGCGCCACAGTCAAGGCAACCCTTGACGGCCGCGGCAGACCAACACCGGACCCGGACGCCGTGCCCAGGGAACTGACCCCCGCCGAAATCACCGAGACGACCGAAACCGTCGCCGAGTTCCTCCCCGGCCTCATCCCCACCATCGTCCGCTCCGACACCTTCCCCGAGCTCTACACCAAGGACGGCAACCCCATCCTTGGCCGGTTCAGCGAAGGCAGCAGGCTCTACTGCGCCACAGGCTTCTCCGGCGGCGGCTTCAAAAATGCCACCGGTTTTGGCGAAATCGCGGCCCACGAGGCCCTCGGCAAGCAAACCTACGAGGGCCTGGGCTTCATACGCCCGGAACGGTTCAGGACGAGCTAAACCCATCTGTCAGCAATAGAACAAGCTATGAAGCCATCCTTGCACCCACCACTGAAAGCGTGACATGAGCACTTCATTTGACCCCAGCACCCTTCACACCGACCTGTTCATCGACGGTGGCTGGCAAAAGGCCGCCAATGGCGCCACTTTCCCCGTTGAAAACCCGGCCACAAATGAAATCATTGCCCACGTCGCCGACGGCGGGCCCGACGATGCAGCCCTGGCCATCGAGGCTGCCGGCCGGGCCCAGGTGCAGTGGGCGAAGTCCACTCCGCGTGAGCGGGCGGACATCCTGCGCCGGGCCTACGACCTGGTCCTCGCCAACACCGACCACATCGCCGCGATCATGACCGCGGAGATGGGCAAGCCGCTGGCCGAGGCCAAGGGCGAGGTGGCCTACGGCGCCGAAATGCTCCGCTGGTTCTCCGAAGAGGCCGTCCGCATCGGCGGGGACCACACCACCTCCCTTGACGGCAACACCCGCATCCTGATCACCAGGGAACCTGTCGGTCCCTGCGTGCTGGTCACGCCGTGGAACTTCCCGCTGGCCATGGGCGCCCGCAAGATCGCCCCGGCCGTGGCCGCCGGCTGCACCATGGTCTTCAAGCCCGCGGCACTGACACCGCTGACCTCCCTGGCCCTGGTGGACATCTTCCGGCAGGCCGGCCTTCCCGACGGT
>NZ_JCAXEA010000045.1:0-5516 GCF_059759125.1 Arthrobacter sp. GQ119 | reverse complement strand
GTTCCTCCTCAGAACGGCACATATTAAGTGCGTAAAACTGGTGCAGTAAAGTTTTGCGATGGTGTGCGGCAGATGCCGCCTATGGAGCGGCGGCAGCGATCAGGCCAGGCTGGTCCTTCGGCTTCGTCGCCGAAGCTGCTATGGTGCGCCGCCATTTGGTAAAGAGCTTCGGCTGGTTCATTCCCAGGACCGCCACCGGCTCGTCTCCGCGGTAGTACACGGCGAGGAAGCTGTGTTCCTCGGGATCCCCTGCCTCAACCTCAAGGCGGTCATAGCCGGCGGAGTGCCCCGCGAACTGAATCTTGACGCCGTGCTGGTCTGACCAGAAGTAGGGCGGCTTCAACGGCTGTTCCAGGGCAGCGCCGTCCAAGAGGGCCTGAACAGCCAGGGCTGCGCGCTCGAGCGCACCAGTCCAGTGCTCAATCCGCCGGTGGCCCCCGTAGGCCTTATCGAACCAAGCCGCGCAGTCACCGACGGCGACGATCCCCGGAATATTGGTGCGTCCCATGGCGTCGCACAGCACGCCCGAGCCGAGCTCCACCCCGGACCCGTCCAGCCACTCGGTGTTCGGCTCAGCGCCAATCCCGACGACGATGACGTCCGTCGCCAGGTGACGGCCGTCAGCCAGCGTAAGGCCGGTAACAACGCCTTCACCCGTGTGAAACTCTTCAACCACGGCACCGGAAATGAGATCAACGCCGTTGGCCAGGTGCAGCTTGGCGACGAGATCCCCCATGTCCTGCCCGAGCTGCGCCGTAAACGGAACCGGCGCGTTGTTGATCATGGTCACCTCCATTCCCCGAGAGGCAGCGGCGGACGCAACTTCAGCACCGACAAAACCAGCACCGATAACGGTCATGCGCCCGCCCGGCACCAGGCGTGGTGTCAATCCCTGGGCATCGGCGATGGTCCGAAGGTAGAAAACATTCTCAAGCCCGTCCAGGGCAGGCAGCTTCCGGGCGCGCGCGCCGGTGGCTATCACGATGCCGTCGGCGCTGACGGAGGTTCCGTCGTGCAGCCGGACGGTCCGAGAAGCTGCATCCAGGCCAACCGCCCCTCCTCCCAGAAGCCACTCCGCGTGCAACCCGTCATCGTCCGTTTCCAGGAAAAGGTCTTCGGAGGTGATGGTACCGAGCAGGAAATCTTTGGATAGCGGTGGCCTGTCATAGGGACGGTGATGCTCATCGCCAATCATGATCAGCCGTCCAGCGAAGCCTTGGGCGCGAGCGGCCCTGGCGGCAGAAAGGCCAGCCAGCGAGGCTCCAACGATCGCAAGCGTCTGCATAATCCTCCACATCATTAATTGCTAATTACGCAACATCACGCACTATACGCAACAGCGTGAGGCATGCCACACCAGCCTGTCAACCTGCCCGGACACGGGCCCGGGGAGGTGCGTAACGGCATAAAAAGTGCTTGACATCGCGTGTGACGGAGCGCACTCTGTTGCATAAGGCGAATACTGTTGATTCCTGCGGAACACCCCCCTCAGCAGCAACACTGATCGCAAAATCTCAACCGGCCACATCGGTACCCATACACGAAATACAAATTGTCGACGGCAGCATCATGGTCATCGAATCGGGCGAGGCCCCCAACCTTCCGCCCGGTCTACGCCGGAAGGCCATGTATAAATCGCAAGCCCATGACTCGCCGAGCAAAGGACCCGCTCATGGCTATTAATAGTGACCTAAAGCCATCAACACCTGAAGAGTTACCAGCCGGGAATGGCTTGGCAGAGACTCCTCCTAGCGAAGAACCCGAAAGTAGGGGGAACTTCAAAGAAGTAATCACTGTCTCCCAGGAAGAAGGCACCACCCCCGCAGTTCTCGTTCCGGAGGAAGGAGGCGCAGCGACCTTGCCGGACGCAGAAGAGTACGAGCAGATTCTGGAAGAGCTGCGCCATGCAAAGACCGAGCAGGCCGTGACGGAAACGCCGGAACACCAAGCTCAGCCTCGACAAAATTACCTTCGGGATCACGGGCGCCATCGCCGTCGCCTTTGTGGTCTGGGGCTTCGTTGGACGCGACAGCCTGTCCGACACCTCCAAGGGTGCCTTGAACTGGGTCATGGAGTACACCGGCTGGCTGTTTATGGTCCTGGCTTCGCTCTTCGTGATCTTTGTCCTGTGGCTGGCACTGGGCAAGTTCGGCAACATCCCGCTGGGCAAGGACGGCGAAAAGCCCGAATTCCGGACCGTCTCTTGGGTGGCCATGATGTTCGCCGCCGGCATGGGCATTGGCCTCATGTTCTATGGCGTCGCAGAACCGCTCTATCACTTCGTTTCGCCGCCGCCCGGAACCGTGGACGGCCGCACCCCGGATGCCATCCAGACCGCGATGGCAACCTCCCTCTTCCACTGGACCCTGCACCCCTGGGCCATGTACGCCGTCGTGGGAATCGCCATGGCCTACGGCACCTACCGGCTGGGCCGCAAGCAACTCATCTCCGCGGCCTTCACTTCGCTCTTCGGCATCAGGATGGTTGAAGGACCTGTAGGCAAGTTCATCAACATCCTCGCCATCTTCGCCACCCTCTTCGGCACCGCAGCATCCCTGGGCCTCGGCACCCTGCAGATCGGCAGCGGCATGACCTCCAACGGCTGGTTCGGCGAAATCGGTACTCCCGTGCTCGTGGTGATCGTCGCCATCCTGACCTCCTGTTTCGTGGCGTCCGCCGTCTCCGGCATCAGCCGCGGCATCCAATGGCTCTCCAACATCAACATGGTCCTGGCCGTCATCCTGGCACTCATCGTCTTCGTCGCCGGCCCCACGCTGTTCATCCTGAACCTGATTCCTTCCGCGGTCGGCGACTACGCCCGCGACCTTGCAGAAATGTCGTCCCGCACCGAAGCCGTCGGAGACGAAGCCCTTCGCACCTGGCTGACCGGCTGGACCATCTTCTACTGGGCCTGGTGGATCTCCTGGACACCCTTCGTGGGCATGTTCATCGCCCGCATCAGCCGCGGCCGCACCATCCGCCAGTTCGTCACCGGCGTACTGCTGGTCCCCAGCATCGTCAGCGTCATCTGGTTCTGCATCTTCGGCGGAAGCGCCTTCCACGTCCAGCAGGAAGCAGACAAGGCCAACACCCCCGGCCTGGTCACCATGGTCGAGGGGACACCGACCGTCAACTTCGACGGCGCCCTCTTCGACCTGGTCAAGAACCTGGACATGCCTGGCTGGCTCACTGTTGCCGTCATCGTCCTGGCCATGGTCCTGGTCGCGATCTTCTTCATCACGGGCGCCGACGCGGCCTCCATCGTGATGGGATCGCTCAGCTCCAACGGCGCCGAGCACCCCCGCCGAGGAGTGGTCATCTTCTGGGGCAGCCTTACCGGCGCCGTGGCGGCGGTCATGCTGCTGGCCGGTGGCGACGAACCTTCGGAAGCCCTGTCCGGCCTGCAACGGATCACCATCGTGGCAGCCCTGCCATTCGTCATAGTCATGCTGCTGCTCTGTTTCGCGCTCGCCAAGGACCTGCGCCGCGATCCCCTCTCCTTGCGCCGGCGCCTGGCAACATCCGTCATGGAACGGGCCATCCGGACCGGCGTGGAACAGCACGGCGGCGTCCAATTCGACCTCGTCACCAAGCACCAATGTGACGACCGGTGTTCCGACGGAACGCCCGGCTCCAAAGACCAGACCACCTAGTCTGCTTCTTACCGGTCCCACAGGCTCAGCAGGAAAGGCTGCAGCTTCCGTGCCGCCGCTGTCATGCGGCGGCACGGAACTGATGGATGCCGGCGACGCCTTCCAATCAGGAAACAAGCAAGCGTCATTACAACGCGCGCTTCACGCATGAAGCGAAGAAATGGTTTGAGTGCATGACTGTTCAGCTAGGAATTCCGCGGCTCCCCAGCAAAAGCGGCGGCGGGCTGCCGATGCCTCCGAGCCGGCCTTCGGGGGTTCCCGCCGGCCTGCTGGACCGGTTCGGGCGCCAGGCCACGGACCTTCGGTTATCCGTGACCGACAAGTGCAATCTTCGGTGCTCGTACTGCATGCCCGCACAGGGCTTGGATTGGCTCTCCAAACAATCCCTCATGACCCCGGACGAGATCGTGCGGGTCGTGGGTATCAGTGTCGAGAGACTCGCCATCCGCGAACTCCGTCTTACCGGCGGCGAGCCCTTGGTGCGCCCTGACCTGGTGAACATCATCCGGGCCCTGCGCCAGCAGCACCCCGATCTGCCCATGTCCATGACCACTAACGGCGTCGGCCTGGACAAGAAGGCCCAGGCGCTCAAGGACGCCGGGCTGACCCGGATCAATATCTCACTCGATTCCCTTCACGAAGAGACGTTCGAGCTACTGACGAGGCGCCCGTTCCTTCACAAGGTATTGGCGGGAGTGGAAGCGGCAAGGACTGCAGGATTGGGACCGGTCAAAATCAACGCGGTACTGATGCGGGGTATCAACGACGCTGAAGCGTCCGGACTTTTGGCGTGGGCACTCCGCTACGGTTACGAGCTCCGCTTCATTGAGCAGATGCCGCTTGATGCGGACCATGGCTGGACGCGGCGCGACATGGTCACCGCCGCCGAAATCCGTGAATTGCTCTCCCAGGATTTCGTCCTCACCCCGGATCTCCGGGAGCGGGCGGGAGCCCCGGCAGAACGGTTCCAGATCAGGAAGCGAAACGCGGTAACAGGCGGGTCCCATGGTCCAGTCCTGGGTACCGTCGGCATCATCGCTTCCGTCACCGAACCCTTCTGCGGTGACTGCAGGCGCACGCGCATCACGGCGGAAGGCAAGCTCATGAGCTGCCTGTTCTCCCGGGAGGAATTTGACCTTCTGGGCCTGATGCGCTCGGGGGCAGATGACGCAGAACTGGCACGGCTCTGGCAGGATGCGATGTGGATTAAGCCGCGGGCACACGGAACGGAACACATCGGCCTGGATTCCGCAGACTTCAAGCAGTCGGGCCGCAGCATGAGCACTATCGGAGGCTGAACAAACATTGTTGGTACGACTTTGCCGCTGCATATTCCGCCGCCGGCGTAGAAGAAGAACACCATGACCTGGCAGACGGCGTGACGCTCAACGAACTCCTGACTGCCGTCCTTTCGATTGACCGTCCGGATCCGCCGGCGGGAACGCCTCCACTGGCCCGGATCATTGACCGGAGCAGCTTTCTTCGCAACGAAGTCGCTGTACGGCACCGAGGCCTGAGCCTTGGCAGGGAGGACGTCATCGATATCCTGCCGCCTTTTGCCGGCGGCTGAGCCTCCTTGGCCGCGACCGCATCCGCCAGCCGAGGAGGGCCGCCTACTCGTTGACACTCTTCCGGCGACGCAACTAGTATCGTCATATATCAGTTAAATATCAGCGGAATATCAGACGCTGCCCTGTCGAACGCCGGGGCTGTGGCCTGCTCCGCACCCCTGGATCGCTTGAGGCCTGGAGCCGATGCCCGAGGGATCCGGCAGTGGTGATCCGCTACAAAGCAGACAGCCCGCCCGGCAAAAGTCCGGAAGGCATGGCCACTCCAGCAGTCAGAGTGACTCGCAGTCAGAGT
>NZ_JCAXEA010000044.1:0-9439 GCF_059759125.1 Arthrobacter sp. GQ119 | reverse complement strand
CTAGCGTCCGCGGCCTTTGCTGTTGCCCAATACTTCCGGGGGTGTGTTCCGCGCCCCTCTGCCGTTAGCGGTTTGCCAGGCTCAGCACGATCTGGACCGCAGTACCGCCGCCCTCCCGGGGCTTCCACTGGATGGTTCCGCCCAGTTCGCTGGTAACCAGGGTCCGGACGATCTGGAGCCCGAGGCCCTCCACGTGGGGGCTGTCCGGCAGGCCCACTCCGTCGTCTGCCACGGTCACCGTGAGCAGCTCAGCTCCGTCGTCCCCCTCAGACCTGTCGGCCAGCAGCCAGACTGTTCCGGTCCTGCCTTCCAGCCCGTGCTCGACGGCGTTCGTCACCAGTTCATTGATCACCAGTGCGAGCGGGGTGGCAAAGTCGCTGGGGAGTTCTCCAAACTGGCCCGATCTCTGGGTTTTCACCTGCTGGGAGGGCGAAGCGACCTCGGCCGAAAGCCTGAACTGCCGTCCAATCAGCTCATCGAAGTCAACGCTCTGCGTGAGCCCCTGGGAAAGCGTCTCGTGGACCAGGGCAATCGTGGCAACGCGCCGCATGGCCTGTTCCAGTCCCTGTTTTGCTTCGTCGCTGACCATGCGGCGGGACTGCATCCTCAGCAGCGCGGCCACTGTCTGCAGATTGTTCTTGACCCGGTGGTGGATTTCACGAATGGTGGCGTCCTTTGTGACGAGCTCCATTTCCCGGCGCCGCAGCTCCGACACATCGCGGCACAGCACCAGTGCCCCGAACCGCTGCTGTTCGTCACGGAGCGGAATCGCCCGCAGGGACAGGCTGACGCCCCTGGATTCGATCTCGCTGCGCCACGGCATGCGTCCGGTGACAACCAGGGGCAGCGTTTCATCGACCATGCGGCGGTCCTTAAGCAGGCCGGCCGTGACTTCCGCAAGGGAACGCCCCTCCAGCGACTCGCCGTCTCCAAGCCTGCGGAAAGCGGAGACACCGTTCGGGCTCGCATACTGCACGATGCCCTCGGCGTCGAGCCGGATGAGTCCGTCACCAACACGGGGCGCCCCACGGCGGGAGCCCGTGGGTGAGGCAAAGTCCGGCCAGAGGCCGAGCGTGCCCATGCGCAGCAGGTCGTAGGCGCACTGGCGGTAGGTCAGCTCAAGCCGGGACGGCATCCGCGAACTTGAGAGATCCATGTGGGAGGTGACCACGGCAAGGGTTCGGCCATTCCTGACCATCGGCACGGCTTCCACCCGGAGCGCCATCTCACTGCTCCAGTTCGTTTCGCTGGAGCGCTCGATCGTTCGGCTTGCCCACGCCTTATCCACGAGGACCTGAAGATCGGACCGGATGCCCTCCCCGACGAAGTCGGCATGGAATACCGTATGCGTCGTGGAGGGCCGTACGTGGGCAAGCGCCACGTAGCCATAGTCCGGGTGCGGAAACCAGAGGGCGAGGTCGGCGAAGGCGAGATCGGCCACCATCTGCCAGTCACCCACCAGGAGGTGCAGCCACTCGGCATCCCCCGGCCCAAAATCAGCATGTTCCCTGATGGGGTCCGTAAAGATTGCCACTGCACCTCCAGATTTCGACGCGGACCGAAGTCCTAGCGCCGGACGATTGACCTCAAGAGCCTCAATGCTACCGACAGCGAGGCCATGTCGTCCGCTTCGAGGGCGTTGACCTCATCGAACATGCTCTTCGCACGCCCCAGTTGCTCGGCGTTGAGTGCCTCCCAGGCCTTGAGCCGGTCCTCTGCCGGTGACCCTGCGTCAGTCGACTCCAGCACCGCCGTCGTCATGTCTGAAACGGTCGAGTAAAGATCGTCCCGCAAGGCGGCGCGGGCGAGTGCCTGCCACCGGTCCTGGCGGGGCAGCGAACTGATCCGTTCGAGCAGGGAGTCCGCATGGAAGCGGTTGAACACGGTGTAGTAGACGTGGGCGATTTCGCCCACCGGCTCCGTGCGGCTGTGGGTGATCTTCGCGATGTCCAGCAGGACGAAGCTCTCAAAGAGCTCAGCCCAGCGGTCGGCAATATCTTCAGGCAATCCCCAGGACCGTGCCTTTTCAAGCCACTCGGCCACCCGTTCGCGGTCATCGCCACGCAGGTAATCCAAAAGGCGGGCACGCATGGGATCCATGAGCGGCTTGAATTCTGCAACGATGTCCGCGATGGGCCGGGATGTGTTCCCCTGTCCAAGGACCCAGCGCACCGCCCGGTCCAGAAGCCTCCTGATGTCGAGGTGAACCGTGCTCCAGTGCTCCGTGGGGAACGACGCCGGAAGGTCGTTCAGTTCGGACACCATGTTGTCCAGCTCGTAAACCTCGCGGAGCGCCACGAACGCTTTGGCCACCGCCACTTCGCTCGCGGATGTTTCTTCCATGGTCCGGAAGACGAAGGTGATGCCGCCCATGTTGATCATGTCATTGGCGACCACGGTTGCGATGATTTCGCGGCGCAGCGGATGGGTGTCCAGTTCGGTATCGAACCGTTCCCGCAGCTGCTTGGGGAAATACGCACGCAGCGTCTGCCGGAACCAGGGGTCGTCAGCAAGGTCGCTGTCACGCAGCGCGGTAGCCAGCTCGATCTTGGCATAGGCTGCGAGCACTGACAGCTCGGGCGAGGTCAGGCCCTGCCCCTGCTCCAGCCGTTCATGAAGGGCAGTGGTGGATGGCAGGGCCTCGAGGTCACGGTTGAAGTCCGCGGCCTTTTCCAGCCAGTCCATAAGCCGTTCGTAGCTGGGACTCCATTCGGCCACACGTTGACGGTCGTTGAGCAGCAGTATGTTCTGGTCGATGTTGTCTTCCAGGACAAGCCGGCCCACTTCGTCGGTCATCGATGACAGGAAATCTGCCCGCTCTTCCGGATCCAGCTTCCCCGCTGCGACCATCCGGTCGACGAAGATCTTGATGTTGACCTCGTGGTCCGAGCAGTCGACGCCTGCCGAGTTGTCGATGGCGTCCGTGTTAAGGATGACGCCCTGAAGTGCAGCCTCGATGCGGCCGCGTTGTGTCATACCCAGGTTTCCACCCTCGCCCACCACTTTTACGCGGAGGTCGCGTCCGTCGACCCGGATGCCGTCGTTGGCTTTGTCCCCCACCATCGCATGGGACTCGGTGCTCGCCTTGACATAGGTGCCGATGCCTCCGTTGTACAGCAGGTCTGCCGGCGCCAGCAGGATGGCCCGCAGCAGTTCGGGCGGGCTCAACTGCGTGGTTGACTCCGGCAGGCCGAGAGCCGCCCGCACTTCGGGAGAGACGGCAATGGACTTGGCCTGCCGCGGGTAGACACCGCCTCCTTCACTGATGAGGCTCTTGTCGTAGTCGTCCCACGAGGACCGCGGCAATTCGAAGAGCCGCTGGCGCTCTGCGTAGGACTTTTCCTCGTCGGGGTTCGGGTCCAGGAATATGTGGCGGTGATCGAAGGCAGCGAGCAGCCGGATGTGCTTTGACAGCAGCATCCCGTTTCCGAAGACGTCACCGGACATGTCGCCTACGCCGACCACAGTGAACGGTTCCGACTGCGTGTCGAGGTCCAGCTCGCTGAAGTGGCGTTTGACAGACTCCCACGCCCCCCTGGCCGTGATGCCCATGGCCTTGTGGTCGTATCCCACAGAACCGCCGGAGGCGAAGGCGTCACCCAGCCAGAAGCCGTACTCTGCCGCAAGCGCGTTTGCGATGTCGGAAAACGTCGCAGTGCCCTTGTCGGCTGCCACCACGAGGTAGGAGTCGTCGTCGTCGTGCCTGACAACGTTTTCGGGCGCAACAAGCCGCTCACCGTCAGGGCCGGTCACCAGGTTGTCAGTGATATCGAGCAGTCCGCGGATGAACGTCTTGTAGCTTTCGATCCCCTCCGCCATCCATGCAGCCCTGTCCACCGCGGGATCAGGCAGCCGCTTCGCGAAGAAACCGCCCTTGGCGCCGGTGGGAACAATGACGGCGTTCTTCACGGTCTGGGCCTTGACCAGCCCCAGGATTTCCGTACGGAAGTCTTCCCGCCGGTCGGACCAGCGCAGACCGCCGCGGGCGACCTTGCCGAACCGCAGGTGGACGCCCTCGACCCGTGGCGAGTAAACCCAGATTTCGAACTGCGGCCGCGGGAAGGGCAGGCCTTCGATGCCTGCGGGGTGCAGCTTGAAGCTCAGGTAGGGCTTCTCCTGGTAGAAGTTTGTGCGCAGCGTTGACTCGATCAGGTTCGTGAAGGTCCTGAGGGCGCGGTCGGCGTCGAGGGTCGCAACAGTTTCAATGGATGCGGCCAGCTCGGCACGGACCTTTGCCTGCCGTTCATCGCGCTCCAGCTCTGTCAGTGCTGGATCGAAGCGGGCTTCGAACAGCGCGCTGAGACCCTTGGTGACCTCCGGGTTGGCCAGCAGGGTATCGGCCAGGAACTCGAAGGAGTTTGTGTTGCCCATCTGGCGCATGTATTTGGCGTAGGCCCGCAGCACAACCACCTGTCGCCAGTTCATGCCTTCGCGCAGCACGAGGCGGTCAAAGCTGTCCGATTCAGCGGCTCCCGTCACCGCAGCACCGAAGGAATCAGCGAGCAGCTGGCCGGTGGATAGCGGGTCCACCCCGGCAGGGAATTTCAGCCCCAGGTCGTAGAGGAAAAAGTCGCGGTTGTCGGCCGTTTCGATTTCGAAAGGCCGCTCGTCCAGGACCTCAAGCCCGAGGTTATGAAAGTAGGGAAGGATCTGGCTGAGGCTCTTGGGCTCGAGCATGTAGAGCTTGACCCGTGCATCCTCTTCGAGCGTTGCCCCCGCTCCGGCTGGAAGGTAGACATGCACGCCGGGGCGCTCCTGCTTCGCTCCTTCGCTTCGTTCGGCCGCGGCCCCGTATTTTTCAAACCTCTCAATGTCTTCCAGGGCGTCTTCCACCTCGTAGTCCACGCGGTAGCTCGCGGGAAACGCCTCAGCCCAGAGGTCTGCAAGTTCTTTGGAACCCTCGCCGTCGCCCCGATCGCGCAGGACTTCGCTGATGCCTTCGCCCCATGACCGCGCTGCTCGGACGAGCCGCTTCTCCAGGTCCTCGGTGTTGACATTGCTGACGTCGGCGCCCTTGGGCAGGCGGATCCGGAAGAACAGCCGGGCCAGGGCTGACTCCGTCATTCTCGCCTCATAGTCGATGGACTGGGCGTGGAAGGTCTCGCGCAGTTCCTGTTCGATCCGGAGACGGACGTTGGTCGTGTACCGGTCCCGTGGCAAGTACACGACGGCGGACATGAACCGGCCGTAGATGTCCGGCCGCAAAAACAGCCGGGTGCGGCGGCGTTCCTGCAGTCTTTGGATGCCGGTGGCCGTCGCAGCCAGGTCGGGGACTTCGATCTGGAAGAGTTCGTCCCGGGGATACGTTTCGAGGATGCCGAGCAGGTCCTTGCCCGAGTGCGAATCGGGCGGGAACCCAGCGCCGCGGAGGACCGCTTCCACCTTTTCGCGGACGATGGGGATGTTCCGGACTGAACCGGTGTAGGCGCTGGTCGCAAAGAGTCCGATGAAGCGCTGTTCGCCGTTGACGTTGCCGGCCGCGTCAAAGCTTTTCACACCGATGTAATCGAGGTAGGCCGGGCGGTGCACCGTCGAGCGCGAGTTGGCCTTGGTGATGACCAGGGCCTTTTTCTCGCGCGCCTTCCGCCTGCCGGCGTCCGTGAGGTGCTGGACATGGGGCGTGTCACGGTGGGCGCGCAACAACCCGAGCCCGCTGTCCTCCCGGAGTTCCAGGACATCTTCCCCTGCCTCGTTGATGAGGTCATACTCGCGGTAGCCAAGGAACGTGAAGTTTCCTTCGTCCAGCCACCGAAGCAGGTCCTGGGCCTGGCGCAGCTCGGCGATTTGAGTGGGATTGGCAACTTTGTCGAGGGATTCGGCTATTTGCCTCGCCTTGTTGCGCATTTTCGGCCAGTCTTCAACCGCTGCCCGGACGTCCCCCAGGACCCGTTCCAGGCCTTCCTTCAGGCGAGGCTTTGCCTCCTCGTCAGCGCGGCCAATCTCCACCGCGATCCACGATTCCATATGGGTGGTGTGGTCGCCCTGGGCAATCAAGTGGGACAGGCTGGGGAGCGCAGCGGTGTCGCCGCTGGAAATGCCGACGCTGGACGGCACCCTGTTCACTTTGACCAGCTCATGGGTCTGGCGGTTGCGTGTGACGACGAACATGGGGTGGACAACGAGGTGGATGGCCGAATTCTGGCGGACCAACTCTGCGTTCACGGAATCCACCAGGAAGGGCATGTCATCCGTAACGATGTACACGACGCTGCGGTCCTGTTCATCAACAATTGAGATGTTGGCGGTGCCCGGCTCCCTGCTCGCCGCGACCTTCTTGTGCGTCTCGGCCCGCTGACTCAGGACGTCGTTCGGATAAGCACGAAAGTCCTCCTCTGCGAGGTGCTCATAGTAGTCCGCAAAGAAGCCCTCTTCGGCTCCGATCGGACGGGACTGATCCTCCACGCTGGACCCAGACGACATCGATAAACGCCTCCATCACAAGTTCATGGCCGCACCGTTGCAGCCCTAATCGTGAGCCTAGCCCCTCAGCCAACGCTTTGTTGTGGAAGAAAATACAGAGGATCGTCGGTTTTGCTGGCCAGGTGCACAAACCAGTCCCGCTATGCCGGAGCGAAGGGGCGAATCCGGAGCTGCCTCAAGCAGCAAAGACCCCGACAGCAGCGCCGTGTCAGCCGCCGCTGGATCGGAGGGAAGGAACGCCTTGATGCCGGTCGCCGGGCCATAGCGGTCCCACGCTTCGCGGAGTTGCCGTTCAGGCGAGCGCCCCACCGCTGCGGCGCGCACTTTGTTCATCACTACTTCCGGCTGCAGGCCCGGCACTGCCGTATCCAGTTCGGCGAGACCCCGGACCAGCCGGGGAACCCCGATGGAATCCGCGGACCCTACGGCGAAGACGGTGTCGGCCAGTTCCAGGCTCCTGAGCGTGGCAGCGTTGCGGCGGGGCGCCATGGTGTCAAAGCTGAGCTCCTCGTCGGCCTCAAGGCAGAATCCTGTATCAACGACGACAACGTCTGCGACGTCTTTGGCCCGCTCAAGGACACGTGCCAGCGCGGTGGCCCGAAGTTCCGTCCACCGGTCTGCCCGGGTTATGCCGGTCAGGACCCGCAGGCTTCCCGATTTCATGGAAACTGGCACTGCCACCCGAAGCAGTGATGCTGTGTCGAGCAGCCCTTGGTCCGCCAGCCTGCAGGCCTGGGCAAGGCCGGCTGCCTCGTCCAGGAGCCCCAGAACCGCGCCGACGCTGGCCCCATAGCTATCAGCGTCAACGAGCAGGACGGATTTTCCCTCTGCGGCCAGTTCGCCGGCAATGTTCACCGCCAGCAGTGTCCGTCCGGGCGATCCGGCAGGACCCCACACTGCGATGATCTGGCCGGTTCCGGGCGCGGCCGGAGGGTTTCCGGCGTCGTCGGTGCCGGGCCGCAAGACAGCCCCCGCCTCAGCCCAACCCTGCTCCCCTGTTTCCATGGCTGCATTGACCCGCCCCGGGAACTGGGCAACTGCCTCAGAGATACGCTCGGCCAGGGCTGCGGATTCCACGGTCGAAATGACCGCGGACACGCCAATACCGCGCAATCGGGAGGACTCCTCCTCGCTGTCCGTCAGGGCGACGATGGCAACACCCACCGCGGCGAGCCTGTCGACCAGGGAGGCAGTCAATTCCTCGCTCCCTTTTGCCACGACAGCGGCCCGGGCGAGCCCGCTTTGGCACGCAGCCAGCAACTCCGTCAACTCAGTGCACCGCCGCACGACAGTGACGGGTCCATGAAGCCTCTCGAGGCCGCCGACCAGATCTTCCTGGGCCTGCCCGACTGTGACGACGGGAATGCTCATTTGGCGGCACCGCCGGGATTCCATACCACGGAAATCTTGGCATCGTTCGCCTGCGCTCCCAGGAGGGACGGCATGTGCTCATCGCCCACCAAGACCATCAGGACAGTGGATTTCGAGGATCCAAGAGCTGTCGAACCGGGTGAGACCTGGGCGATTTCCGCGCCCGGGAGCAGGAGCTTCGGCTGGGCAAATCCGTTCCGCGCATCGGGCATGGATACCCATACGTCAACACGGGTCCCGGCCACTGCCTGGTCGGGCAATGCTTCCTGAACGGTGACGGCGACCGGCTTCCTGTCCAGCGCGTCCACACTTCCCAGGCTTTCCCGGGGCAACAGCTGGTCCTTTCCAATACGCTGGACAGCCACCACCCCCTCCGGCATCCCGGACTCCGCCGTTATGTAGTGGGACTCCACCTCCCCCAGCCTCACTTTGACGCGGCTGACGTTATCCGTGGTGAGCTTCTCGCCGACCCCTATTGGTTCGCGGGCGGCGAAGACCTCTGTGGTCTTGTCCGCACTGCCGAGCAGTGAAATCACACCCACCACCGAGGCGAGGATCAGCAGCACCCCCACAAGGAGCCTTGGATCCTTCCACGAAGGTTTCTTCAGACGTGCCCCTGTGGCTGCGGCGCTGGACATCATGCGTACGTGCTCCCCCTTGACGCGTCAGGCGCGATTGAGTGCGCCAGTCATGATTATTGATACGGCATCGGTGGCCAATCGGGAAGTCCCGGGTCCAAACAGCATCAAACTGTGGATAACGGCACCACCTGCACCCAGTGGTGGCAGAATTGAGCTATGCCCCGTTTCCTCACCCTTGCAGATGTAGCCGAGCAGCTCCAGATTAATTCGCCTGCTGCCTATGCACTTGTGCGTAGCGGCGAACTGAAGGCCATCCAGGTGGGTGGCCGCGGTCAGTGGCGCGTCGAGGAGAAGATGCTCGAACAGTACATAGAAGAGCGTTATGCCGAGGCAAGCCGGATGATCGAAGAGTCAAAGTCCAAGTCGGACTGATCGCTCGTCCTCCTCCGAAACGCTACAGTTCCCCGGGCCGCATTGAACGAAGTGCAAGCAAAGACCCAAAGGGAACGGTTGCTACGTCCACGACGTTCGATGCCCTGCGGGCTTCACCCGGTGGGGTCACAGCGAGGTCCAGAAAGTCCCGCCCCACTCGGTCAATGACGCCGGAAAGCCGCACCTCGCCAGCTGCACCTCTGGCCAGCAGGACCGTGAGCGGCACCCTGTCCCGTGCGAGGCTCCGAAGCGCGTTGGCCAAACCCAGCTTTCTCCGTACTGCGGAGGGCTCACCCACGGCATAGCGGCCCATCCCCCTGTAATGGGACACCGCAGCGTAGGGAATCAGAACCTGGTGGGCGTCCTCATCGATCACCAGGCTTTCTGCGCCCGCGTGACTCAGGGTTCCCATAAAGTCCGTTCCGGAGACCAGGTGAACCCCAACGCTCCGGCCAAGTGATCCACGGAGCCGATCGGCCATACCGATGGACGCCATGTCAATTCGTGACCGCTCCGACACTTCGGACTCACGGCCCAAGACCGCGGTCTCTGCTATCTGCGCCTCCAGGTCCTCAAACAGGGCATTCCATCGCATGGCGCAACCATAAGCGCGCCGGCAGTAACGGTCAATTCAC
>NZ_JCAXEA010000043.1:0-10592 GCF_059759125.1 Arthrobacter sp. GQ119 | reverse complement strand
GGGTGATCGTCGGAGCTTTGGTGGCGGGGAGCGTAAGCCGTTTGGTGATCGTCCGCGTCGTGAGAGCGAGGGAGATCGCCGAGGCTTCGGCGGCGGCGAGAACCGCAAACCGTTTGGTGACCGCCAGGAGAGGGCGCCGCGCAGCTTTGACCGGGGCGACACCGGTCCGCGCCAGTTCGGCCGTGACAGGGCAGAAGACCGTCCGGTCCGCGTCCCCAACGTACGGGACCTGCGCAGCGCGAACCGCCCGGACCGCGAGCGTTCCCCCGAGATTGATGAGGACGTGACCGGCAAGGAACTGGACCGCGCCACACAGCACCAGATCAAGACGCTCGAAGCCAAGAGCGCTGAATGGGTGGCCCGCCACCTTGTCATGGCCGGCCGTCTCCTCGACGAAGAGCCCGAACTCGCCTTCCAGCATGCCCTGGCTGCCAGCCGGCGCGGGGGACGGCTCGCTGCCGTCCGCGAAGCTGTCGGCCTCACGGCGTACGCCGCCGGACACTACGGCGAGGCCCTCCGTGAGTTCCGGACCTACCGCCGGATCAGCGGCTCCAACGTGCACCTGCCCGTCATGGCTGACTGTGAACGCGGACTCGGACGTCCGGACCGGGCCCTGGACGTGGTCCGGTCCGAGGAAGCCCAGGACCTGGATGCCCCCGGCAAGGTGGAGCTGGCGATCGTCGCGTCCGGTGCCCGTTCAGATCTGGGCCAGCTCGACGCCGCCGTGGCCGAGCTGGAGATCCCGCAGCTGGACATCAACCGCGCCTTCTCCTACAGCCCCCGCCTGTTCCGTGCTTACGCAGACGCCCTGACGGCCGCTGGCCGTGAAGCCGAAGCCGGCAAGTGGCACCGCCAGGCACTGGTGGCAGAGGAAGCCCTGGGGATGGGGGTTTCCGAGGAGCCGGACATCATCGACCTTGGCTGGGACGAGGAAGAGGAAGCCCGCGAGGAAGCCGAACGCCGCCGACTGATAACCCAGGCGGCAGCAGATGCCGCTCCCGAACAGGCAAGCGCCACTGCCGCGCAGCAGGCCGCAGAGGTCAATCCCGAGACCGCAGCCTCCGGGGCGGAGAGCGCGTCGGCAGGCGAGAACATCGACGACGCCGAAACCGACTACTTTTCGTCCGACGACGCCGAGTCCGACGCCGACTCAGCCGAGCCGGAGGATGAGGACGACGTCGAGGGCGGTGCCGGCGGGGCGGAAGCACATGGTGAAGCTGGGGCCCACGGCGAGACCGAAGCCCACGACGAATCTGAAGTTCACGAGGACCGCCGGCATGAAGGCTCGGAGGACTAGGAACGTATGACTGACACGCACCTGATTTCGCGGTTCGACGCGCTGCTGTCCGACCTGGACGGCGTGGTGTATGCGGGTCCCCATGCCATCCCCGGCGCAGTGGATTCGCTGCAGCGCCTGGACGGCATCGGCGTCGGGCTCGGTTACGTGACCAACAACGCGTCCCGTACCCCGGCCCAGGTGGCCGCCCACCTGCGCGAGTTGGGTGCCCCGGCCGAAGACCACCAGGTGGTGAGTTCGTCGCAGGCGGCAGCTGAGTTGCTCGCGTCGCTCCTTCCGGCGGGCGCTGCCGTCCTCATCACCGGCAGCCCCGCTCTGGCCCACGAAATCGAGCTCATGGGCCTGACGCCCGTACACAGTGCTGCGGACAAGCCGGTGGCCGTCGTGCAGGGTTTCAACCCCGAAATCGGTTGGAAGGACCTGGCCGAAGCATCGTACGTCGTGGCTGGCGGCGCCTTGTGGGTGGCCACCAACACGGACATGTCCATCCCGCAGGCCCGCGGGATCGCGCCCGGCAACGGCACCCTCGTGGCGGCTGTTGCTGCCGCAACCGGCCAGACGCCGCGCGTCGCGGGCAAACCGGAGGCCCCACTGTTCCACGCTGCGGCCAAGCGCCTCGCGGCTGAGCGCCCGCTGGTGGTCGGCGACCGGCTGGACACGGACATCCTGGGCGGCAACCGGGCCGGCTTTGCCACCGTGGCGGTCCTCACCGGCGTCGACACCCGGGAGACGATCCTCGCAGCCCGTACGGACGAACGGCCTGACTTCCTCATTGACGACCTCACCGGGCTGTACCAGCCGTACCCTGCCGTGGAGCACGACGGCGGCACTTACCGCTGCGGTGACGCCTCAGCTTCCGTGGACGGAGCTAGTGTCCGCATCAGCGGCGGCAAGGACAACCTCGATTCCTGGCGTGCGGCGTGTGCCGCATGGTGGAATGCCCGCCCGCAGGCTCCGACGGCCACAGCGCCCGTGCTTGACTGGCTTGGTCAATAGACTGGTGCAATGACAGAGCCAAATCCTGATGCCGAGCCGGACGCAGCCGCGCAGATTGCCTGGCCCGAGCTGCCGCCTGCGGGCTTTGCCGAGTCGCACTCGGACGGCCCGCAGTCGGACGGCCCGCTGTCGGACGGCCCGCTGTCGGACGGCACGCTGTCGGACGGAACAGTGCAGGCAATTCTCGACCGCGTCCGGGATGTCCCCGGGCTTCCGGTGTCCGAGCACCCTGCCGCCTACGCGGAGATGCATGACAGTCTGCTGGCAGCTCTGAACGAGGACATGTCCGGGCCCGGCGCCGCGGCAGGACCCGGTGCCGCCTGATATGGCCAGACTCGACCAGATCCTCGTCAGCCGCGGGCTGGCGCGGTCCCGCACGCATGCCGCGCGGCTGATTGCCGACGGCAAAGTGACGTCGGCCGGCGACGTTCTCGCGAAAGCTTCGCTGCAGGTCGCCGACGATCGCGAGCTGACAGTGGCAGAAGACGCCACCGACGCGTATGTCAGCCGTGCCGGGCACAAGCTGGCCGGTGCGCTCGACGCGTTTCCCGCCGTGGCCGTCGCCGGGAAACGCTGCCTTGACGCAGGTGCGTCCACCGGCGGCTTTACCGATGTCCTGTTGAGGCGGGGAGCGGAGCACGTGGTGGCGGTCGACGTCGGGCACGGCCAGCTCGTCCCGCAGCTCAGGGACGATCCCCGGGTGAGCGTCCATGAAGGGCTGAACGTCCGTTATATGGACCCGGACCAGATCGGCGGCATGGCGGAGCTGACAGTGGCGGACCTGTCGTTCATCTCGCTGACCCTCGTAGTGGCGCCGCTGGCCGCGTGTACCAGCGCCGGCGGCGACATCGTACTCATGGTGAAACCGCAGTTCGAGATCGGCAAGGAACGGCTCGGCCGCACCGGCGTGGTCACGTCGGAGCGCGAACGCCGGATGGCAGTCGGTAAAGTAGCTGGGGCTGCCCTCGATGCGGGACTGGAACTATGCGGACTGGCCATCAGCCCGCTCCCTGGGCAGGACGGAAATGTCGAATACTTCCTGTGGATAAAACGAAGAATTGCCCAAGACTTGCCTAAGATCGAAGAGCGGGATGCAGCCGTGGCTGCGTTGCTCGGGACAATCTGGCCGAACCACTAGAGAGCGGAACCGATGAGCAGGCGTGTACTGGTACTTGCCCACACCGGCCGCGAAGAATCCCTGAAGGCTGCCTGGGAGGCGTGTGCCCAGCTGCACGCGTGCGGCATCATCCCGGTGATGCAGGAATCCGAACTGGGCGACATGGAGGGCTTTTTCGGCCGGCTGGAGCATCCTGTGGAGGTGCTTCACGACCATGTCCAGTTACCCGATGTGGAGCTCGTCATGGTGCTCGGCGGGGACGGCACCATCCTTCGCGCCGCGGAACTGGTCAGGGAAGTGGATGTACCCCTCCTCGGCGTGAACCTGGGACACGTGGGGTTCCTGGCAGAAAGCGAACGGGCTGACCTCACACAGACCGTGGAATGGATTGCCAGCCGTGAATACACGGTGGAAGAGCGCATGACCATTGACGTCCAGGTGTGGGTCCGCGGGCAAAAAATCTGGCACACGTGGGCACTCAATGAGGCGGCCATCGAAAAGGGGAACCGCGAGCGGATGCTTGAGGTGGTCACCGAAGTGGACGAGCGCCCGCTGACCTCCTTCGGCTGCGACGGCGTGGTGCTCGCCACGCCCACAGGCTCGACCGCCTACGCATTCTCCGCCGGCGGGCCCGTGGTGTGGCCCGAAGTGGAAGCCCTGCTGATCGTCCCCATCAGCGCCCACGCGCTGTTCGCCAAGCCCCTGGTTGTCTCACCGCGGTCCCGGCTGGCTGTGGAGGTGCTGAACCGGACGGACGCCCAGGGTGTGCTGTGGTGCGACGGCCGCCGATCGGTTGACCTCCCGCCCGGCGCCCGGGTGGAGGTCACGCGTTCCGCCACGCCCGTCCGGCTGGCCCGCACCCACCAGACGCCGTTTTCCGCACGGCTGGTCCGCAAGTTCGAACTGCCCATCCACGGCTGGCGGGGCCCGGTGCCGCAGTCCGGGACCATCACCACGGGCCCGGTGCCGATTGTTCGGACCCCGCGGCCCATGGCACCGCCGCCGGCGCCCGGATATGCCGGGCAGGTCCTGGCCGGGCAGGCTGAAGAAACCGATCCTCCGACCGGGAAGTGATCCATGCTTGAAGAACTGAGAATCCGCGATCTGGGCGTCATCACAGACGCCACGCTGCCGCTGGGCCCCGGGCTCAGCGTGGTCACCGGCGAAACCGGTGCCGGCAAGACCATGGTGGTCACCGCCGTCGGGCTGCTGCTGGGGGCCCGCTCTGACGCCGGGGCCGTCCGCAGTGGCGCCAAGAGCGCCTCCGCCGAAGCCGTCGTCAGGCTCGGTTCCGGGCATGTCGCCGTGCAACGCGCCCGTGACGCAGGGGCGGAGATTGAGGAGTTCGACGGCGGTGCGGAACTGCTGCTGTCCCGCCGCCTCGGGGCGGACGGACGCAGCCGGGCGTTCCTCGGCGGCAGGGCCGCCCCGGTGGGGGTGCTGGCCGAAATCGGCGAATCGCTCGTGGTTGTGCATGGGCAGTCGGACCAGATCAGGCTCAAGGGCGCCACAGCCCAGCGAGAGGCGCTGGACAAGTTCGCAGGGGACGCCCTGGCCGCCACACTCGGCGGCTTCCAACAGCTGTACGCCTCCTGGAAGGCCAGCCAGGCGGAGTTGGAAGCGCTCCGCAGTGCCGCACGGGACCGGCTGCGCGAGGCCGAATCGCTGGAGATCTCCCTGGCGGAGATCGACGCCGTGGACCCGCAGCCGGGGGAGGACGAAGCCCTCAAGGCCGAGGCCGTGAAGCTGGCAAACGTCGAGGAGCTTCGCATCGCCGCGACCACGGCGCACCAGGCGCTCATTGCCGAAGACTTCGGCGAAACCGGTGATGCCACCACGCTGGTGGACACTGCCAAAAGGACGCTGGAGCACGTGGCCGAGCATGACGAAGAGCTCGGAGGCGCCGCTGCACGCCTCGCGGAAGTGGGGTTCCTGCTCAACGACATCGCTACGGAACTGGCAAGTTACCAGGCCGGGCTGGACTCGGAGGGGCCCGAGCGGCTGGCCGAGATTGAGGAACGCCGGGCTGCCCTGGCCAAGCTGGTCCGCAAGTATGCGCCCAGCATTGACGAGGTCCTGGAGTGGGCAGAGAAGGCCCGCGTCCGCTTCGATGAGCTGCAGGACGATTCCACGCGGATTGAGGCCCTGGACGCGGAGGTGGCCAGGGCGGAGGCAGAGCTCACCAAACAGGCTGCGGCCATCAGCAAGATCCGGGCCAAGGCCGCCAAGGAACTCTCCAGCCGGGTCAGTGCCGAGCTGAAGGCCCTCGCCATGGCGGACGCCACCCTGGTGATCAAGATTGAGGCCGCCGGCCAGCTGGGACCCTATGGCGCGGACGAGATTTCCTTCCTGCTCCGGCCCCACTCGGGTGCGCCCGCCCGGCCGCTTGGCAAGGGTGCGTCCGGCGGTGAGCTTTCGCGGGTCATGCTTGCCATCGAAGTCGTGCTGGCCGCCGTCGATCCCGTGCCCACTTTCGTCTTCGACGAAGTGGACGCCGGGGTGGGCGGGCGCGCCGCCGTCGAAATCGGGCGCCGGCTGGCCATGCTGGCCCGCCACGTCCAGGTCCTCGTGGTCACCCATCTGCCCCAGGTCGCCGCCTTCGCGGACCAGCACATCCGGGTCACCAAAACGTCCGTGCGGGGCTCCGACGGCGCCACCGCCACCGGGTTCACCTCCAGTGACGTCCAGCTGCTGGACGAACCGGAGCGGGTCCGGGAACTGGCACGGATGTTGGCAGGCCAGGAGGACTCGGAGACGGCCCAGGCCCACGCACAGGAGTTGCTGGACGACGCGAAGTTCATGCCCCAGCGGGCCTAAGCGGCCTGCGCGCTCGGCTCGCTCTTGCCCACAGGCGCCGGACACGGGAGACTGAGGCATTTGGGGGCGCGATACCGACCCGTGGAAGGCTCAATTGATGATAGGCTCGAATTCCGTGGTGCAGCGATCAAATTCCCGTGTAAATTCCCGGTTCCCGGGCTCGTCCAAGACGACCAAACACATCTTCGTCACCGGCGGTGTGGCGTCCTCGCTCGGTAAGGGACTGACGGCGTCAAGCCTCGGCCACCTGCTGCGGGCACGCGGTTTGTCTGTAACTATGCAGAAGCTCGATCCCTACCTCAACGTGGATCCGGGCACGATGAACCCCTTCCAGCACGGCGAGGTCTTCGTCACAGACGACGGCGCCGAGACCGACCTCGACATCGGACACTACGAGCGCTTCCTCGACGAAAACCTCGAGGGATCTGCGAACGTGACCACCGGCCAGGTCTACTCAACGGTTATCGCCAAGGAGCGCCGAGGCGAGTATCTCGGCGACACGGTCCAGGTCATCCCGCACATCACCGATGAGATCAAGCGCCGCATGCGGCTCCCTGCCGAGGGCAAGAACGCGCCCGACGTCATCATCACCGAGATCGGCGGCACGGTTGGCGACATCGAGTCGCAGCCCTTCCTTGAGTCCGCCCGCCAGGTCCGCCAGGACATCGGCCGCACCAACGTCTTCTTCCTGCACGTGTCCCTGGTCCCGTACATCGGGCCCTCGCAGGAACTCAAGACCAAGCCAACGCAGCACTCTGTGGCGGCCCTGCGCTCCATCGGCATCCAGCCCGAAGCCATCGTGGTCCGCTCCGACCGCGAAGTGCCCGACGCGATGCGCGAAAAGATCGGCCGCATGTGCGACGTCGACATCGACGCCGTGGTCAACGCCGCCGATGCCCCGAGCATTTACGACATCCCGAAGACCCTGCACACCCAGGGCCTGGATTCCTACATCGTCCGTGCGCTCGACCTGCCCTTCAAAGATGTCGACTGGACCAGCTGGGACAAGCTGCTCGAGGCCGTCCACAATCCCAAGCACGAAGTTGAAATTGCCCTCGTGGGCAAGTACATCGACCTTCCGGATGCCTACCTCTCCGTGACGGAGGCCCTGCGTGCCGGCGGTTTCGCCAACGACGCCAAGGTCAAGATCCGCTGGGTCCCGTCCGACGAGTGCGAAACCCACGAAGGTGCTGTCCGTTCGCTGGACGGCGTGGACGGCATCTGCGTTCCCGGCGGGTTTGGTATCCGCGGCCTCGAAGGCAAGCTGGGGGCCCTGAAGTTCGCCCGCGAATCGAGGCTTCCGGTGCTGGGCCTGTGCCTCGGCCTGCAGTGCATGGTCATCGAGTACGCCCGCAACGTGGTCGGTTTGGAGGGTGCTTCCTCCAGCGAGTTCGAGCCTGACTCCAAGTACCCGGTCATCGCGACGATGGAAGAGCAGCTCGAGTTCGTTGAAGGCCGCGGTGACCTCGGGGGCACCATGCGCCTTGGACTCTACGAAGCCAAGCTGGACGAGGGCTCGGTCATCGCGGAAACGTACGGCACCACCACCGTCAGCGAACGCCACCGCCACCGGTACGAGGTCAACAACAAGTACCGCGATCAGATCGCGGCCCAGGGCCTCGTGTTCTCCGGCACATCGCCGGACGGCAAGCTCGTCGAGTATGTGGAGCTGCCGCGCGAAGTACACCCGTACTACGTGGCCACGCAGGCGCATCCTGAGCTCAGCTCGCGGCCCACGCGCCCGCACCCGCTTTTCGCCGGGCTGGTCAAGGCAGCCCTGGATCACCAGGGCGGCAGCGCCGACAACGGCTCCGCTGCTCCTGTGACCCGGACCGCAGCGTCGGAGCTGCCCGCTGCTGAGGCTGCCTCCGGGGCGACCGCCCGCTAGCTCACTGCCCGCTAGAGCTGACTGCAGAGTTGACCACAGCACCAATGACGGAGGACGGCGCGATGCCCGGAATTTCTGAAAACACCCCTGCTGCACGGCAGGTTTCGGATGCTCCGAGCCCGCGCCGTCTGCTGTCCACTGAAAAGGTCTACGAGGGCAGGATCTGGGACGTGGTGAGCGACAGCTTCAAGCTCACCGACGAAGGCAACCCGCTGGTCCGGGACTACATCGACCACCCCGGGGCCGTGGCCATACTGCCCATGAATGACGACGGCGAGGTGCTGCTGATCAAGCAGTACCGGCACCCGGTCGGCATGGACCTCTGGGAGATTCCCGCAGGCCTGCTGGACGTCGAGGGCGAGGATTTTGTGGCGGGGGCCGCGCGGGAACTCGCCGAGGAAGCGGACCTCGTGGCGAGCACCTGGAATGTCCTGGCGGACTTTTTCAACTCTCCCGGATCATCCAGCGAAGCCATCCGCATCTACCTTGCCCGCGGGCTCACCGAAGTGCCGCACCACGAGCTTCACCTCCGCACCGACGAGGAAGCCGAGATTGAACTGCACTGGATCCCGCTCGAAGAAGCCGTGGCCGCGGTGCTGGAGGGGCGCCTGCACAACCCGTCCGCCGTCGTCGGAGTCCTCGCAGCCGCTGCTGCGAAAGCAGACGGTTTTGACGGGCTGCGGCCGGCTGACGCACCATGGCCGGCCCACCCCAGCCAGCGCTGATGACCGCAGGCACGGCAGCAGCTGAGACCTCACCGGCCCCTGGTGATCCTGGAATTGGTGATCCTGGAATGGAGCCCCGGGAAGAGGCTCAGGTGCGCCCAAGTCCTGACCGTACCCGTCCCGAGCGCCCCAGGACCGCGATCGACCGGGCCGTGACCGACTACATCCAGCACATGGGCGTGGAGCGGGGACTGGCGGCCAACACCCTGTCCGCCTACCGCCGTGACCTCACGCGGTACTCCAACTACCTCGCCGCCGAAGGCCTCAGCCGCCCCGGCGATGTGACGCGCCGCCATGTGACGGGCTTCGCCCAGGCGTTGTCGGACGGTTCGGACGGCGGAACGCCGCTGGGCGTTCGGTCAGCGGCCCGCACCATCGTCGCCGTCCGGGGGCTGCACAAGTTTTGGGCATTGGAAGGCATGACGACGGCGGATCCCGCCAGCGATGTCCACCCGCCCATGCCGGGGAAGCGGCTGCCCAAGGCCATTACCGTGGATGAGGTCACCCGGATACTCGAAGCCGCCGGCACCGACACTGCGACAGGCCTGCGGGACCGTGCCCTCCTCGAATTCCTCTATTCCACAGGCGCCCGCATCAGCGAGGCAGTCGGGCTGGACGTGGATGACATCTCGGTGCAGCCGGCCGAAGACGGACCCGCCATCGTGCGGCTGTTCGGCAAGGGATCGAAGGAGCGGCTGGTTCCGCTCGGGTCCTATGGCGCCCGGGCCCTGGACGCCTACCTGGTGCGCGGCCGCCCCCTGCTTGCCGCCAAGGGCAAGGGCACGCCGGCGCTCTTCCTCAATGCCCGCGGCGGGCGGATCAGCAGGCAGAGCGCCTGGACGATTTTGAAGGCCGCCGCTGAAAAGGCCAACATCACCAAGGACGTGTCTCCGCACACCCTCCGCCACTCGTTCGCCACGCACCTGCTCGAGGGCGGGGGTGACGTCCGGGTGGTTCAGGAACTTCTGGGCCACGCCTCCGTCACCACCACGCAGGTGTATACGCTCGTGACGGCCGACACGCTGCGGGAAATCTACGCCGCAGCCCACCCGAGGGCCCTGGGATAAATCCGGATCGGGGCGGAAGCTGGTTTGCCAAACGCATGATCATGTCACTGCGGATTTCTGACGGATAGCGGACGCGCCGCTAGGCTGGACTGCATGACTTCGGTGCCCGTGACCCTGTGCTTCCTTCTTCGGGAGCGCCCGGGGAGCGGGCCCGAGGTGCTGCTGGGCCTCAAAAAGACCGGTTTCGGAACGGGCAAGATCGTTGGCCTGGGCGGCCACGTCGAAGCGGGGGAGACCGACGCCGAGGCTGCCTGCCGGGAGGTCCTGGAGGAAGCCGGCGTAGTGGTTCTCGAGGAGGACCTGTTCGACGCCGGATCGGTGGAGTTTGTTTTTCCCGCCCGCCCGGAGTGGGACATGAGCACGAGGCTGTTCACCACACGCCGGTGGCAGGGGGAGCCAGAGGAAAGCGCGGAGATTGCCCCGGCCTGGTTCAGGATCGACGACCTGCCGCTGGAGCGCATGTGGGACGATGCCACCCACTGGCTTCCGCACGCGCTGGGCGGTGCGAAGATCGACATCGTCATTGTTCTGAACGACGACAATGAAACGGTGCTTGACGTGCGGAACTACCTCAACCTGGGCCCTGAAACCCCGGGCATCCCCTAACCCCAAGGCCTACATGAAGACGCAGGAGTATCAAGACATAAAGCGGATGCTTGTTTCACTCAAGTTGGGGCGCCTCAAC
>NZ_JCAXEA010000042.1:0-11667 GCF_059759125.1 Arthrobacter sp. GQ119 | reverse complement strand
TTTTACTCCTAACAAAAACAAGAAACTCGGTCAAACTTTGGTATCGACGGAAGGTTTAGGGGCTGCTAATTTTCAGGACACGTTCTTTTCAGGACACGGCGCCGGCCCCCACGAGTGCGGGCGCCTCCGCCCGTGCGGGCGAAGCCAGGCTCCGGCGCCATTTGGTGAAGAGCCTGGGCTGGTTCATTCCCAGGACCGCCACCGGCTCGTCTCCGCGGTAGTACACGGCGAGGAAGCTGTGTTCCTGGGGATCCCCTGCCTCAACCTCGAGGCGGTCGTAGCCGGCGGAGTGCCCCGCGAACTGAATCTTGACGCCGTGCTGGTCGGACCAGAAGTAGGCGGGCTTGGCAGGCTGATCGGGGGCGTCGGAGTCCAGCAAGGCCCGGACAGCCAGCGCCGCGCGCTCCAGAGCGCCGGTCCAGTGCTCGACCCGGCGGTGGAATCCGGCCGTAGGGTCGAACCATGCGGCGCAGTCTCCCACGGCGACGATCCCCGGAATGTTGGTGCGGCCCATGGCGTCACAGACGATGCCCGGGTTCAGCTCGAGCCCGGAACCGGACAGCCAGTCTGTGTTGGGCTCCGCGCCAATGCCGATCACCACCACGTCAGCAGCCACGTACCCGCCGCCGGCAAGGCGCAGCCCGGTGACGTTCCCTTCGCAGCTGTAGAAGTCCTCTATGGTGGCGGACGAGATCAGCTCCACGCCGTTTGCTGCGTGCAGCCCGGCCACCACTGCTCCCATCTCCGCCCCGAGCTGACCGGCGAAGGGCACGGGCTTGGTGTCGATCATGGTGAC
The DNA here is from genome assembly GCF_059759125.1 of Arthrobacter sp. GQ119. NCBI lineage: Bacteria > Bacillati > Actinomycetota > Actinomycetes > Micrococcales > Micrococcaceae > Arthrobacter > Arthrobacter sp. GQ119. Next base: position 10,871 of record NZ_JCAXEA010000042.1, on the reverse strand, counting down.
TTCCATGCCACGGGACACCGCGGCGGAGGCCACCTCTGCACCGACGAAACCGGCACCGACGACGGCCATCCTGCTTCCGGGCAGCAGCTCGGGGGCAAGGGCCTGGGCATCGGCAAGCGTCCGCAGTGAGAACACGTTGCTCAGTCCCGCCAGAGCGGGCAGCTGGCGCGCGCGTGCGCCTGTGGCTATGACAATGCCGTCCGCCTGAATTACCTGGCCGTCCTTCAAACGGATGCTGCGTGATTCGGCGTCCAGGGAAACAGCGCCTCCTCCAAGCAGCCACTCTGCCTGCAGCTCGTCGGCTTCGGATTCCAGGTACAGGTCCTCTGCGGTGATTGCACCGAGCAGGAAATCTTTGGACAGCGGCGGCCTGTCGTAGGGCCGGTGCGGCTCATCGCCGATCACCACAAGCCGCCCGGTGAAACCTTGGGCGCGGGCGGCCCTGGCGGCTGAGAGGCCAGCCAGGGAGGCCCCCACAATTGCAAGCGTCTCCATTGACACCACAGCCTCCTTCAATTGCTTCTTACGCAACATGAATCGTTATATGCAACAGCGTGATCCATGCCACGGCGGCTGTCAAGGGCCGCCCTTAACTAAGGGGCCGACAGTCGCAACAGAGCAGAAACCCTTGACAACGGTCTGTGACCTGGCGCACGCTGTTGCTTATCGCGATTGCTGTTGTTGATTACGGAACTTAGCGCTCGCACCATCAGCACTACCAAGAAGAAGAGGTCCCTCCATGCACAAGGCATGCCCACTCAGTGAACTGGCACCAGGGGAAGCGCTCCGCCTGAACACGGCTCCTCCCATCGCCGTCTTCCACACCGAGGAGGGCGAGCTCTTTGCCATTGATGACACATGCACCCACCAGGACGCCTCGCTGGCCGACGGCTGGGTCGAGGACTGCTGGGTCGAATGCCCGCTCCATGCCTCCCGCTTTAACCTGCGCACGGGAGGCGTGGACGCCCCGCCGGCCAAGCTTCCGGTCCGCACCCATGAAGTAACAGTGATCGACGGCGACATCATGATCACCGAATCCACCGAGGTCCCCAACCTCCCCCCTGGCCTGACAGTGGACGGCCACATCTAAGCAAGCCCATGAATCCGAGCAAAGGAATTCCTCATGGCCCCCAATAGCGACACCCGATATAGCAGCGACAACCTCAGCAGCGAACCCAATCTCGACAGCGACGGCAACGCCGCGAAAGACCCCTTTTCTTCAGAGCTCCGGCCCCTAGGCGTCGACGAAGCCGCCCTGGACGGGCCGATGGACCCGGATCCGCTTCCGGACCCCATGGATGAGCTGGAAGACTACGAACAGATCCTGCAGGAGCTTCGCCAGACGAAGACTGAGCAGGCTGTGACCGAACGCCGCCACGGCAAGCTCACCCTTGACAAAGTTACCTTCGGGATCACGGGCGCCATCGCCGTCGCCTTTGTGGTCTGGGGTTTCGTTGGGCGGGACAGCCTCTCCGACACCTCCACAAGTGTCCTGAACTGGGTCATGGAGTACACCGGCTGGCTCTTTATGGTCACCGCCTCGCTCTTTGTGATCTTCGTCCTGTGGCTGGCTCTGGGTAAGTTCGGCAACATCCCGCTGGGCAAGGACGGCGAAAAGCCGGAATTCCGGACCGTCTCCTGGGTCTCCATGATGTTCGCCGCCGGCATGGGCATCGGGCTCATGTTCTACGGCGTGGCGGAACCGCTCTATCACTTCGTTTCGCCGCCGCCCGGAACCGTGGACGGCCGCACCCCGGATGCCATCCAGACCGCCATGGCCACCTCCATCTTCCACTGGACCCTGCACCCCTGGGCCATGTACGCCGTCGTGGGAATCGCCATGGCCTACGGCACCTACCGTCTGGGCCGCAAGCAACTCATCTCCGCGGCCTTCACCTCACTCTTCGGCATCAGGATGGTCGAAGGGCCGGTCGGGAAGTTCATCAACATCCTCGCCATCTTCGCCACCCTCTTCGGCACCGCAGCATCGTTGGGCCTCGGCACCCTGCAGATCGGCAGCGGCATGACCTCCAACGGCTGGTTCGGCGAAATCGGCACGCCGGTCCTCGTGGTGATCGTCGCCATCCTGACGGCCTGCTTCGTCGCCTCGGCCGTCTCCGGCATCAGCCGCGGCATCCAATGGCTCTCCAACATCAACATGGTCCTGGCCGTCATCCTGGCACTCATCGTCTTCGTCGCCGGCCCCACCCTGTTCATCCTGAACCTGATTCCTTCGGCGGTCGGCGACTACGCCCGCGACCTGGCGGAAATGTCCACGCGGACAGAAGCCGTGGGAGACGAAGCCCTGCGCACGTGGATGTCCGGCTGGACCATCTTCTACTGGGCCTGGTGGCTCTCCTGGACGCCGTTCGTGGGCCTGTTCATCGCGCGCATCAGCCGCGGCCGCACCATCCGCCAGTTCGTCACCGGCGTCCTGCTGGTCCCCAGCGTCGTCAGCGTCATCTGGTTCGGCATCTTCGGCGGAGCCGCCTTCCACGTCCAGCAGGAAGCCGACAAGGCCAACACCCCCGGCCTGGTCACCATGGTCGATGGGACACCGACCGTCAACTTCGACGGCGCCCTCTTCGACCTGGTCAAGAACCTGAGCATGCCCGACTGGCTCACCGCAGCCGTCATCGTCCTGGCCATGGTCCTGGTAGCGATCTTCTTTGTCACCGGCGCCGACGCGGCCTCGATCGTGATGGGATCCCTCAGCTCCAACGGCGCCGAGCACCCCCGCCGCGGAGTGGTCATCTTCTGGGGCAGCCTCACCGGCGCCGTGGCCGCAGTCATGCTGCTGGCCGGCGGCGACAAACCGTCCGAAGCCCTGGCCGGCCTCCAGCGGATCACCATCGTTGCCGCCCTGCCGTTCGTCATAGTCATGCTGCTGCTCTGTTTCGCGCTCGCCAAGGACCTGCGCCGCGATCCACTGGCCCTGCGGCGCCGGCTCGCCACAACCGTCGTCGAGCGGGCCATCCGCACCGGCGTCGACCAGCACGGCGGCGTCCAGTTCGACCTTGTCACCAAGCATGAATGCGGCGAACGCTGCACCAGCGATGCCCGCTGTCCCGGCGATGCCAGCGTCGTCACCCCCAACTAGGAGACAATTGTGACCACAACCCTTGAAGGCCGTCCCGCGGGTGCCGCAACGGCAGTCACAGCCGAGGCCGCCTCCGCGCGCTCCCTGGCCAAGACCCGCACGGCGGAGTTCGTCCTCACGCTGGCCTGCCCGGAACGGCCCGGCATCGTGCGGGCAGTCACCGCCTTCCTGGCCGACCGCGGCTTCGACATCGTCGAGCACCAGCAGTTCGATGACCATGTCAGCGGAAAGCTCTACCTGCGGACGGCCTTCAGGGGCAGCAGCACCGAAACCCGTGATCGGGCACATCGGGATTTCACGGGCGCCTATGAGCCCAACCAGCAGACCGCGGAGAACCTCACGGACGAGTTTGCGCCCACCGCCTCCGAGTTCGGCATGGATTTCACCTTTCACGACGGGCGGCCGCCGCGCCTGCTGGTCATGGTCTCGAAATTCGGCCACTGCCTGAACGACCTGATCTACCGCTGGCGGGCCGGCAGCCTGGGGGCGGAGATCGCCGTCGTGGTTTCCAACCACGAGGACCTGCGCGCCATGGCGGAGAACGCCGGGTTGACTTTCATCCACGTTCCGGTGACACCAGGAACCAAGCCAGAGGCCGAGGCGCGGCTGCTGGAACTCGTCAAGGAATACGACGCGGACCTGGTGGTCCTGGCGCGCTACATGCAGGTGCTTTCCGATGGCCTGTGCAATGAACTGCGCGGCCGGGCCATCAATATCCACCATTCCTTCCTGCCCGGCTTCAAGGGCGCCAAGCCATACCACCAGGCCTACGACCGCGGAGTGAAGCTGATCGGGGCCACGGCGCACTATGTGACCGCGGACCTCGATGAGGGGCCGATCATCGAACAGGAAGTCTTCCGCGTGGACCACAGCCTGGATCCGGACGCCCTCGTCACGGTTGGCCGTGACGCCGAATCGCAGGCCCTGTCCCGGGCGGTCAAGTGGCATTGCCAGCACCGCGTCCTGCTCAACAACACCCGCACCGTCGTATTCCGCTAAGCGGACGTCCGCCAAGCCAAACAGGAGAAACATTTTTATGAGCGCATCACCACGCGTCGTCATCATCGGCGCCGGTATTGTCGGCACCAACCTTGCGGATGAACTCGCCAGCCGGGGCTGGAACAACATCACGGTCGTCGAACAGGGCCCGCTGGAGCTTGCCGGCGGCTCCACGTCGCACGCACCCGGACTGGTCTTCCAGACCAACCCGTCGAAGACCATGACGGAGTTCGCCACATACACGGTGGACAAGCTGCTCTCCCTCAGCGCCGACGGAGTGTCCTGCTTCAACCAGGTGGGCGGGCTGGAGCTTGCCACCACCGAAGCCAGGCTGCAGGACCTCAAGCGCAAGCTCGGCTACGCCACCTCCTGGGGCGTTGAAGGCCGGATTATCGACGCTGATGAATGTGAAAAGTACTGGCCGCTGCTGAATAAGGGACAGTTCAGGGACGGGCGCCAAATCCTTGGCGGCCTCCTTGTTCCCTCCGACGGACTCGCCTCCGCGGCCCGGGCGGTGCAGCTGCTGATCAGCCGCGCCCGCGAAGCGGGCGTGACGTTCCTGGGCTCAACTGGCGTCACCGGCATCGAACAGGCCAACGGCAAGGTCACCGGCGTCGAAACCACACAGGGCGTAATTCCCGCGGACATCGTGGTTTCCTGCGCCGGGTTCTGGGGCCGCGAGGTGGGCAAGCTGGTGGGCATGGAAGTGCCGCTGCTGCCGCTCGCCCACCAGTACGTCAAGACCACCGCCCTGGCCGAACAGCAAGGCGTGAACGAGCTGCCCAACGGGGCGCGCTCGCCCATTCTCCGCTACCAGGACAGGGACCTGTACTTCCGCGAGCACGGCGACCGCATCGGCATCGGCAGCTACGCCCACCGCCCCCTCCCCGTCGACATGGAGCTCCTCCCCCGCGTCGCCGCAGACCAGATGTCCGAGCACCGCATGCCCTCCCGCCTGGACTTCACCCTGGAGGACTTCGCTCCGTCCTGGGAAGACTGCCAGGACCTGCTGCCTGCCCTGCACCGGACCCAGATCCAGGACGGCTTCAACGGCATCTTCTCCTTCACCCCCGACGGCGGCCCGCTCATGGGCGAGTCTCCCGAGGTCGAAGGCTTCTTCGTGGCCGAAGCGGTGTGGGTCACACACTCGGCCGGCGTTGCCAAGGCCATGGCCGAACTGCTGGTCGAGGGCCAGCCCCGCACGGACCTGCACGGCTGCGAAATCGAACGGTTCGAAAAGGTCCAGACCAGCGACGAGTACGTCAGCGAAACGTCCCAGCAGAACTTCGTCGAGATCTACGACATCCTGCACCCGCTGCAGCCCAAGGAATCCCCGCGCGACCTGCGCGTGAGCCCGTTCAACGTCCGCCAGAAGGAGCTCGGCGCGTTCTTCCTGGAGTCCGCCGGCTGGGAGCGTCCGCACTGGTTCGAGGCCAACCGCGGCCTGCTGGACGAACTGCCGGCCGAGTGGCAGGCACCGGAGCGCGAATCCTGGGCCGCGATGTTCTCCTCCCCCATCTCCGCAGCCGAAGCGTGGAAGACGCGCACCGCCGTCGGGCTTTACGACATGACGCCGCTGAAGCGGCTCTCGGTGAACGGCCCCGGCGCCCTGGCGCTGCTGCAGCGCCTCAGCACCGGCAACATCACCAAGAAGCCCGGCGCAGTGACGTACTGCCTCCTGCTGGCGGACGACGGCGGCATCCGCAGTGACGTGACCGTGGCCAGGCTTGGGGAGGAGACTTTCCAGCTTGGCGTGAACAGCAACGTGGACTTCGACTACCTCCGGGTGGAGGCCAGGAAGCAGTCGGCCGCCGACCCCAGCCAGTGGGCCCACGTCGCCGACATCACCGGCAGTACCTGCTGCATCGGCCTGTGGGGACCGCTGGCCCGTGAGGTCATCGGCAAGGTCAGCACGGCCGACCTCAGCAACGACGGCCTGAAGTACTTCCGTACCAAGGAAATCTCGGTGGGCGGCATCCCCGTCACTGCTATGCGGCTTTCCTACGTGGGCGAGCTTGGCTGGGAGCTGTACACCACCGCCGAGTACGGCCTGAGGCTCTGGGACCTGCTGTTCGAAGCCGGGCAGGAGCACGGCATCGTCGCGGCCGGCCGTGGCGCCTTCAACAGCATGCGGCTGGAAAAGGGCTACCGGCTGTGGGGCACGGACATGACCTCCGAACACCACCCTTACCAGTCCGGTCTGGGCTTCTCGGTTGCCAAGGACAAGGTGGGCTTCGTGGGCGCCGAGGCACTTGCCGCCCACAAGGAGGAGGCCCCCACCCGGGAGCTCCGCTGCCTGACGGTCGACGACGGCACCTCCATCGTGCTGGGCAAGGAACCCGTGTACGTGGACGGCCTGGCGGCGGGGTACGTCACCAGCGCCGCCTACGGCTACTCCGTACGCACGCCGATCGCCTACGCCTGGCTGCCGGCCGCCGTCTCCGTGGGTGACTCCGTGGAGATCGAATACTTCGGCCGGCGTGTCGCAGCCACCGTTACCGCAGAGCCCCTGTTCGACCCCGGCATGGAACGCCTCCGCGGCTAAGTACCCCTCTCCCCCAACTAGCTCGCAGTTGTTGTCGTTTTGGAGCTTCAGAACGACAACAACTGCGAGCTAGTTTGCGTTGGCCAACTGGCCACAGCCCATAGCCGAGGCCGGTCCGAGCGGGTACAACTGAGTCATGACTACCTCATCCCTGGTGCTCGGCCCGATAATGCGGCACGTGGATGAGACCTCGGCCAGCATCTGGGTGGAAACCCGGGACACTGCCCGCGTAACCGTCCGCGCGGGCAGCAGGAGCTGGGAAGGCCGCACCTTCGCAGTGCACGGCCACCACTACGCCCTGGTGCAGGCGGACGGGCTTGAGCCGGGAGCTGTGGTGCCCTACACCGTGGACATCAACGGAACCCACTCCTGGCCGGATCCGGCCTCGGAATTTCCACCTCCGGTGATCGCCACCCTGAAACCAGGCAGGCCGCTGCGGATGGCCTACGGCTCCTGCCGCACCAGTGTGCCCCATGACGAGTCGGGCAACCGGAGCCACGGTGTCGACTCGCTGCGCGCGTACGCCCTGGCGCTCGCGGCCGGCCGCGGTGAGGCCAGACCGGATCTGGTGGTCTTCCTCGGAGACCAGGTGTACGCAGACTCCACCAGCGAAGAGATGCAGCAGTTCATCCGTGAACGCCGGGACCCCGGTCAACCGCCCGGCGAGGAACTCAAAGACTACGAGGAGTACGCCCACCTCTACCGCCTGGCGTGGTCCGACCCGGCGAACAGGTGGCTGTTGTCCACGGTTCCCACCGCCATGATCTTCGATGACCACGACATCCGCGACGACTGGAACGCCTCCCTGAGCTGGAAAAAGAAGATCGAGGCTACGTCCTGGTGGCACGGGCGGATCGTCGCCGGGCTGTCCTCCTACTGGGTCTACCAGCACCTGGGGAACCTCTCGCCGCAGGAGCGGGCCAAGGATGCGATCTGGCGGCTGATCGCTGCGCACCGGGACGGGGCCGAGCCCGACCTCAGCGCGGAGCTGGACAGTTTTGCAGACCGTGCGGACCAGGACCCGACATCCTACCGGTGGAGCTTCTGCCGGGATTTCGGGGACACGAGACTGATAGTGGTTGACTCCCGTGCCGCCCGTAACCTGGCCCCGGAAGGCCGCGCCCTGCTTGACCAGCCGGAAATGGACTGGCTCGATGACCGGATGCGCGGCGGCTTCCGCCACGTGCTGGTGGCGACGTCGCTGCCGTTTCTGCTGCCGATGGGACTGCACCACGTCGAGTCGTGGAATGAGGCTATTTCCGAAGGTGCCTGGGGCAAGCTCGTGTCCCGGGCCGGAGAGAAGCTGCGGCAGGCGGTGGATCTTGAACACTGGGGCGCCTTCGAAGCAAGCTTCCGGAAGGTGGCTGACATGGCGGTGGAGGTCGCCGACGGCAAGCGGGGCCCGTCCCCTGAGACCGTAACGTTCCTGTCCGGGGACGTGCACTACTCCTACGTCGCGGAGGTGGACCGCTCCTCCGGCAGCCGGATCATGCAGGCCGTGTGTTCTCCCATCCGCAACCCCCTTCCCCGCCTGCTGAGATCCTTCGGGGCCGTCATGTCCTATGGCCTGGCCACCCCGATAGGTGCCTTAGTGGCCCGCTCGGCGCGGGTGCCGGACCCGCCGTTCCGCTGGTCCCGCGTCAGGGGGCCGTGGTTCGACAACAACCTCGCCAGCCTCGAAGTTTCCACGGAAGGACTGAACCTGTGGTGGCAGACCGGCGTGGTGGACGACGGCGACCACCTGCACCCAAGGCTCGAGCGAGTGGCCTCCCTTACCGTGGCTCCGCGGAGTTCGCAGGAGCATGCGGCACGAAGCGGACAAACATCGCCTTGAAGCCCGGTGTGTTCGATTCCCGGGCCACATTGTCCTTGTGCACCAGGGCGTTGGCCTCGGGGAAGTACGCCGCGGCGCAGCCCTTCGCGGTGGGGTAGGCCACGAGCCGGAACTTGTCCGCCTGCCGGTCCTGGCCCCTGAAGGTGCTCACGACGTCCACGAGGTCCCTGTCCTGGAACCCGAGCTCCGTCAGGTCATCGGGGTGGACCAGGATGACGCGGCGGCCGTCGGAGATCCCGCGGTAGCGGTCATCCAGGCCGTAGAACGTGGTGTTGTACTGGTCGTGGCTGCGGATGGTCTGCAGCACCAGGTACCCGTCAGGCGGTATCAGGTATTCCAGCGGGCTGACGGTGAATCGGCCCCGGCCAATATCCGTTTTGAAGGACCGGGTGTCGCGCGGCGGATTCGGCAGCACGAAGCCGTTCTTCGTCCGCACCCGCTTGTTGAAGTCCTCGAACCCCGGAAGGACGCGGGAGATGTGGTCCCGGATCACGTCGTAGTCCTCGGCCATGGCCTTCCAGTCCACGGCGTGGTCCGGGCCGAAGGTGGCTTGGGCCATCCGTGCCACGATCACCGGCTCGGCGAGCAGGTGATCGGACACCGGGGTCAGCCGGCCCTGGGTCGAGTGGACCACGGACATGGAATCCTCCACAGACAGGAACTGGGCGCCCTTGGGGTGCTTGTCGTCCTTGTCCGTCCGGCCCAGCGTGGGAAGGATCAGCGAGGTGCGGCCGTGCACCACGTGGGACCGGTTGGGCTTGGTGGAGATGTGCACGGTCAGCCCGATCCGCTGCATCCCCGCCTCCAGGGTCTCGGTGTCCGAGCAGGCCAGGGAGAAGTTTCCGCCCATGGAGACGAAGACGTCCACCTCGTCGCGCTCGAACGCCTCCATGGCCTCGACGGCGTCGTAGCCGTGGTGCCGCGGCGATTGGATGCCGTACTCGGTATCGAGGGCTTCGAGGAGCCATTCCTTCGGCTTCTCCCAGATGCCCATGGTCCGGTCGCCCTGGACGTTGGAATGTCCGCGCACCGGGCAAGCGCCGGCGCCTGGCTTGCCGAAGTTGCCCTGCAGGAGCAGGACGTTGACCATTTCCTTGATGGTGTCCACCGAGTGCGGCTGCTGCGTCACGCCCAGGGCCCAGCAGAAGATGCTGGCCTTGGACCGGATGAGCATCCCGGCCACGTCCTCGATCTGCTTCCGGTCCAGCCCGGTCGCCTTTTCGGTTTCCTCCCAGTCCAGTTTCCGGCGTGCCTGCCGGTAAGCCTCGAAGCCGTCGGTCTGCGCCTCCACGAAGGAACGGTCGACGACGGTGCCCGGGTTTTGTTCCTCGGCCTCCAGCAGCAGGTGGCCCAGGGCCTGGAACAGTGCCAGGTCCCCGCCCACCTTGATCTGCAGGTATTCATCGGCCAGCGGCGTGCCGCCACCGACCACGCCGGAAACGGTCTGTGGGTCCTTGAAATTGAAGAGGCCTGCCTCCGGCAGCGGGTTCACCGCCACCACCTTGCCGCCCTTGTCCTTGCACTCCTTCAGCGCGGACAGCATGCGGGGGTGGTTGGTGCCCGGGTTCTGCCCCACGACGAAGATCAGCTCGGCGTCGTGGATGTCATCCAGCGACACGGTGCCCTTGCCGATGCCGATGGTCGGATTCAGCGCCGAGCCCGAGGATTCGTGGCACATGTTGGAGCAGTCCGGCAGGTTGTTGGTGCCCAGGGCCCGCGCGAACAGTTGGTACATGTACGCCGTCTCGTTGGCCGTACGGCCGGAGGTGTAGAAGACGCAGCGGTCAGGCGTGCTGGCCCTGATGTGTTCACCGATGAGCTCGAAGGCGTCCGCCCACGAAATCGGCGAATAGTGCGTCTCACCTTCCCGGATCACCACCGGTTCACTGAGCCGGCCCTGGTTGCCCAGCCAGTACTCCGTCTTGTCCGACAGCTCCGCGATCGAGTGCTTCGCCCAGAACTCCGCACCCACCGTCCGCAGCGTGTTCTCCTCCGCCACGGCCTTGGCGCCGTTCTCGCAGAATTCGGCAGCCTTGCGTTTCTTGTCGGATTCCGGCCAGGCGCAGCCCGGGCAGTCGAAACCGCCGCGCTGGTTCAGGCGGAGCAGAGACTGCGCCGTCCGGGCGACGCCGGCCTGGGCCACAGCCCGCTCCAAGGCCACCATCACGGCCTTGACGCCGGCAGCTTCCGTTTTCGGCTTGCCGACGGCGAGGGCGTCCTCGTTGATGTCCGCAACGGGGGCGGGCTGCTTACCGAACTTCATCGTTCCAACTTCCTTACGGGCTAACGCCGTGTTTGTTCACAACGCCCGGCAAGGCGCGCCAGCTTTTCTGGCGCGCCTTCCGGGGTCCTGCTCGATCGGGCAATCCTGTCCTACTGCGAAACTCTGCTTT
>NZ_JCAXEA010000041.1:0-17554 GCF_059759125.1 Arthrobacter sp. GQ119 | reverse complement strand
TGGTTTCGGTGTCGGGCCTGCGTGTGCGGCGGAACATCGGCTCGTTCGCGCCAACCCATTCGACCGAGCCGTCGCTAAAGAGCTGTTGCTTCCAGATCGGTACTCCGGCCTTGATGCGGTCCACCAGTTCGGAACAGATGGTGAACGCCTGACGACGGTGAGCGGCCGCAACGGCGCACACAAGGGCCACGTCGCCGACCTTCAGGTCGCCAACGCGGTGGGCCGCCCAAATGCGGACGGGGTGGCCGGTCTCCTCCGAGTGTTCCTCGCGGAGAGTGGCCACGACCTCCAACATCGCCTTGGATGCAGTGGGATGCGCGCTGTAGCTCAGCCGCTCGACGGCCTTGCCGCCGTCGTGGTTGCGGACAACGCCCCGGAAGCTGACAACGGCACCCGCCTCGGCACCTTCGACCGCGGCAATGGCATCGTCCTCGGAGATGGGATCGGCGGTAAGGGCGGCCGCGATCACTTCAAAATCAGCCACTGGTTTCCTTTCAGATGTTCGCACCGGTGTCGGTTTCCGGGATCGTGACCCGTTCTTCGCCCACATACACATTGAGGCTCCTGCCCCGGCTGAAACCCACCAGGGTGACGCCGGTGTCGGCAGCAAGGTCCGCCGCCAGGCTCGAGGGTGCGCTGACCGCCGCCAAGACCGGAATGCCGGCGAGGGCAGCCTTCTGAACCAGCTCAAATGACGCCCTGCCCGAGACCTGCAGGACAGTACCGCGCAAGGGCAGAAGCCCTTCGCGCAGAGCCCACCCGACCACCTTGTCCACGGCATTGTGGCGGCCCACGTCCTCGCGGAGGCACAGCAGCTCGGCTTCATCGCTGTCGGTGATTCTGAACAGCCCTGCCGCGTGGACGCCTCCGGTTTTATCGAACAGCGCCTGAGCTTCCCGCAACTGTTCGGGGAGCCGCGCCAGTACGCTGACCGGCACGCGCAGCTGGTCGTCCCGAGGGCTGACCGTGAGGGTCTTGCGAACGGCGTCGATGGATGTGCTGCCGCAGATGCCGCAGGAGCTGGAGGTATAAATGTGCCGGCCGGTATCCGGCAGGGTCAAACCGTGACGGAACTGGGCCTCGACGACGTTGAAGGTTTGTCTGCCGTCTTCATCCTCGCCCGCGCAAAAGCGGAGTGACACGAGATCCGACTGGTTGCTGATGATGCCTTCAGAGACGAGAAAACCGGCGACGAGGTCAAAGTCATCCCCGGGTGTCCGCATGGTCACAGCAAAGGACACGTTGCCGAAGCGGATTTCCAGCGGTTCCTCGGCCGCCAGCACGTCCTCCCTGAGGCGCACGGGGTATTCAATGGCGGCCGCGGAGCCATCCAGGAGGTACCGGTGGACCTTTCGCCGTTGGGTCATGCGTGCCACGTCGTGAACACTCCTCGCGTGTTGGTCCTCATATGATCGTCATCGCCATGCCGGTGCGTTTTGCAGCTCTGGACGCCAGGGGAGGGCGAATACCGGAACCGGCTCCCCTAACTGAACGCCGCGCGACGGGACCACCATGACACCGTCGGCGGAGGCCAGGCCGCGCATCATGCCGGGTCCGGTGTAGTGGGCCGGAGTCGCCCGGCCATTGACCCAGCGGAAAGGCATAAGCCGTGTGGATGCCGCGTGGGCGTCGATGACCGTGCCGCACGGCAGCCGGCTGATGTCGGGCAGGGGCTGGTGGCCCAGTGCGGCCAGCAGCGGACCGCCAATGGTGAACAGGGCCATTAGGGCGGCCAGGGGGTTGCCCGGGAGTCCGACGACGAAGCGCCCATTGGGCAGTTTGGCCAAGGCGGCCGGGTGGCCGGGCCGCATGGCAATGCCATCAATGAGGAGCCGTCCGCCGAGGGCGGCCGTGGCAGCCCGGAAATGGTCGGCGCCGGAGCGCCCCGTGCCGCCAGTGGTAACGATCACGTCAGGCCAGGGCCCCATCGGCGGTTCAGCGGCACCCAGTGCTGTGAGCCATTCCTCATAGGAGTCCCCGATGCGGACCATCGGTCCCGGAATGCCCCCGAGCATTTGGATGACTGTGCTGAGCTGCGGCCCGAAAGCGTCCCTGACCTGTCCCGGGGCCGGGACTCTGGCCGTGACCACCTCTGAGCCAGTGACCAGCATTTTAACCAGCGGCTTGCGCTGCACGTCCAGCTGGTCGAAGCCGGCGACGGCGGCCAGGGCGATGTGGGCAGGGTTCAATGAAGTTCCTGCGGCGATCAGGACTTCACCTGCTGCCGCTTCCTCACCCGACGCACGGATGTGCTGGCCATGACGAGGTTCACCGGGTGATGCGCCCTCGGCCACCATCAGCGTGGGCTGGCCGGCCGCATTGGTCAGAAGCCGTCCGCTCTCCACCCGAAGCACAGCCTGGGCACCCGGAGCGATTACTCCGCCGGTGACGACAGGGCTGGCCTGCCCGTCACCGAGGGGGTTCCCTGGTTCCGTCAGCACCCATGGGCCGGAACCATTAACTGTCCAGCCGTCCATTGCGGACGAGGCGTAGTGCGGCATCTCCTGAAGCGCTGTGACGTTGGTCGCCAGAGTTCTTCCGTTCGCCTCGCCGAGTGGAACCCGCTCTGGTCCGAGGGGCGAGGCGCAGTCAAAAGCCAAGCGGCGGGCTTCCGCCCAGGTGTATTCCCGGTCCGCGGCCCGCCCGCCGTCCTCGGCCTGTGTGCCGGCAATTGGAAGGGCTTGAGCTAGCACTGGTCGTTCCCTCGTTGCTGAAGTGGTTTTCTATCCGTTCGTTTCCCGAAAGCGGTGTTTCGGCGCTTACCTCCCCAGGTTTTCAGGCCAACCGAAACACCGTTTACGGGAAACGACATCGCATTCCATGAAGCTGCTCCGCAGCCTCGTCACCCGGCTGGAAGCCGGGGGATTTCTCGCAAACGGAGTTCCGGCAGGCGGAGTTCCGCAGCGGAAGAAGCCGGACGGCGATTTGATATTCCAAATATATCCTAAAGATATATCAAGCGGAAGGTCTCCGTTTCAGAATTTCACGGACGGCCCATGATCAGGCTCAGCGCTTCCGCGCGGGCTGCCGGTAAGCGCAACTCCCCCCTCACTGCGGAGGTAATGGTTTTAGCTCCCGGCTTCCTGATCCCCCTCATGGACATACAGAGGTGTTCACATTCCACCACGACAATCGCCCCAAGCGGCCGCAGGGCAGAGACAAGAGCATCCACCACCTCGGTCGTCAGCCGTTCCTGCACCTGCGGTCTCCGGGCGAACGCATCCACCAGCCTGGCCAGTTTGCTCAGGCCTGTTACCAGCCCCTCGGCCGACGGGATATATCCAACGTGGGCCACTCCATGGAAGGGCACCAGGTGGTGCTCGCAGGTGGAGTAGAAAGGGATGTCTTTAACGAGGACCAGTTCCTCATGCCCGAGGTCGAACGTCTTATCAAGTACTGATATGGGATCCTCGTGAAGGCCACCGTACATTTCCACAGCGGCGCGGGCCACCCGCGCCGGAGTCTCAGCCAGGCCAGGCCTGTCAGGGTCCTCGCCCACGGCAAGGAGGAACTCACGGACAGCCCGCTCCGCGCGTGGGAGGTCCACCCCCTTGGTGCGCAGTCCAACCTCGGTAGCCTCATGCATGACTGTTCGCTCCTGCCGGTTCCAGCCTGACGATGACGGACTTGGACGTCGGGGTTCCGCTGGTGTCCGCCACGGAGTCCAGCGGCACCAGCACATTGGTTTCCGGGTAGTAGGAGGCTGCGCAACCCTTGGGCGTGGAGTAGGACACGATGCGGAAATTCTCGGCCCGGCGTTCTGTTCCACGGAACTCAGAGACCAGATCGACCATGTCCCCGTCCGCGTAGCCCATCTCGGCTATGTCCGCCTCGTTGACCAGGACTACCCGCCGGCCGCCGTAGATTCCACGGTAACGGTCGTCCTTGCCGTAGATGGTGGTGTTGTACTGGTCGTGTGAACGCAGTGTTTGCAGGATCAGCCGGCCGGCCGGGACCCGAAGGTACTCCAGGGCATTCGATGTGAAGTGCGCCTTGCCGGACTCCGTTTTGAACTCCCTGGTGTCCCGCGGCGGGTGGGGCAGGACGAAACCGCCGGGGTTCTGAATTTTCTCCTCGAAGTTCTCGAAGCCATCGATGACAGCTTCGATGTGCTTCCTGATCTGGGAGTAATCGTCCCCGAGCGAGAGCCAGTCAGCTACTGGCGCGTTGGGGAGGGGGAGGCCGGAGGCGTCCGTGAACACCTTGTGGGCGAGGTTGCAGACGATGGCGACCTCGGACATCAGATGTTCGCTGGCGGGCTTAAGCCTTCCGCGGGATGCATGAACGGCGCTCATTGAATCCTCCACCGTCACCCTCTGGTCGCCGGACCGCTGGGTATCCCTTTCCGTACGGCCCAGCGTCGGGAGAATCAGGGCGCGTTTTCCTGTTGCCAGGTGGGAGTGGTTCAGTTTAGTCGATATCTGGACCGTCAGGCGGGTGTTGGCCAGGGCCTCCTCGGTCACATCCGAGTCCGGAGCCGCCCGGACGAAGTTCCCGCCCATGCCCACGAATAGCCGGACCTTGCCGTCCCGCATGGCCCGGATTGCGGCGACGGTGTCGTAGCCGTGGGCCCGGGGCGAACGGAACTGGAACTCCTGGTCAAGCCTGTCGTGGAAACTCTCCGGCATCCGTTCGAAGATGCCCATGGTCCGGTCGCCCTGGACGTTGGAGTGTCCCCGAACAGGGCATACCCCGGCGCCGGGCTTTCCGATGTTGCCCTGCAGCAGCAGGACGTTGACGACGTCACGGAGGGTGGGCACCGAGTGCTTGTGCTGGGTCAGGCCCATCGCCCAGCAGACAATGGTGGAGTCTGACGCCAGGAGGCGTTCTCCGGTGGCCGCGATCTGTTCCATGGTGAGGCCGCTGGCCTCGATGATGTCCTCCCAGCGAACCTGGTCCAACTGCGAAAGGTACGACTCGAGGCCGACCGTGTGGTTTTCGATGAAGTCGTGGTCCAAAACGGTTGCCAGGCCTGGAGTGTTCCTGCCGGCACGTTCTGCTTCCAGGAGGTATTTGCCCAGGCCCTGGAAGAGTGCCTGGTCGCCGCCGGCCCGGATCTGAAGGAAATCATCAGTCAGCTGGGTGCCAATCAGCGTGCCTGAGATGGTCTGCGGGTTCTCGAAATGCAGCAGTCCGGCCTCGGGGAGCGGATTGATGGATACGATGGCGGCGCCGTTTTTCTTGGCCTTTTCCAGTGCACTGAGCATGCGCGGGTGATTTGTGCCCGGATTCTGGCCGGCCACGAAGATCAGGGACGCTGTTTCCAGATCGGTGAGGCTGACCGATCCTTTGCCAATGCCGATGGTCTCGACCAGGGCCGATCCGGAAGATTCGTGGCACATATTCGAACAGTCCGGGAGGTTGTTCGTGCCCACGCCCCGCACCAGCAACTGGTATACAAACGCAGCCTCGTTGGACGTCCTCCCGGAGGTATAGAAGACGCTCTGGTCAGGGTCGTCCATGCCCCTGAGTTCCTGGGCGATCATTTCCAGGGCGTCGTCCCACTCGATGGGCCGGTAGTGGGTTGCGCCCTCATCCAGGACCATCGGGTGGGTCAGCCTGCCCTGCTGTCCAAGCCAGTAGTCATCACGTGTCTTCAGCTCGGCAATGGAATGCCTGGCGAAGAATTCCGGCGTGACGCGGCGGCGTGTGGCCTCCTCCGCCACGGCCTTCGCGCCGTTCTCACAGAATTCCGCCGCGTTGCGCTTCTCGTGCTCCGGCCACGCGCAGCCCATGCAGTCAAAGCCGTCGACCTGGTTGACCGCCATTAGGGTCTGCACGCTCCGGAGCGGACCCATTTGCTCAAGGGATATCTTCAGCGCATTGGCCACCGCGGGAATGCCCACAGCCTTGGTTTTGGGTTTGCCGACAGTCAGCTTTGACTCATCGATGTTCTCGCGGGGGGCTTTAGAGGCCATTGGCTCTTCCTTCAAATCTGTGCGGACGTTTCATGCTCACCGGCTGCTGCCTGTGGGACCTCGACCGTGACGACGTCACCGTCATGGCGGAAGAACATGCGGCGGCCACGGCCAAAGGCCAAAACCAGCCAGATGATGGTGCCATCCTCGGTCACGGCATCGATCCAGCCGCTATGCGGGAACGCGTACGATTCCAGCACTGTGACGAAGTCGCCCGGGATGAGCGCGGTCCAGTCTGCCACGACCTTGGTAGAGGTGGGTGTGGCGGCGGGATGTGACGCCGTACGGCGTGCCATTGCCGCCCCCGTCATGGTGTGAGTGCTGGCACCGGGGCTGCATGCGACTGTTCCCGCGCCGCTTCGGCGGTGTGGAGAAGAAGCAGTGATGTGGTGACTGAACCGACGCCGCCGGGGACCGGTGTCAAGGCACAAGCAACGGCCTGGACGCTGGC
The DNA here is from genome assembly GCF_059759125.1 of Arthrobacter sp. GQ119. NCBI lineage: Bacteria > Bacillati > Actinomycetota > Actinomycetes > Micrococcales > Micrococcaceae > Arthrobacter > Arthrobacter sp. GQ119. Next base: position 11,185 of record NZ_JCAXEA010000041.1, on the reverse strand, counting down.
CTGGTCGATATCGCCGACGAGTGAGCCGTCGGACAGCACATTGGTGCCTACGTCGATGACTACAGAGTGGTCAGAAACGTCAGTCCCGGTGAGCAGTCCGGTGCGGCCGGCAGCAACAACCACGATGTCGGCAGTTTTGGTGTACTTCTCAAGGGGTCCCGACCGCGAGTGGCAGACGGTCGTGGTGGCATCCTTCTGCAGCAGCAGGAGGGACAGCGGCTTGCCAACCACGGCTGAACGCCCCACCACCACCACACTGCGGCCGGCTACCGGGATGTCGAAGTGGTCAAGCATTTCTATTACCGCGCGCGCAGTAGCCGGGGCGAAAGCACGTTGACCGACAGTGAGAAGTCCCAGGCTCAAGGGGTTAGCGCCATCGATGTCCTTTGCCGGGTCGATGTGCCTGACCAGCTCCTGGCTTCTGACGCCTGGGGGCAGCGGAGTCTGCAGGATGATTCCATTGACGGAAGGCTCCGCGCTGAGGTCTTTCAGCACCGCAGCGAGGACCTGCTCTGTAGCGTCCTGGCCGAGGTCGATAATCCTGCACTCGATGCCGGCACTTTCCGAGGCGCGCTCGATGGACCGCACGTACCAGTGGGTCGAGCTGTCCTCGGTGGCGACTACGACGGCGAGGGTCGGGCGTAAGCCCTCTTCGGCCAGGGCTTTGGCTTCTGCCTGGGCCTGTTGCTGTATCAGCTTGGCGAGGGGCTTGCCGGAGAGTACAGATGCCGTCATCGGAGGATCCTTTCCCGTACGTGCTGTGAGAGCGAGTCAGCGGCCAGCACGACTTTTTCTTCAAGGCCGTCAGTTTGTTCGGCCAGCGCGGCACGCGCGTGCGCGTCCTTGATCGCGACGACGTTGATGTCTATGTTGACGCGCGCGGTGGTGGCAGCCGCCCTTGCCGCGTCGGCGGCTGCGGCAATGTCACTGATGACATTGGGGTTGGCAATGTCCAGAAGTTCGGCGGCGAGTTCCACCACGGCACCCGACAGCTTGATCAGCTGGGCGGGCGGTTGAGCCGCCTGAACGAGTGCGTTCTGTATGGCGGCGGCACGCGCCTCACGTTCCGAGTCGTTCGCGGCGGGCAGCTTGTATGAGGCAATCACATCTGCGAAGGCGACTTCATCGGCGTCGGCCAGCCTCAGCGCCTCGTCAATGAGATGGTCGGCGGCGGAAATGATTCTGGACGTTGTCTGTCCGTGCTGCTCATACTTCCCGCCGGTGCTGAATCTTGCCACCATGGCCACCAGGGCCGCCCCCTGCGCTGCGTGCAGCGCCGCGGCCGCGCCGCCACCCGGCGTGGGGTTCCGCGAGGCAAGCCTGCCGAGGTAGTCATTAAGTGTTTCTGAACCGATCATTTGTCCATTCCTGGGCTGGTTGATGCTGGGGGCGGGAAGGGGATGCGCGCAGCCCGGCTCCCGTTGCGAGGAGGGGTCCGGGCCGCGCGCCCCCAAAGGCCCGACGGCTGGTTAGCCGCGGAGCCTGGTCATTTTCGGGTCGTACAGGGGCTCTTCAGTAACAGTGGCCCTGATGCGTCGTCCGAAGTATTCCATTTCGACAGAATCGCCGACGGAAACGGCTGCCGGAAGGTAGGCGTAGGCGATCGGCTTGGCGACGGTGTAGCCGTAGGCCGCGCTGGTCACGTAGCCGACCGCTTGCTCCTTGTAGTACACGGGTTCCTTGCCCAGGACGATGGACCGGCCGTCGTCGATGGTGAGGCACCGCAGCCTGCGGGAGGAACCTTCCTCCGTGCGGCCTTCGAGAGCACCCTTGCCGATGAAGCTGTCCTTGGACATCTTTACGGCGAATGCGAGACCCGCCTCAAACGGGTCATGTTCGGTGGTCATGTCCGAGCCCCACGAGCGGTATCCCTTTTCCAGGCGCAGGGAACTGAAGGCCGCACGTCCGGCAGCGATGACGCCGAACGCCTGCCCGGCCTTCCAGAGCACGTCCCAGAGCCTCTGACCGTATTCGGCGCTCGTGTAAAGCTCCCAGCCCAGTTCCCCGACGTAGGAGAGACGCATGGCCGTGACCGGAACTCCACCGATGACAACATCCTTTGCCCGGAAGTATCGGAGACCGTCGTTGGAGAAGTCGTCATCGCTAATGCCGCTGACCAGGTCGCGGGCCAGCGGGCCCCAGAGCCCGATGCAGCACGTGCCGCCTGTGGTGTCCCGGACCTGGACCCAATCGGTGGCTGAGCCGCTTTGGGTTTGGTGCCGCGCAGCCCTGGTGAAGTACGCCGTGTCGATGTTGCCGTTGGCGCCGAGCTGGAACCTGTCCTCGCTGAGGCGTGCAACGGTGATGTCACTCCGCACGCCACCGGCGTGGTCCAGCAGCAGTGTGTAGGTGACGGCTCCCGGCTTCTTGTCCAGGTCCGCTGTGGTCAACTCCTGCAGCAGCTTCAGGGCGCCGGGACCCGATACTTCCAGCCGCTTGAGCGGGGTCATGTCGTACATAGCCACTGCCGTGCGGGTCTTCCAGACTTCGGCGGCAGCGATCGGGGAACTGAACATCTGTGCCCATGCGTCACGGGCCGGGGGCAGCCATTCCGTAGGCATCTCCTTGAGGAGTCCAGCGTTGGATTCAAACCAATAGGGCCGTTCCCATCCTCCGGCTTCCAGGAAAAAGCCGCCCAGTTCCTTATGCCGCGCATGGAACGGGCTGACGCGAAGGTTTCGCGGGGAGAGCTTGGGCTGGAGCGGGTGCAGCACATCGTAGATTTCCACGAAGTTCTGCTGGGAGGTCTCGCTGACGTATTCAGGCGTGAGCTGGACGTCCTCGAAGCGCGTGATGTCGCACTCGCCCAGGTCGGTTTCTGACTTGCCGGTGGTGAGCAGTTCGGCCACCGCCTTGGCCACGCCGGCGGAGTGCGTTACCCATACGGCCTCTGCCACGAAGAAGCCGTCGAGCTCCTTGGATTCACCGATGAGCGGTCCGCCGTCGGGGGTGAAGGAGAAGATGCCGTTGAAGCCATCTTCGATTTCGCTTTCGGCCAGTCCCGGGAGCAGCTGCTTGGAGGCTTCCCACGCGGGCAGGAAGTCTTCCAGGGTGAAGTCCAGGCGGGAGGGCATGTTGTGTTCGTTGACGGCCTCCGGGCTGAAGGTCCCCAGGTCCTCGAGGTCAACGGGCATGGGGCGGTGGGCGTAAGAACCGATGCCGTAGCGCTCGCCGTGCTCCCGGTAGTAGAGATCCTGATCCTGGTGGCGCAGGATTGGCAGCGTAGCGCCGTTCGGCAGTTCGTTGCGTCCCTTCAATGCGGGCACAGGAGCAGTCTTGACGTACTGGTGTGCCAGCGGCAGGAGAGGCACCGCCATGCCGATCAGGGCGCCGATCTTTGCGCCCCAGAATCCACCGCACGAGATCACGATATCGGCGGGAAGAACGCCCTCGGAGGTTTCGACGCCGGTGACCCGCCCGTCCGTCTGCTGTATTCCTGTCACCGTGGTGGAGCCCAGGTACTTGACTCCTGCGGCCTCCGTGCGCTTGATGAGCAGCTGGACTGCACGGGCAGCACTGGCCAGGCCGTCGCTGGGCACGTGGAGACCGCCGAGAACGTCCTCTTCGTTCAGGAGCGGGTAAAGCTCCTTACATTCGGCGGGGGACAGTATCGTTCCCTCGATGCCCCACGATGCGGCGTAGCCGAGTTTCCTTTTCAGGTCTGCGAGGCGGGTCTCGGTGGTTGCAACTTCCAGGCCGCCCACCTGGTTGAAGCAGCTGATGCCGTCCTCGCTCAGGGAGAGCAGCTTTTCGACCGTGTACTTGGCGAAGCTGGTCATGGTCTTGGAGGGGTTGGTCTGGAAGACCAGTCCGGGGGCGTGGGACGTCGAGCCGCCGGGCATGTTCAAGGGCCCCTGGTCCAGGACTGTGATGTTGTTCCAACCGCGGGCCACCAGTTCGTCGGCGACATTAGTGCCGACGATTCCGGCGCCGATGATGACAATGCGAGGTGTCGATGCCATGTGTTAATTACTCCTGCTGTTTTTGAATGTGCGCTGTTGCTGCTCGTGCCTGGGTGATCTCAACGGAAGACGACGGTGCTGGACTGGTCCAGCAGGACACGGTGCTCGCAGTGCCAACGGACTGCCCGTGCCAGCGCCAAAGCCTCTGCATCCTGTCCCACTGTTGAGAGGGAGGTCGGCCCAAAGCTATGGTCGACACGGATGACTTCCTGCTCGATGATCGGGCCTTCATCGAGGTCCGCGGTCACGTAGTGGGCGGTGGCCCCCACAAGCTTGACGCCGCGGTCATAGGCCTGGTGGTAAGGCCGCGCGCCCTTGAACCCTGGCAGGAACGAGTGGTGAATGTTGATCGCCCTTCCCTCGAGGGCGCGGCACAGGTCATTGGAAAGCACCTGCATGTACCGGGCGAGGACCACGAGGTCCACGTTGTACTCGTCGACCAGCTCGAGCAGCCTGCGCTCGGCGTCTTCTTTGGTCTCGGGAGTTACCGGAATGTACACGAAGGGAAGGCCGGCGGCCTCCGCCATGGCCCGGTGTGTTTCGTGGTTGGAAACGACGGCCACAAGTTCTCCACCCAGGCTGCCCCCGCGCCAGCGGAAGATCAGGTCATTCAGGCAATGCCCGAACTTGGAGACCATCACCAGAACGCGCTCTTTGGTCTCGTCGTGAAAGCTGAATTTCATCTCGAAGCGTTCCGCGATGGGACGGAACTCCTCTTCGAGTCTGGCTGGTTCGAAGTCTGCCGGCCCGGAAAAAGCGGTACGCAGGTGAAGCGTCTGGCGGAGGCCGTCGTCGAACTGCTGGTGCTCCTCGATGTTGAATCCGCGCTCAAACAGGAACGTGGTGACTGCCTGAACGATGCCGGCTCGTTCGACGCACGACAGTGTGAGTACGAACTTCCGGCTGGTCGCTTCTCCGGAGGCTTCCGCCTGCGGAGCGGGCCGTGTTTCTTGAGTGGTCTGCACCAGGGTCACGTGACCTCCTATAGATATATGCTTGATCAACTGATTGATATATTAGGACTGGCGACCAGCGTATACTGGTGCAGGGACACGGTCAATAGTCACTATTGGCCGATAGGAGAGGCGGTACGGTGGCGTTTGAAGCTCTGGCGGTGACCGAGGACGTTGGCTCGAAATCCCTGGCCGACGTGGCCTACGAACGGATACGCGACAGGCTGCTGACCCTGGAAATCAAGCCCGGTGAACCCCTTTACGACGAAGGGCTTGCAAAGGAACTTGGCGTGGGACGGACTCCCGTAAGGGAAGCCCTGAAGCGGCTCGAACTGGACCGGCTCGTCGTGACCTATCCCAGGCGCGGCACCTTCGCAACACGCGTAGAGGTCACGGACCTCGCGTTTATCTCGGAGATTCGAGCGCAGCTGGAACCGCTCGCGGCTTCCCGTGCCGCCAGGGTGGCCAGCGCGGCGGCCCGGGAGCGTCTCCGGCGAATTGTGGCTGCAGTGGAGTCCTTCGACGTGGACAGCGCAACAGTTGTGGAGACCCTGCAGCTGGACGCCCGCGTGCATCAGGGAATTTATGCTGCGGCGGGGAATCCGCATCTGGAGGACGTGCTGATCCGCTATGACAACCTGGCCACGCGCATCTGGTGCATGGTCCTGGATCGCCTGCCGGACCTTTCCCGGCATGTCCATGAGCACGTCGACCTGCTTCAAGCGGTGATCGATAAAGACGAGGCCCGTGCTGCAGAACTGGCGCGCACTCACGTAGATGGCTTTGAGAAGGCCGTGCGCACAGCACTGTTCGCCGCCTGAGCATCCCATCCTAAAGGGCAGGTGAGGCCGCTCTTTGTGGTGGTTTATCAGCTTCCCGGGCAGGTGGCAGTCTTAGGGCAAGGATTTCTGTGGCCCAGTGCTCTTGCCAGCGCCGTTGCCAGCGCAGTGCCTTGCAGCCCCTGTCCAAGTGCCTTTCGTGCCTTGTCGATGGCTGGAGCACGCCACAGGAGATTGTTTCGTCGTTTGCCGGCCAGGCAGCGTCCGCCACTGAAAGCTAAGGCACTTAACTAACCATGCCAGATACTTTGAACGGCAGAAGGACTGCGTCCCGGGGCGGGAACCCGTTGCGGGATCCGCGGGACCGCCGTCTGAACCGTATTGCCGGTCCGTCCTCGCTCGTGCTTTTCGGAGTCACGGGCGACCTTGCCCGCAAGAAGCTCATGCCCGCCGTGTATGACCTCGCCAATCGTGGTTTGTTGCCGCCGAGCTTTGCCCTGGTGGGCTTTGGCCGGCGGGAGTGGGACAACGCGGAGTTCGCCGCGGAGGTCAAGGATGCCGTGACCTCGTATTCCCGGACGCCGTTTGATGAGGCGGTGTGGAACCAGTTGGCGGAGGGCATCCGTTTCGTGCAGGGCGAGTTCGACGACGACGCCGCCTTTGAGCGGCTCGGTGAGACGATCGCTGGGCTGGATGAGCAGCGCGGCACGCGCGGCAACCATGCGTTCTACCTCTCGATTCCGCCGAAGGCGTTCGAGCAGGTCTGCCGGCAGCTCTCAAAGCACGGCCTGGCGCAGGCCGAGGGTGAGAAATGGCGCCGCGTGGTGATCGAGAAACCGTTCGGGCATGACCTGGAATCGGCGCGGCAGCTGAACGACATTGTGGAGTCGGTGTTCCCGGCCGATGCGGTGTTCCGGATCGATCATTACCTGGGCAAGGAGACGGTGCAGAACATCCTGGCGCTGCGGTTCGCGAACCAGTTGTTCGAGCCGTTGTGGAACGCCAATTATGTGGACCATGTCCAGATTACGATGGCCGAGGACATCGGTACCGGTGGCCGGGCGGGGTATTACGACGGTGTGGGCGCGGCGCGGGATGTGATCCAGAACCACCTGCTGCAGCTGCTGGCTTTGACCGCCATGGAAGAGCCGATTTCCTTTAACGCCGATGATCTGCGCACGGAGAAGGAAAAGGTCCTCGCCGCCGTGCGGTTGCCGGAGGACCTGTCCACGCATTCGGCCCGGGGGCAGTTCGCCGGCGGCTGGCAGGGCGGGGAGCAGGTCCAGGGCTACCTGGAGGAGGAGGGTATCCCGGCGGATTCGATGACCGAGACGTATGCGGCGATCCGGGTGGATATCAACACCAGGCGCTGGTCCGGGGTGCCGTTTTACCTGCGTGCGGGCAAGCGGCTGGGCCGGCGTGTGACGGAGATCGCGGTGGTCTTCAAGCGGGCACCGAACCTGTTGTTCCGTGACCATAGTGATGATGACTTTGGGCAGAACGCGGTGGTGATCCGGGTCCAGCCCGATGAGGGCGCGACGATCCGGTTCGGGTCCAAGGTCCCGGGCACGCAGATGGAGGTCCGGGACGTGACGATGGACTTCGGGTACGGGCATTCGTTTACCGAGTCCAGCCCGGAGGCGTATGAGCGGCTGATTCTGGACGTGCTGCTGGGCGAGCCGCCTTTGTTCCCGCGGCACGAGGAAGTGGAGCTGTCCTGGAAGATCCTGGACCCCTTCGAAGAGTACTGGGCCGGGCTGGGCGAACAGCCCGAGCCTTACGCCCCGGGCAGCTGGGGCCCGGCCTCGGCTGATGAGCTGCTAGCCCGCGACGGACGCACCTGGAGAAGGCCATGATTGTAGATCTTCCGAACACCACCACCTCCAAGATCTCCAAGAAGATCATGTCCCTGCGCGAGCAGGGCGGGGTGATCGCGCTGGGCCGGGTGCTCACCCTCGTGGTGGTCACGAAGTCCGGGCTGGAAGAGGAAGCGATCGAGGCCGCGAACGAGGCCAGCCGGGAACACCCCTGCCGGATCATCGTGCTCGCCGACGCCGGCTCGGCCGCGCCGAACCGGCTCGACGCCCAGATCCGGGTCGGCGGGGACGCCGGGGCCTCGGAGGTGATCGTGCTGCGCGGCTTCGGGGAACTCGCCGAGGAAAGCGAGTCCCTGGTCGCGGCGCTGCTGCTGCCCGACGCCCCGATCGTGGCCTGGTGGCCGCACGGGGCGCCGAAGAACGCCTCCGAAACCTCCATTGGACGGATCGCGCACCGGCGCATCACCGACTCCGCGAACGAGGCCGAACCCCAGGTCGCGCTGGAAAACATCCGCAACACCTACAAGGCCGGCGACACCGACCTGGCCTGGACCCGCCTGACGAACTGGCGCATCCAGCTCGCCGCCGTGCTGGACCAGGTCGACTCCTCCCCGGTCACCGCCGTCGCGGTCGAAGGTGCCTCGGACTCCCCGTCCACGATCCTCCTCGCGGCCTGGCTCACGCTGTCCCTGGACGCGCCCGTCACCATCGTCGCGGACCCCGCAGGCACCGGCATCCGCCGCGTCCGCCTCACCCGCGCCACCGGCGACATCCAGCTCTTCCGCCCCGGACTCTCCGTCGCCGAACTCACCCAACCCGGCCAGCCCATCCAACGGATCTCCCTGCCCCGGCGCAGCCTCCGCGACTGCCTCGCCGAAGAACTCCGCCGCCTCGACCCCGACGAAGTCTTCGGCATGACCCTGGGCTGCGTCAGCGCTTCACCGTTTGCCCACCCATTTGAGTAGGTGAGAACCACCCGATGATGGCATGGTGCCCATTCAGCACACGGGAGATGATAGAGGGCAGCATCTTTCTAACAGGTCGCTGCACCCGCCGGTCCCTGGTCACCCAGCGACGGCGGTGAGTATTTTTTTCTAAAGGAGTTCCGTGTCTTCAAATCCGATTCGTGTTGCAATCGTCGGGGTGGGTAACTGCGCCGCTTCGCTGGTCCAGGGTGTCCACTATTACCGGGATGCGGACCCGCAGGCCACGATCCCGGGTCTGATGCACGTGGAGTTCGGCAAGTACCACGTCAATGATGTCCAGTTTGTGGCCGCGTTCGATGTGGACGGCAAGAAGGTCGGTGTGGACCTGGCCGATGCCATTCTGGCCAGCGAGAACAACACCATCAAGATCGCCGATGTGCCGCCTACCGGTGTGACGGTGCAGCGCGGGCACACCCTGGACGGGCTGGGCCGGTATTACCTGGAGACGATCGAGCAGTCCACGAAGGATCCGGTGGACGTGGTCCAGGCCCTGAAGGACGCCCGGGCTGATGTGATGGTCTGTTACCTGCCGGTCGGGTCCCAGGAGGCGGCGGAGTTTTACGCCCAGTGCGCGATCGATGCCGGGGTGGCGTTCGTGAATGCGTTGCCGGTGTTTATTGCGGGCACGAAGGAGTGGGCTGACAGGTTCACGGCGGCGGGTGTGCCGATCGTGGGTGATGACATTAAGAGCCAGATTGGTGCCACGATCACGCACCGTGTGATGGCGAAGCTGTTCGAGGACCGTGGTGTGACGCTGGACCGCACGTACCAGCTGAATGTCGGCGGGAACATGGACTTTAAGAACATGCTCGAGCGTGACCGGCTGGAGTCCAAGAAGATTTCCAAGACCCAGGCCGTGACGTCCAATGTTGAGGGTGAGCTCGCGGCGAAGGATGTGCACATTGGCCCATCGGATTATGTGCAGTGGCTTGATGACCGCAAGTGGGCCTTCGTGCGTCTGGAGGGCCGGAACTTTGGTGACGCGCCGGTGTCGCTGGAGTACAAGCTGGAGGTCTGGGACTCGCCGAACTCGGCCGGTGTGATCATTGATGCGATCCGTGCGGCGAAGATCGGCCTGGACCGCGGCATCGGCGGCCCGCTGCTCTCGGCCTCGAGCTACTTCATGAAGTCCCCGCCGGAGCAGTTCAACGACGACCTCGCCCGGGAAAAGGTTGAGGCCTTCATCCGCGGCGACATCGAGCGCTAACCCCCTTCCGACCCTCCCTCACTTCCGGGCAGGGTTTGGCCCGACGCTCCCTCACCCCACGTGACCAGTTCACACGGGTGGGGGAGCGTCCTGTTTACACGGCCATGAGTTCCAAACGGGCGGCGTGTTGCTGGGCGGCGGCGTGGTAGCTCTCGAGCGTGATTGCGGCTGTGCGCCCCCATCCTGAACTCTCTGCCTGGATGGCGGCAGCGCTGCCCATGCCCTGCCGCCTCACGGGGTCGTCGTATAGGGCTTCGAGCGCATCGGCCCAGTCGGCCGCCCTGTGCCCGTCAACCAACAGCCCGGTGCGGCCGTCGCTGACGGCCCGTGACAGGCCCCCCACACGCGTGGCCACCACGGGTGTGCCGCAGGCCTGAGCCTCGAGCGCAACAAGGCCGAAAGACTCGCTGTAGGAGGGCATAACCACGACGTCCGCTGAGCGGTACCAGCCGGCCAGCTCCGGCGCGCCGACAGGCGGGAGGTGAGTGGCGACGTCGTCCATTCCGGCTGCGCTGATGAGCGCGCCCAGGTTGAAGTCCTTTGCGCCGCTGAGGGCGCCAAGGACGGTCAGCTTCAGGTCGATGTCCGGGCGGCGGCTGCGGAGCAGCGCAGCGGCCTGGACGAGGATTTGCGGGCCCTTCAGCCACTGGATCCGCCCGGCGAACAGGAGATGGAATGTGCCCCGGGGGACGCCGCGGGCGGCGCGGGAGACGCTGCGGAATGCAGGCGTAAAGATGGAAAGGTCAACGCCGGGGGGAGCGACGTCGATACGGTCAAAGTCCGCGCTGTAGTGTGACACCAGCTCGGCGGCCTCGGCGCCGGTGTTGGCGATCAGGCGGGTGGCGCCGTCGGCGATCCTGTATTCGCCGTCTTCCCGATGCCGCGGCTCGGGACTCTCACCGGGCTGCAGCACGAGGTTCTTGACCCTGGCCATGGTGTGCATGGTGTGGACCAGCGGCACATTCCACCGCCGGGACAGCTCCAGGCCGGCGACGCCGGAGATCCAGTAATGGGAGTGGATCAGGTCGTATTGTCCGTGCGGCTGGTGCCCTCTGATCTTTTCGATCTCGGCGACCATGCAGTGCAGCAGTCCAGGCAGTTCCTCCTTGGGAACTTTCCGCCGCGGTCCCGCGGCAATGTTGTGGACGCGGACGCCCGGACCGGCGTGTTCGACGGCGGGCTGCCTGGCGTCCGTAGATCGGGTGAAGACGTCCACTTCGACTCCGGTGGCCGCGAGGGACGAGGCCAGACTGCTGATGTACACGTTCATGCCACCGGCGTCCCCGGAGCCGGGCTGCTCCATGGGCGATGTGTGCAGCGACAGGAACGCCACACGCCTGATCAGAGTCATCTCCCTCTTTTCTGTTCACCGGGTGGACCGGAATGGCCCCCGCCCAAGAGGGCGGAGGCCATTCGCAGCTTCACTTGCCGACGGCAGGCTTGCCAGGATTGTTGTCGGCTGCTTGCCCGCCTAAAACGTC
>NZ_JCAXEA010000040.1:0-20084 GCF_059759125.1 Arthrobacter sp. GQ119 | reverse complement strand
CCAAACTTACCCGGTCCGGCGGATCTTTGCAAATCAGCGTTTCTGCGATCTGCGATCCAACGGGAGGGTCCCCGCCCATTCTCGGCACGCCAGTCAGCGTCCCGTTTCAGGGCTGTTTTGTAAGGGGTTGGCCGCTATTTTTCCGCTTCAGCGGCGGCGACTCGAATTACTTTACACACCCAGCAAGCCCAGCGCAAATTGGCGTCCGGACGGGCCTCGCGGCCCCGGGACCGGCATCCTCCGTTGCCCTTTTTCCTTGCCGGAGTCCATGTGCGAAGACGAACTAGACAGAACGGTCTGTCTCAAATAAATTTCAAGGAAGATCTCCGTCCTTAGGGGCAGTGGTCCGTTATCGCTGAAGCAGAACGGCGGATCAACGTGCACGCCATGAAAGAGCCAAAAATGACTGCAACACACTTTGACCGTTTCGTAGCCGAGGCCCTCACCACGGACCGGGAAACCGATACCGGGCTGAACCCGGACGAGCTCTACGGCCTGTACACCAGCTGGAGTTTGATCCACAAGACCCAGCCCGAAACCCCTGAGGCGCTGCGGGCGGGGCTCCAGGCGCTCGGCATCGATCCTGACAACAACGAACTGTCCATGACTGGACCGGCCGCGGCTGACTACATCCTAGCCAGCGCACCCAACCTCATTTAGCTCGCAGCTCAGCAGGAAGAGCCGGACATCGGCTCTTCCTGCTGTGCTTAGTTACTGATGTGCTTGAGACGCAACGCTGCGGCCAGCGCCGTCCTGGCCACCAACGCCGCACGCTTGGGTTCGCTCAACGCCGGCCGAGTTGGCAGAGGTTTTAACCCGCTCCTGCTGTCAGGTTCATACAAAAATACGCGCGGCGCAGCACCTGGTCCGCGCGGGAAAACGCAAGGTAATCAATGGACGATCTGTCCGGCATTTCAGCAGGCACATCCCTGGGCGGCAGGTACCGCCTCGTGGAACAAATAGGCTCCGGAGCCATGGCGAACGTCTACCGCGCCACTGACGACTCCCTCGGCCGGGACGTCGCCGTCAAGATAGTCATCAAGTCCAAGCCGGCCCAGGAACTGCAGGACACCGTTGGCGCGCTGCAGGACGACGACGCCGAGGTGAGCGTCCTCGCCCGCCTGAACCACCACAGCCTGGTCACCCTCCTTGACGCCGGCGTGGACAGGGCGGAACCGGGACGGCCGCGTATTTATCTCGTCATGGAGCTTGTGGACGGTCCGGACCTCAAGCACCGTCTGCGGGAAGGCCCGCTCCCGGCCCGGCACACAGCGCAGATTGGCTACGACCTCGCCGACGCGCTGGCCTACATCCACGAAAACGGTGTGGTGCACCGGGATGTCAAACCCGGCAACATCCTGGTCTACGACTACACCTACGATGCCGCCCGGATGCGGGCCAAACTGACGGACTTCGGCATCGCCCTGATATCCGACGCGCAGCACTACGACACCGGCGGTGTCCTGGGGACCGCGGCCTACCTCAGCCCGGAGCAGGCGCGGTCCGAACCGGCGGGACCTCCCAGCGACGTCTACTCCCTGGGCCTGGTGCTGCTTGAGTGCCTCACCGGTGAAGCGGTGTTCCGGGGCGATCCCCTGCAAAGTGCCTTGGCACGGCTGATCGATGATCCCGAGATTCCCGGCGATCTCGATCTGGAGTGGCGCCAGCTTCTGGCGGCCATGACGGCCCGGGAGCCGGAGCGCCGGCCCTCCACCCGTGAGGTCGCCCAGGCCCTTGAAGACCTGGCCGTCACCAGCCGCGGCAAACACAAGATAGACGCCATTCCCGACAGCGGGGACGCCGGCATAACAGAAGAGCTCCGCCACTCCTCCTGACCCGCCCGGCGCCTGGCCAGGAACACAAAGAGCCTCCGAACCCCCAATTAGTGGCCCCGCAAGACCAGCTTTCCCCAACGTCCCCCGAAAAAAATGGGCAAAGTCCGCAAACGCGTTTGGGGGGGACATGAATTTCAGTGCCGGCACTCTTACCGTCCGGGATGCGCGCCGGGGGCAGTCATGAGCCCGCTGAACGTCTACGTGAATGAGGGATTCGTTCCGATGGTGGACGGGTCACTTGTCTACCACCGGGGATTCGGCGACCGGCCCACCCGCAGGGAAGACCCCAAGCCGGCACTGAAGATGGGCCCGAGGGTGTTCACGGCGGCCGGCCAGGTGGTCGCGAGCCGCAGCTATCCGCTCAAGGCTCCGGTGCCGCCGTACGGCAGGCCGGCACCGCTGCGGCCGGACCCGCTGTTCCCGCGGCAGTTCCTGGCCCGGCGGGGGTACTGGGCCAGTTACTTTCCTGAGCGGACGCTGATCGCTGAAACAGGGAGCACCGTCAGCATCCTGCTGCACAACACCCTGTCCCAGCCTCACGAACTCCGGTTCCACGCCGCCGGCCCGGCAGGAGCGGACGCCACGAGCGGCCCAGTCGCTCCGGGCAAGTCAAAGCTCCTGGAGTTCCGTGCCCCGCTGCCCGGCACCTACCTGTTCTCCGATCCTGGCAACCAGCCCGTGGAGAGAACACTGGGCCTGTACGGCGCGCTGGTGGTCATTGACCCGCGGAACGCCTGGCGGCTCAACCCGGGAGGGGTTGAGTTCGAGCGCCAGTGGCTGTGGCTGTGCCATGACGTGGAATCGAATTGGGCACGCATCGCATCCCAGGGAAAGACGGTCAACCCGCTCACCACCCCCGCCGTCCCGCGATACTTCACGCTCAACGGATACTCAGGCTTCCAGGCGCTGGCCCTCACCACCGATAAGGTGTTCAACGAGCACCGCGAGGAAGACACACTGCCCTCAGGCCACCCCCGGGAAACCGATGTGCGGAACTTCAGCGCCTCTCCGGGTGCAGGGGCGGTCCGCACGGGCCAGCTGATGAGGATGGTCAACGCCGGCATCACCGACCACCAGCTGCACTATCACGGCAACCATGTGTGGACCGTGCGGGCCAACGGGATCGACTTCCCGCGGACCAACGGCAGGATCAGTCCACAGGGTGACGTCGTCCTCCAGCAATGGGAGGACACCATCCAGCTGAAGCCGCTTGAGCGCAAGGAGGCGATGCTGCCGGTCCGACGTCCGCCCGACACGGTGGACGAAGTCTGGAATGCCAGGACTGAAGACTGGAAGTATCCCATGCACTGCCATGCCGAGCCGTCGCAGACTGCAGCGGGCGGCCTCTACCCTGGCGGTTTGATGTCGGACTGGTCACTGGCGGCAGGTCCTACGCCGGAGCCCGGTCTGCCAGGAACCGTGGAGGACGAGGCTCACCACACGTTCCGGAGCCAGGTGGACTTCGCCTCGGACCAGCCCCACGAGGGCAGCCCCGAGACCGAGTTCCGCTTGCGGCCGGACGTCTCCGTCAAGCTCGATTTCTTCAACAGGGAACTCACCTTTCCCGACCGTTCCGAGCACGAGGTGTGGAGCTTCGAGACGGACAACTCCGGGCGGGGGCTGCCCGGGCCCCTCGTGCGGCTCACGGAAGGGCAGCTCTTCCACGCGACCGTCAAGCCGAGCAAAAAGGTCCACACGATCCATTGGCACGGCATCGAACCGGATCCCCGGAACGACGGCGTGGGCCACACCTCGTTCGAGGTGACGGGAGAATACACGTACCAGTGGAGGCCGGACGTACCAGTACGCGGCAACCCCAACCGGGGATCCGCGGGAACGTACTTCTACCACTGCCACGTCAACACTCCCCTGCACGTCCAGATGGGCATGTTCGGGGCCATCATTATCGATCCCCAGGCCGACCCCGCGGCGCCGATCCCGGCAGGAACGCGGCGCCACTCGCAGGAGGGGCCCCTGTATGACATCGCCACCGAGACACTGATTGCGCCGTATTCGATCGATCCCCGGTGGCATGAAATGAACCATGCCGCCGGGCTGTCCGGTGAGGACGCGGGCCTCAATCGCTTCGAGCCCAAGCACTTCTTTCTCTTGGGAGGCGCCATCGCCAGCAGGCCCAGGGGCGACAGGGTGTGGGCCATCTCTGCCATGAAGGCGAACATGGTTACCGGCAACCGGAAGCCCACGCTGGTGCGCATGGTTAACGTGGACTACTTCCCCACGGTCACACGGTTCATGGACTCGGCCGGAAGGCCGGCGCGCATCGCCGAACTGATCGCGCACGACGGCCGCCCGTTCTGGAACACGCCCAACCCGGCGGGCCCTGCCATCCAGCCGTCGATGGCGGGCCAGCCACTGCTGACCAGCATCATCAAGTCCGGCGCCGCAGAGAAGTTCGACTTCCTGCTCCGTCCGCCGGCGCCCGGAAAGTACACGATTGCCTTCGATTTCCAGCACTGGATTACCGGCGCCGTTCTCGCGACCCGGACGGTGACGGTGACCGCCTCCTGACGGGCTGACGCGGCCGGTGGCGACTGCTAGTGTGACGAAATGGATGCAATCATGGTTCGGCCCAGGAACGGGAAGATCATCGCCGGAGTCTGCGCGGCCCTCGCGGCACGATTCGGGATTCCCAAGGCACTCGTCCGCATTGGCTTCGTGCTTTTCGGCCTGTTTGGCGTCGGGGAACTGGCCTACATCGCCCTGTGGATTATCATCCCCAAGGAGAAATAGCCGAGTGCCGCTGAGCGCCAGGCGCAGCCATCGGCTCAGCGGCAGGAAAACAGGGCCTCAAGAGTCCGTTCGCGTTTGTCTGAGGGCTACTTACGACGCCGGCCCTGCGGCTTGTGGCCGATCGTCGCCGCCGGCGCGTTCCACAGTTCCGGAACGCTGCCAAGCCGCCGCATGCGGCCAATGGCCAGCACCAGCTTGGCGCAGGCCATGGCGTTCGTACCTGGATCAGGGTACGCAATGGGCGGCAATTTCAACGCTGCCAGGACCTCATTCATGCTGTGCTTCGGCAAATCCAACTCCCGCCGCGCGAGGCTGCGGGCACAGTAGAAGTCCTTGGCCGGCAGGTCCAGGCCCAGCCGCTCGCTGGCCTTCAGCATCACGTCGGCGTTGTGGCTGCCGGTGTAGCCGATCATGGGGTCCTCACACGCGAAGTGCAGGATTCCCTCAACGGACATTTCCCAGTCGGCGGCGGAACAGACGTCCTCTGCCGAGATGCAGTGGAAGCCGGTGTTGAGGGGGTCGAAATGCTCGACGCCGGGCGGGGGCTTGATCAGCCAGAAGGCCTTGTCCTCAACGCGTCCGTTGCGGACCTTCACGAGACCGACGCCACACACCGACGCGCGATCGCTGTTCGCCGTAGCAAAGTCAACGGCGGTAAAGCTCATTCCTGGCACTATTGGCTCCCCCGGGGCGCGGCAGTGGGCAGTAGGCGGCGCTGCTTGGCCGTCCCACTACCGCATATCTTCGCAGACCATATGCGGGATTTCCTTCTGAGCGCGATTGTGAATCGAACGGGTGGCCGGCAATGGTTGCCGGCCACCCGCCGTCGGGCTTCCGCTGGTTCAGCCTGCCGGCACCAGGCTCAGCGGGTCAGCGCTGCGGATGCAGCGCCCTGCTCCAGAGCACGGCGCCGGCGGCGTTGCGGAGGCTGACGGTGAAGACGTCGTCCTCGTCGAGATCCACGTGGCCGAAGAACTGGCTTTCGCCGGTGCGCGGGGACTGGTTTGCGTAGGCGCCGGCCTTGAAGAACGCCACCTCCGGGCCGAAGGTGCCGTCCATCTGGCTGGGGCCGAACGTTCCGGCGTTGATGGGGCCGGCCACGAATTCCCAGAAGGGATCAAAGTCCTGGAATGCGGCACGCTCCGGCGAGTAATGGTGGGCGGCACAGTAGTGGACGTCGGCCGTGAGCCAGACCACGTTTTTAACCCGGTTGCGCTTGAACGCAGACAGCACACCGGCGATCTCGAGTTCCTTCCCCAAGGGGGCGCCGGCGTCGCGGTTCGCGAGGGACTCCTGGTTGACCGGGCCGTCCGGCACGATGATGCCGAGCGGGAGGTCGGCGGAGATCACCTTCCACGTGGCCGTGGACCTGCTGACTTCCTTGATCAACCAGAGGGCCTGCTCCTCGCCGAGGATGTGGGTGAGGCTCGTTTCCTTGCCGGCGGTGTTCGGATCCTTGAAGGTGCGCATGTCCAGGCAGAAAACGTCCAACTGAGGGCCGCGGGAGATTTTGCGGTAGATGCGGGCCGGTTCGAAGCCGGTGCCGCCGTCGCTCAGCTGGGCGATGGGCTGGTATTCCTGCCAGGCCTGGCGGCCGCGGGCGGCCAGGACGTCAACGCGGCGTTCGGTGTAGCGGGCGTCGGTGAGGATCTCCCCCGGGTACCAATTGTTGGTGGTTTCGTGGTCGTCCCACTGGGCAATCACCGGAACGTCGGCATACATGGCCCGGACGTTGCGGTCCATGAGGTTGTAGCGGTGACGGCCGCGGAACTCGTTGAGGGTTTCGGCCACCTTGGACACTTCCTCGGTCACAAGGTTGCGCCAGACCTGCCCGTCCGGCTCGGTGACCTCGGCGGCAATGGGGCCGTCGGCGTAGATGGTGTCGCCGGCATGGATGAAGAAGTCCGGCTTGGTGGCGTGCATGGCCGCATAGCCGCGCATGCCGCCGATCTCTTCGTTGATGCCCCAGCCCTGGCCGGCGGTGTCGCCGCTCCAGACGAAGCTTTGGCGGCGGGGCGTGCCGCCGCTGCGGAGGGCGCCGGTTCCGGGTGCGGTGGTGAAGGAGCCGCGGGCGGTTTCGCCGGCGTTGCCCTCTGCGTCCTCGAAGTGCATGGCGAGTGCGAAGCGCGTGCCGGCCGGGAGATGGGTGGCGTTGATCTTGGAGGTGAAGTCGGTGGCCTCGCTGGCGGCCGTCCCGCGCAGCACCCGCTGGAAGGCGCGGCCGCCGCGGAGCGGGGACCCGTCGTCGTCGACCGCCAGCAGGCTTGCGACCAGCCGTCCCGGGCCAGACGCGCGGGACCACAGGACGCCGGAATCGGCGGTGACATCGCCGGTGGCGATGCCGGACGGCAGGGTCAGGCGGTTTCGGACCAGCGCGACGCCGGACGGCTGGACTGCGTGGGCGGGCGCGGCTATGGCGGGGGCGACGGCGGCAGCACCGGCTGCGGCGAGGGCACCTTTGAGGATATGGCGGCGGGTGAAAGGAGTCATGACGCCATGCTTGACGGCGTGTGTGAACCGTTGTGGACGGGGGCATGAACGCCTGAATGATGCCGGGTTACCCGCCGTTGTGAGCGCAGGCTGCACCAAAGCTATTTCATAGACTGCCATTGAATATAAAATTCCCTTCCCAAAGTCGCCGGGAAGAGACTAATATCCTGCACCTAGGCATTATTCAAAGAGGAAAATGCCGAGAGTTGACGCTTACTTGAGTAAGTGACAATGAGTGGATTGCGCAGTGCGCTTAATCCGTGGCAACTTATTTGCAGTGAACCTTTACGCAGGAACTGCTTCCTGGCTATTCATTTCTGAATATCCTCATCGCCATTGTTTTTATCCGCAGGTCTCCGACACCCTTCGTGTGCGGTTTTTATCCACCACATATCGGATGGAGTTTTGCCATGAAAAGCAAGATCAGTCGTGCCTTGGTGCTTGTAGTATTTCTGGCTACCGTATGTCTCGCTCCAGTGGCTCCGGCCAGTGCAGCAAATTCTATTGACTTACCGGCGGGCTTGGGGTGTGAATTCCCGCTGCGACTGTCCAGCACGGGAGGAAAGCTGCACACCAAAGAGTTCAGGGACAAGAACGGAAAGTTGGTGCGAATCATCACCGCCGGAAAGGGCGTCCTCTTGACCTACACGAACGTGGATACCGGAGCATCAGTAACTATCCGCACGGACGGATCCGTAACGCAAACTAGATTCAACAAGGATGGAACTCAGACCGTCACTCTGACAGGTCACAACGGCCTCATTCTGTTCCCCACCGACGTACCACGCGGGCCGTCCACAACCCAATACATCGGACGGGTCGTGTTTACCATCGACAAAGATGGAATCTTCACGCTCGTCAGCACCTCTGGACCATCGAGGGATATCTGCGCCGAACTATCCTGAGTCTCTGAAGGCAACACAGCGGGTGGCTGGCATATTGGCCGGCCACCCGCCGTCGTGCGTTCTTGATTGCTGAAGAAGTCAGCGCGTCCGGACCTTGTCCATGAACGCTACCTGCGCCACGCCACACCCGAACCGGGCCGATCCCGAGCGGACAGATTTGTCTCACTGTCCGGCGAGCCTGCCCTTGTGTAGTTTTAGTTTCCAAGCGACGGCACTGCAATGGAGCAGGACCGCCGGGCCTGACGCGAGCACCGGACGAGAGGCGACAACATGGCAAAGACATCGGGTGTGGCACCACGGTTGGCCGAGGCGCTGGCCATTGTCCTGGGCACGGAGGAGATTCCCATCCGGCTGCGGGCGTGGGACGGATCGGAAGCGGGTCCGGCGGATGCGCCGGTCATCGAGTTCCGGTCGCGGCGGGCGTTGCGCCGGATGCTGTGGTCACCCGGGCAGCTGGGTCTGAGCCGGGCGTACGTGGCCGGCGAAATCGAGGCACCCGGCGACATCTTTGCAGCCTTCTCCGCGCTCAGCTCCGCAGGGAAGCTGGCAGAACCGGGACCCTTCAGCAGGCCGACGGCACGGGAGCTCGGGACGCTGCTCTCCACCGCTGTCCTGCTCGGCGCGGTGGGACCGAATCCGGCGCCGCCGCCCGAAGAGGCGAAGGTGGAAAAGCACGGGCGGCGGCACTCGAAGAAGCGCGACGCCGCGGCGATCTCCCACCATTATGACGTCGGCAACGACTTCTACCGCCTGGTGCTCGGCCCCACGATGGTGTACTCCTGCGCGGTCTACGACAGCGAGGACGCAACACTCGAGGAAGCCCAGGAAGCCAAGCTCGACCTCGTTTGCCGGAAGCTGGGACTGCAGCCGGGCATGCGCGTGCTGGACGTGGGCTGCGGCTGGGGCAGCTTCGCCCTGCATGCGGCCGAGCACTATGGGGTGAACGTTGTTGGCATCACCATCTCGACTGAGCAGGCGGAGCTCGTCCGGAAACGGGTGGCCGAAGCAGGGCTGACCGAGCGCGTGGACATCCGGGTCCAGGACTACCGCGACATCGACGACGGGCCTTTCGACGCGATCAGCTCCATCGGCATGTCGGAGCACGTGGGCCGCGCCCAGCTCCCCCGCTACGTCTCACAGCTGCACAGCCTGCTCCGGCCCGGCGGCCGGCTGCTCAACCACGCCATTTCCTGGAACGCCGGCCCGACGGAGGATGACCCGGACTCTTTCATCCCCCGCTATGTTTTCCCCGATGGCCAGATGCTCAGCCTTTCCGAGGTGGTGGCGGCACTGGAAGACGGCGGGTTCGAGGTGCTCGACGTCGAGGCGCTGCGGCGGCACTATGCCCTGACCCTCCGGGCCTGGGTGCGGAACCTCGAAGAGCACTGGGATGAGGCGGTGCGGCTGACATCGCCGGGCCGGGCGCGCGTATGGCGGCTGTACATGGCCTCGAGCGCGCTGGGCTTCGAGAATGGCCTGACCGGAGTGAACCAGGTGCTGCTGCAGAAGCCCGGAGGCACCGAGCCGCCGCTGCGCCTCAGGCAGTGGGCGGCCCAAAACCCCGATGTGTGACACCTTCGAAATCCGCCGGTTGAGCTTGCCGAAATCCAGGAACCGCAGAACATAAGGAGAATCCCATGGCCAACATCCTGATGGTCGTATCTGCCGCCAACTCGCTCACCATGAAGGACGGCAGCGAGCATCCCACCGGGTTCTGGGCCGAGGAGCTGGTGGAGGCACACCGCGCCCTGCTCGGGGCGGGACACACGGTGGACTTCGCCACGCCCGGCGGGCTCAAGCCGACCGTGGACAAGGCCAGCCTGCAGGCGGATGCCGTCGGCAGCGAGGAAAGGGCGGAGGACTTCCGCACCTACCTTGACATGATCGACGTCGACCTGTTCGCGCCGCTGGTGCTGGCCGACGTCGACACCGCCGCATACGACGCCGTGGTCCTGCCGGGCGGGCACGGGCCGATGGCCGACCTGTTCCGGGACACGGACTTGGGCCGGGTCCTGGTGGAGATGAACGGAGCGGGCAAGATCATTGCCCCGTTCTGCCACGGCCCCGCGGGCCTGCTCAGCGCCACGGCCGACGACGGCGCGTTCGCCTTCGCCGGACGGCGGCTGACGGTGTTCACCAATTCAGAGGAACTGGGCGGCGGCACCGGGGAGAACACGCCGTGGCTGGTGGAGACGCTGCTGCGCGAGAAGGGCGCCGCCGTGGAGACCGGCCCGGACTGGGCCAGCTTCGTGGTGCGTGACGGCAACCTGATCAGTGGCCAGAACGCGCAGTCCAGCGTGGACGTGGCCAGGGAGGTCATCAAGGCACTCAACGCTGGTTGAGCCCGTCGAAGCCAACGGCCGGGACCTCTGGATCCCGACAGTCCGATCGGCGGGTAAGCGGTTCGATCAGCGGGGGCGGCTCAGCCGCCCATGCCGGGACGGACCGGGACGAAGTCGATCTTGTTTCCGGAGCCGGTTCTCTTCTTCGGGGAACGCGAAAAGCCCTTCGCGTCCAGATGGTTCTGCGCGCGGTACTCGGCCAGGGCGTCGTCGTAGGCCTGGTTCAGCCGCCGGCCGGACACCTGCTCCGCCGTGCCGTCGGTAAAGGTGATGGAGATCAGGACGCTGTCGGGAAAGTGCCGGTTCATCCGGACAAAGCCTTCGGCATCCTGCAGGAGATTGATCAATGTGTCCGCCTTCGTGGGTATGGCTTCCCAGTCTCCCGCACTTTCATCGGTGCGGATGCGGACAGGCGTGACGATCAGCTTGGTGCGTGCTCGTGGGTCTCGCCGAAGGGAACTGCGTCGCTAAGGGCGACAGTGTATCGGCTAGGGCTGTGCCGGGTGACCAGGATGCCGGCGGAACCCTCCATTGAGGCGGCCGGGAGAAGGGCCGCCTCCGCATCGGAAAGCAGCTGATGAAGCTGCTCCCGGTTCCCTACCAGTACTTCAATTTGTGCAGAGGCAAGTTCAGACATGGGGTTCTCCTTAGGTGGATCGGTTTCAACTGGAACGGTTTCGTCGCTCGTGCGACTCGTCTTCGTGGCGTACCGACTGGGCGTCGGCGGCGAAGAGCATCTTGCGGCCCATGAAATCGTCGGGCCATACCCAGACCACAGACCCATCAGGCATGAAGGCATCGATGGCACCGGATCCTGCGATTCCATCTGACTCATACACCACCCGGTCACCCACGGCGTAGCCGCGTGGATCCCCGGGGGCCGGGGCTGATTCTGTTTGTCGGGCGGGAATCGAAGATTCAACTGACATATCGGAATTGACCTCATGTGGAGTATGTGAAAGGGATCAAGCCCGGGCCGCTGTGCACCCTGATCGGCGCACTGGCTGGGCCTGAAGGATGGCGATTGCGCCAACCTTGGAAAACTGCCGCACTCACTAGACTACAGGATTGTCAACAATTCACAATAGGCTGGCGAGAATTGTTAGCGCTCGGTTAGCGCAGCCGCACTGGCCCGGCGGCGTCGTTTGGCTGCCGCCATTGTGGTGTCCAGCAGGATGAAGCCGAGCAGGCTCCAGCCAAGTAGCGGCAGAAAGAGCCCCCCGAGGACCATGACGGTGATCGCTGCGAGGACGCCTGCCCAGTGCCCGCGGAGGAACGCTCCCCGCGGCGCCGGCCTGCCGACGGCCCAGGCGCTGCCGCGGGTGGGGCGGCGCTTCCACCACATCACGTAGCCCCAGATCACCATGGCTGCCAGGCCCGCAGCAACGGCAAGCAG
The DNA here is from genome assembly GCF_059759125.1 of Arthrobacter sp. GQ119. Classification (NCBI taxonomy): domain Bacteria; kingdom Bacillati; phylum Actinomycetota; class Actinomycetes; order Micrococcales; family Micrococcaceae; genus Arthrobacter; species Arthrobacter sp. GQ119. The sequence goes on along the minus strand of NZ_JCAXEA010000040.1, from coordinate 8,365 downwards.
GATGAGCTGGTTCGGCAGGCCGAAGAGCAAGCCCATGTGCGCCGCGATGGCCCAGCGGGTGAGCTTGGCGGCAAGGCCGAAGTCCTCGAAATCAGCCCGGCTGGTGATCTCTTCGGCTGCCGGGTCGATCGCCACGGCGCTGGTCGTTGCGGGCCACTCACGGCCTGCTTCGGTCACGGTCCACGCTGTGCCGGCCGTGGCGGGCGGTTTGATGTCGATCATCGGCGCTGTGATGATGTCGGCCCTCGCGATCCGCTCGACGGTGTCGTACAGCGTCGGCTCCGCGGCCGTACCGGTTGGCGCCGGCGCTGAACCGTGGCCGGAGTGGTCACCGGCCGGCCCTGCAGGTTGTCCGTTGAGGCTGGTGGAAACGGTAGGTGTAAGCCACCCAAGGTCGCTGCGCAATGTGGTGATATTGGCTCCAGCATGCGTAGACCACGTCAGCCCGGATGCGGAGAGGAACAGAAACCCCGCGAGCAGGATGGCGCCGGTGGTGCCGTGGAGCCACAGAGTCCGCGCCCTCCCGGACGCCGGGCGTGCTTTCTTGGGTCTCCTCCGGGTGCGGATCCTATCGATCCACAGGACGAGGCCGCCGAGGGCGACCACCCCGAGCCAGGAGGCGGCCAGTTCACTGTAGACCCGGCCGGCTTCGCCGAGGTGCAGGGACCGGTGCAGGTTGGAGATCCACGTCCGCATCGGCAGGGCTCCGCTGCCGCCGTACGTGGTCAGGTCCCCGCGGATGCTTCCGGTGCCGGGGTCAACGAAGAGTGTCCGGTATTCGGATTCACCCAGGGAGGGGTCCGCGAACAGCACGCGGGTGGTGTCCTCGGGTCCGGGCGCCGGCCGGACGGTAACGGGGGTGGCTCCGCCGGCAGCATTCACGGCCGCCTGCACCTGTGCCGACAGAGGCAGCGGCCGGGCAGGGGCGGGGACGTGCAGTTCCTTGGCGTAGACGGCCTGTTCCAGTTGCGGGGTGATGGCGTAGAGGCCGCCGGTAAGTGCGGCGATGAGCAGGAAGGGTCCGGCGAGGATCCCCGCATAGAAGTGCACGCGGAGCAGGAACGCCCGGAACCATCCGCGGCCGTCTGGTTCGGCGCTTGAGGGCCGGGTGTCCGGGGGTGCTGTCTGGGTGGAAGTTGGGGGGTCGGTTAGTGCAGTCATGGTCTCGTCTTTCGACTCACGACGGCGCAGCCGGGTCTGCCGCGTCTTGGCAGGCAGCGCGGGCCGGTAGGCGGCATGCGGGCAGCGCAAAGCGTCATGGGGAGTATGGAGGAACCCGCACCGGTCAAACCTGGTGCAAAGTGTTCAGGTGGGGAAGGGCTGCGGTGGTTAGGTGCCCCGGATCGGACGGCTGCGTGCGAGGGCTGTTACCCCGGCGGCCAGGCCGATCAGTCCGGCGGCGAGCCCGATCCAGCCGACGGAGCGGTCACCGCCGTCGGATGCGGACGACGCAGCCGTTGCTGCCGACGAGGCCTCTGTGGCATCGGTGGCGGCGTCGGCTTGGGTAGCGGTGGTGACGAAAGACGGTGCAGGGTGGGACGGCGCCGGCGCGGTGGAGGCTGCGTCAGAAGTTGCTGCGGTGTGGTCGTGGGCAGCTGACTCTATGTCGGCCCAATTCACGGTGGTCCCGTCGGTGTAACCCTGTGCCGCGGGCAGGATCACCGTGGTGCCGGCGGCCGGGAGACGCCCGACGGAAATTGTGAAGATCTGGAATTCGTTCTGGCCGATCTGGTGTGCAGCGTCAGCCGTCCAGATCACTCTGGTGGGGGCCTTTGTCACGGTTGCCCCTTCCACTTGCACCGGTTTGGGCAGGGCAGTGGTGATGACCTGGGCTTTCCAGCCATCCATGGGCCTGACCGAGACGGTGGTCAGCGGGGTATCGGTGGGCAGCTTCACTTCGAGCCGGTTGGTCTTGGCGGTGTCGGACTCGTTGGGAACGCTGAAGGTGAGCTTGGTGAAACCGCCCTCGGATGTGGAGGACGGGTCGACGGTGACGTGCGCAGAGGCCGCGGCCGCGCCGGCGGCCAGGAACCCAACCGCAAAAGTGGCGGATATGGCCGTCTCGAGGGTACGGCGAATGGAAGTCTTCATGGCGGATGCCTTTCACGGTAATTCGGATCGGGACGCGCAGGCCGTAGGGGCCTGTTCGGGAACCGGGTGAAAACGCCGCCGTCGATTCCTGTCCTCGGGTGAAAGGGACCGGCTCTAGGCGGCGGAGGCGAACGCGGGAGGACCTCGCCGGGAAGGCAGCCGCACGGCAGGCCGTGCCGCGGGAAGAACCGCGGCGATCCCGCACGCGTCGGGAGCGCGGGCAGGGATGATGCTGGCTGGTTCGGGTTGCCGCAGGAGTGGGCGCAGCCAGTCAGCCAGGACTCCGAGGGCCTGTTCGCCGCGGGCCAGGACCAGCGCGGTGGCAAGTGTTGCCACCGCGTGGGCGGCCAACATGGGCCCGTCAGGTACGGCTGAGTGGGCCGCGGCGGCCACAGTCAGTGTCTCGTGACCCAACGCTGCGGGTCCGTGGCCGGCGTGGCCGGACAGGTGCGCCTGCGGAGCGGCTGCGGAGGCTCCGGCCGACAGTGCACTGAAGGCCCAGTGGAGCCAGATCTGCGTCGCGCCAATCAGCCCGGTCAGGGCCGGAAATGACAGGCGAAAGCGCGTCAGGGCAGCCACTGGAACCACGGTGACGGCACAGAGGGCCGCCAGAACTGCCGCTGGCGGCAGCTGGCCGCCTCCGGCCAGATGCCCGCCGGCGGCCAGTCCAAGGACTACTGATCCGATGAGTCCGGTGCGGAACAGCCGAAACGAAGCACGGGGCATCATCGGCGGTCCTTTCTCCGGGTCAAGGCTGGGTGCAGTGGGCAGAATAAATTCTACGCGGTGTCGAACACCTTTCCTGTCCCGGCATGACTCAGAACGTGCACGCGTCAATGACGAATCGGTACCGCACGTCACTGGAGCGCATTCCTGCCCCTTTACTGCATTGGCGTTGTCTCAAGGGGCATCTGGTCAGCGATGCCGGCCTGCGGGTTTGCCAGATGCTCGGGACGGAGGATCTCCTCGAGCTCTTCGGCCGTGAGCAGTCCGCGTTCGAGGACGAGCGAGGTAACGCTGCGGCCCGTTGCGAGTGCCTGCCGGGCGATGGAGGTGGCCGCGTCATACCCGATGAGGGGGTTGAGGATCGTTACGACGCCGATGCTCGCTTCGACCTGGGACCGCAGGAACTCCTTGTTGGCAGTGATCCCGTCAATGCAGTGGTCGGCAAGGGTTGTGCAGGCTGCGGTGAGGTGGGTCAGGCTGGCGAACAGCGAGCGGGCGATGATCGGCTCAAACGCGTTCAGCTGCAGCTGCCCGGCCTCGGCGGCCATGGTGATGGTCAGGTCATTGCCGATGACCTCGAACGCCACCTGGTTGACCACTTCCGGAATGACCGGGTTCACTTTCCCGGGCATGATGCTCGATCCCGCCTGGCGCGGGGGAAGGTTGATTTCCGCGAAACCTGCCCGCGGCCCCGAGGACAGCAGCCGCAGGTCGTTGCAAATCTTTGACAGCTTCACGGCCACGCGCTTCAGGGTTCCGGAGAACAGCACGAAGGCTCCGCAGTCCTGGGTTGCTTCCACGAGGTTGCCGGCCGTCACCACCGGCAGCCCGGTGATGCGCTGCAGGTGCGTACGGGCTTCGGCAGCGTACCGTGCATGGGTGTTAATGCCGGTGCCGATGGCGGTTGCGCCGAGGTTGATCTCGTGCAGATGGACCAGGGCTTCACGGGTCCGCCGTTCATCCTCGTCAATCATCACCGCGTAGGTGCTGAACTCCTGGCCCAGCGTCATGGGCACCGCATCCTGCAGCTGGGTCCTGCCCACCTTCACCACGTCCTCGAACTCCGCGGCCTTGCGCGCAAGAGCTTCGCGGAGGTAGGCCATGGCGGACAGCAGCTCATGGGCACCTTGGATCGTTGCGACCTTGATCGCCGTGGGGTAGACATCGTTGGTTGACTGGCCCATGTTCACATCCCCGTTGGGGTGGATCATGGCGTACTCGCCCTTGTTCAGCCCCAGATGCTCCAGCGCCCGGTTGGCGACAACCTCGTTGGCGTTCATGTTGGTTGAGGTTCCGGCTCCGCCCTGGATGACATCCACCACGAACTGGTCATGGAGCAAGCCGTCCTGGATGTCCTGGCAGGCCTGCGCGATGGCATCCTTTTTGGCCCCCTCGATCAGGCCGAGATCGAAGTTGGCCAGCACGGCAGCATGCTTGACCTGGGCAAGAGCCCGTACCAGCTGCGGGTACGCAGAGATCGCCGTGCCCGTAATCGGGAAGTTTTCCACTGCACGCAGTGTCTGGATGCCCCAGTAAGCGGCCGCCGGGATCTGTCGGGCGCCCATGAAGTCGGTCTCCGTCCGGCTTGCTGCGGTTTCCAAAAGGGACGATTTCTCTGTCATTGTCTCAATCCTTGTGCCGGTTGCTCCGTAAGTGCCGTTTTGAGCATTCGAAAGGGCACCTGCGGAGCAACCGATGGCTTAGTTGGTTAGGAGGGTCCCGGAACGGAGACGAACCCAAGTCTCTTGTCCACGACGTTCTCCAGCGGTTCGCCTTTGCAGAACCGCCTCAAATTGTCGACGAACAGTTTTCCAAGATCGTCGAGGTAGTCTTCAGTGTCGCCGCACATGTGGGGTGTGATGATGACGTTGTCCATGCCCCAGAGGGCGTGTCCTTCGGGAAGGGGTTCGGGGTGCACCACGTCCAGGGCAGCGCCGGCAATGGAGGCTGAGGCCAGCGCTTCAACCAGGGCATCGGTATCCACCAGTTCCCCGCGGCCCACGTTGATCAGGCGGGCGGACGGCTTCATGGAGGCCAGGATTTGAGCATTTACCAGTCCCCTGGTTTCGTTCGTCAAGGGCGCGGCGAGTACCAGGTAGTCGTAGTCGTGGACGATCCGGGTCAGGTCGCGGGAGGAGTGGATCTGCCCAAAATCAGCATCGCCGGGACGGGATGCCCGGCCGGCACCGTCGATCTCCATGCCCACCGCGCGGAAGAGCCGGGCGATTTCGCGGCCGATGGATCCGGTGCCGACCACCAGCGCAGTCTGGCCCTGAATCTTGCGGGTGACGCGGTGCTGCCAGCGTTGTTCCTGCTGCAGCCTAAACGAACCCTGCGCGTCCTTGGCCATGTCCAGGACAAAACCGAGGGCGAACTCTGCGATGGCCCGGCTGAGGACGCCGCGGGAATTGGTGTAGACGATGCTGCTGTGGATGAGTTCATCGAACAGCAACTGGCTGACGCCCGCTGCTGAGACGTGGATCCATTTCAACGACGAGGCTGCATCCCAGTTTTCCCGCAACGCCGGTGAGAATGAGTGCCATTGGTACAGCACATCCGCGCCGTCCATCGCCTCGGCAAGACCGTCGGCCTTGGTCAGCCGGACCTCTGCGAGCTCCTCGATTTCGGCCAGGCGGGGCGGGAGCGCCTCGCGGTATAGGGCCGCGACAACTGGTCGGCTGCCCTGCACTCCGGTCATGAGGCCGAAGTCCCGGCGATGGAGGCCTGTTCCGGAGCCAGAGCGCCGATGGCGCTGAGGACCGCTGCCGTGAATTCCGACGTCGACGACGTTCCGCCCACGTCGCGGGTTCCGAGTCCGGCGCGCAGGGCCGACTCGAATGCGGACTGCAGGTGTGCGGCGGCTTCGGCGTGGCCGAGGTGCTCCAGCATCATGGCCCCGGACCAGATCTGGCCCACCGGGTTTGCCAGGCCCTTGCCGGCAATGTCCGGTGCCGAGCCGTGGACCGGCTCGAAGAGGGACGGGTAGTCGCCCTCCGGATTGAGGTTGGCGCTGGGTGCCAGGCCGATGGAACCGGTGACAGAGCTGCCAAGGTCCGACAGGATGTCGCCGAACAGATTGGAGGCCACAATGACATCGAAGGTCCAGGGTTTCAGGACCATGTGTGCCGCCAAGGCGTCAACCAGCTCGCTGGTGAGCGTGACCTCCGGATACTCCAGGACCGTTTCCGCGACGATCTCGTCCCAGAACGGCATGGTGTGCACAATGCCGTTGCTCTTGGTGGCGGAGGTCAGCTTTCCCCGCCGGGTGGCGGCGAGGGCAGCAGCATAGTGCGCAGCCCGCGCGACTCCCATGCGCGTAAAGATGGTTTCCTGGACCGCGCTCTCCTGCGGCAGCCCGCGGTACATGCGGCCGCCGACTTCCGAGTATTCCCCTTCGTTGTTTTCCCGTACGATGAGCAGATCGATCGGGTGCTTGGCCGCAAGAGGTGACGCGACGCCGTCGAGCGTTTTGACGGGACGGAGGTTGATGTACTGCCGGAACTCCCGGCGGATGGGGATCAGCAGCCCCCACAGGGACTCCGCGTCGGGAACCTCCGGGGAACCCACCGCGCCCAGGAAAATGGCGTCGTGCTTGGCGAGCTGCTCCAGCCCGTCAACAGCCATCATCCGCCCGTGCCGGGAGTAGTATTCGGATCCCCAGTCGAAATACGTGAACTTCAGGTCCAGGGAGTGGAGTTCCGCGATGCGCTCGAGGCAATCGATGGCCGCGGGGACCACTTCGTTCCCGATGCCGTCGCCGGGGATAACAGCGATTCTGTGCGTGCTCATGAGATTTTCCGCTCCGGCAGGCCGCCCGACAGCTGTTGCCAGCGGGCACCGGAGCCTCCAAGGTTGACGATGGTGCTTTTAGGCTCTGTCATCTCGTGGACGGCATACTTGACGCCTTCCCGCCCCACACCGGATTTCTTGAATCCGCCAAAGGGCATGGAATCGATGCGGACGTCGCTGGTCTCGTTGATCACCACGGCACCGACGTGCAGCTTGTCCGCGATGGCCAGCGCCTGGTCGATGGACTGGGTGAAGACGCCTGCCTGCAGCCCGTAGTCGGAGCTGTTGGCGGCGTGGACAGCGTCCGCGATGCTGATGAAGGGCAGGATGCTGACGACAGGACCGAATACTTCCTCGTGGATGACCCGGCATTCCGAGGGCACGTCGGTCAGCACGGTGGGCTCGTAGTACGCCCCGCGCCGCTGGCCGCCGGCGTGCAGGGTGGCACCGGCCGCTGTGGCTTCCTGTACCCATTCCTCGACGCGCTGGGCTTCCTTCTCTGAAATGAGCGGGCCAACGTCAGTGCCGCGGTCAAGCTTCGGCCCGGTCTTCAGGGCCTTCGTGCCGCGGGTGACGTGCTCGAGGACCTCGTCGAACAGCGAAATGTGCACGTAGACGCGCTGCACCGAGAGGCAGTTCTGCCCGGCCACACCAAAGGCTCCGGCCACGATGGCATCGGCTGCCTGGATCGCATCCGCGTCCGCGCAGACAATCGTTGCATTGTTGCCGCCGAGCTCAGAGAGGATCTTCTTCGCCCCGGCGGCTGCGGCAATACGGTCGGCCGTGGCGGGGCCACCGGTGAAGGAGATCAGGTCGATCTGCTCATCGGTCACGAGTGCTTCGGAAACACCCGGTCCGGAGACAATCGCGGCAATGCGTCCCGACGGGACGCCTGCTTCCAGCAGCAGCTGGACAAAGGCCAGCCCCGTGAGCGGGGTGCGTCCGGAAGGCTTGAGCACGACGCCGTTGCCGCCGATGAGGGCAGGGCCCAGTTTGTGCGCCACCAGGTTCAGGGGGTCATTGAACGGAGTGATGGCCGCGACGATGCCCACCGGCTTCCGGCTGTACCACCCGATCTTGTTGGCTCCGGCCATGCTGTCCTCGAAACCCAGGGTCTCCCCCGTGAGCTCTGCGGATGCGGCAGCCGAGAGCCGCAGTGTTTCGATGCAGCGGCGCACCTCGCGCTCCGCTTCGGTGATGGTCTTGCTGCTTTCGGACGCGATGATCTTGGCGAACCGCCCGGACTGTTCACTGAGAAGCTGTCCGGCTTTCTCCAGCGCCTGCCTGCGGGAGCGCAGCGGCCACTCTTCAGCCTGGAGATGCCGGTGGATGTGCGTGATTGCACGCCGGACGTCCTGGGGCGAAGAGGAGCAGACCCGGCCGAGCAGGATGCCGTCTTCAGGATCCCGAATTTCCAGAACCATGTCCGTGGTCTGCCATTGGCCTTCGAGGAAGGCACCCCCGGGAAGGCCTGCAACCTCGGCACGGCCGTAGCCTGTATCCGGGCCGGCTTCAATAACCATTGTGGATGAAGTCATGGGAGTCTTTTCCTGCCTATTTGACTCGGTCGATGATCTTGGCGGCTGCGCCGATGAAAGGCAGGAACCAGGGCGGGCCGAAGTGGCCGGGGACGGGCGGGTTTTTCAGGTCTTCCCATACGTTGGCGGTCTTGTCGCCGGCCATGTAGTGGGCCATGCGCTTGCCCATGTGGGCTGCCATCTGGACGCCGTGTCCGCTGTAGCACAGGGAGTAGAAGAGT